>NZ_LABZ01000099.1 GCF_001043955.1 Methylobacterium tarhaniae | reverse complement strand
GGCCGGGTGGGGGCCGGAAACGGCCGCCGCGGCGAGGGCGGCGGCGTCCGGCGTCATCACGTCGGGCAGGGACGGCATCACATGTGCCCCACGTCGTTCGGGATGTCGTAGAAGGTCGGGTGCCGGTAGACCTTGCTGTTCGCCGGCTCGAACAGCGGGCCCTTGTCGCCCGGGCTCGACGCCACGATGTCGCTGGAGCGCACCGCCCAGATGCTCACGCCCTCGTTGCGGCGGGTATAGACGTCGCGGGCGTTCTTGATCGCGAGCTCGGCGTCGGGCGCGTGCAGGCTGCCGACATGGCGGTGGTTCAGGCCGTGCTGACCGCGGATGAAGATCTCCCATAACGGCCATTCGCTGGACATGCGCGATCCTCCCATGATGCTCTGGTTCTCGGGGCGGCCGGTGGAGGGCCGCCCGCTCGTGTCCGGTCACTCGGCCGCGACGGCCATGGCGGGGCGGCGGGCGGCCTTGTCGGCATGCGCTTTCAGCCCGTCGCGGAACCAGGCGCCGTCTTCCCAGGCCTTCACCCGAGCCCCCAGCCGCTCGCGGTTGCACGGTCCGTTGCCGGCGATAACTTCGAAAAACTCGCTCCAGTCCGGCTCCGAGAAGTCGTAGCCGCCCTTCTCCTCGTTCCAGCGCAGGTTCTCGTCCGGGACCGTCAGGCCGAGATGCTCGGCCTGCGGCACGGTCTGGTCGACGAACTTCTGGCGCAGCTCGTCGTTGGTGTTCATCTTGATCTTCCAGGCCATCGACTGGGCCGAATGGACCGAATCCTTGTCGGACGGCCCGAACATCATCAGCGCCGGGTACCAGAACCGGTTGAGGGCGTCCTGCGCCATGTGCTTCTGGGCCGGGGTGCCGCGCGCCATCTTCATCATGATGTCGTAGCCCTGGCGCTGGTGGAAGCTCTCCTCCTTGCAGATCCGGATCATCGCCCGGCTGTAGGGGCCGTAGGAGGTCCGCTGCAGCGGCACCTGGTTCATGATCGCCGCCCCGTCGACCAGCCAGCCGACCGCCCCCATGTCGGCCCAGGTCAGGGTCGGGTAGTTGAAGATCGACGAATACTTCATCTTGCCGGCGTGGAGCAGCTCCATCAGCTCGTCGCGGCTGACGCCGAGCGTCTCGGCGGCGCAGTAGAGATAGAGCCCGTGGCCGGCCTCGTCCTGGACCTTGGCGAGCAGGATCGCCTTGCGCTCCAGCGTCGGCGCGCGGGTGATCCAGTTGCCCTCGGGCAATTGGCCGACGATCTCCGAATGGGCGTGCTGGCCGATCTGCCGGATCAGGGTCTTGCGGTAGCCCTCGGGCATCCACTCCTTCGGCTCGATCTTCTCGCCGCGGTCGATCCGCTCCTGGAACGCGCGCTCCTCGTCCGACATCTCGTCGAGGCCGCGGACATGCGTGCTGTCCGTCTTCACCAGCTGCGCATACATGCGAGACCCTCCTGTCAGAACGCGAACCCGGTCCGGGACCTTGCCCGAAGCCCGTGGCTCCGCCGCATTCCGGCGTCGTGCCGCCCTGCCGGATGGGTGCGGCGGCCATGCCGGCCGAGCCTGTCGTCCAACCGATCGTCTACCATCGAAAGCATCACATCGCAATGCCTTTTCACTGTTTTGATGTGATGTTTCGATCCGGCGCCACGCGCGGGCGGTGAGGCCCGGCCGCAGGACCGTGCCCGGGAAGTGGCGGAGGGTGTCAGGCGCCGTCGCGGATCCGGGCGAGGGACGCCGCCCGAGCGAGGGTCTCCGCCGTCTGCGCCGGCAACAGGTCGTCGCCGGCCAGGAGGTGGCGCCCGACATGGCGGTCGGCGGCGGGGGAAAGGCGGAGGTAGAGGTCGGCGAAGAGACGGCGGGCGCGGTGCCCGCTCCAGTCGGCCGGCAGGGTCGCGGCGGGCAGGCGCGCATCCCGGAGCGCCGCGTGACGGTAGGCGTGCACGAGCAGCAGCCGGAGCTGAAGCGCCTCGGCATCCGACAGGTGGGTCCCGGCGTCGAGCGCGTCCGCGATGCCGGCGAAGGCCGCCAGGAAGGCGGCATAGGCCGCATCGAAGGCGGAGAGGTCCCAATGCGCCGCGACGAGATCCCGGAGCCGCGGCCCCGCCGCTTGGCTGGCCGCTTGGCCGTCCCCTTGGCCGTCCCCTTGGCTGCCCCCTTGGCCGACCTCGAAGACGACGAGGGACGGGTCCGCCGGCCGGTGACGGGCCGGTCCGAGCAGCCATTGCGGCCCGAGCCGGACGAACCCCTCCCGCTCCAGCGCCGGCCCGGCCTCGCCGGCCGGGTCGGGCCCGAGCCAGACGAACAGCCAGCCGACCTCCGCCTGCGGCGCGAACAGGGTCCGGGCGGCGGACAGGAACTCGCGCCGCGCCGCCTCGGTGAGCTGGTAGAAGCTGCGCCGGCCCTGGCGCTCGCCGGTGAGCTGCCCGGCGGCCACGAGCCGCGACACCGCGGTCCGCACCAGCGTCTCGCTGATGCCGACCATCCGGCAGATCTCGACGATGTTGCCCATCCACAGCCGGCCGCCGCGCGGCTCGACGACGTCGCCGTAGAGGGTGACGATGAAGCCGCCCGAGCGCAGCGGCAGCGTGTCCAGGAGACGCGAGACCAGGGCCTCTCCGTTGCGATCCGCCGAGGATCCGCGCGCGTCGCTCACAAAGCCCCCCGTCCCGGGCGGGCGCGGCGCCGCCGTCATCCGCCATCCCCGCCCCGTTCTCGACCGAAACGGAGCGGGCCCAGCGACTTACGTCGAAATCCCCGGCCGCACAACCGGGCGGCCGGGCGGGTCTCGGGCCACCGGCGCGGCGGCGCCGGTCCGGGCGCTCATCGTGAGGAGGTCGTAGCGCGCGACCGTCTCGTCCTCCTGGTTGAACAGCTCCACGTCCCAGTCCGGCCTGAGCACCGCGGCATTCAGCGAACCCCGCTCGGCGATGAAGCGGACCGCGTTGCGCGAGACCGCCGGGTGGTCGCGCACAGCCTGCGAGGTCGCCGCCGACCCGGTGAAGCTGAGGACGTCCTGACCGGTGAGGTGCTCGAGCCGGTGGCCGGGCGCGCCGCACAGGACCCGGAGCGCGCCGTCCGGCAGGATGCCCGCCTCGACGATCAGCCACGTAGGCGGTGGAGGTCGCCGGCTTGGTGATGACCGGCACCCCGGCGAGGAGGGACGGGGCCAGCTTCTCCAGCATGCCCCGGCAGGGGAAGTCGAAGGCGTTGATGTGCACGGCGACCCCGCGCAGGGGCGTCATCACGTGCACGCCGAGGAACGAGCCGTCCTTCGACAGCGGCTCGGCCCCGCCATCCACGACGAACCGCTCGGCCGGCTTGTCGCGGCGCCCGCGCGAGGCGTAGGCGAACAGGGTGCCGACCGCCGTCGATGTCGAAGACGTTGTCGCGCCGGGTCGCGCCCGCGTGGGCGGCCAGGGCGTCCTTGTGGGCCGAGAGGCGGGCGGCGAGCGCGCGCAGCCGGTCGGCCCGCTCGTGGAAGTTAAGCGCGCGCAGGGCCGGACCGCCGACGCTGCGGCCGTGACGCACCACCGCCGCCATGTCGATCCCGCTTGTCGTCCTTGTCGAAGGGGTGTGCCGCAGGCGCTCAGACGCGCTCGATGAGGCCGGCGATGCCCTGGCCGGCGCCGATGCACATCGTGACGACCGCGCGCCGGGCAGCCCGGACCTCGAGCGCGCGCGCCGCCGTCATCGCGAGCCGCGCCCCCGACATGCCGAGGGGCTGGCCGAGCGCGATGCCGCCGCCATGGGGATTCACGTGCTCCGCGTCGTCCGGCCGCCCGAGGTCGGCATCGCCCGCCATGATCGCCCGCGCGGCGATGCCGACCGCATCGAGGCCCGAGCCGCAGAGCCGGTTGACCGGCGCTGCTCCTCGGCCGACGCACCCGCCAGCACGGTCTCCTCCCCGAGGCCCGCATCCGCACGAGCCCATCCTTGAACACCTGGACGGCCGCCGCCGAACGACGTCATCCAAAGTTTTACTATCTCGCTATCAGGGTTTAAGGGTCACCTCTCAATAAAACGAAATTTTGTTTTCTCAATACCTGTTCTATAAACCAAAAATTAACAATTCTATATTAGAAGCACATGCTTGGTCGCAGTATGTAATGAAAGACGTCATGTCAGTCAAGACAAGGCTCATCGGCATCATCCTCGCGCTCGGTCTCGCGGTGCTGGGCTTTGCTGGCACCAGTCTACTCGCTGCGTGGCGAGAGGCGGAAAATGCAGCCCATGCCCAAAACTTAGCCAAGCTCGATTCTGTGCTTACACGCGGCATGAACAACGTACGCTACGAGCGCGGCGCCACCACCTCCGCCTTGACCCTCGAAGCGGCAGGAGCCGCCCCCACGCTCACTGACATGGCGGCGCGCCGCAAGAGCGTCGATGAGGCCTTGTCCTCCGCAACCGGGCTGACGAGATCCAGCTTGTCGGGAGAGAGCACGCTCGATCTGAGCGTCATCGCGGACCTCTATCAGCGCTGGACGCAGACGCGTCGGGACGTTGACGACGCTCTTACCAGGCCCGTATCCGCCCGCGACCTCGCCCTCACGCGAAAGGTCGGCGAGCAGGCGCTCGATCTCCAGCGATCGATCGAAGCCCTCATCGCCAAGACCGAGAAACGCATCCGTGAGGTCGATACCCGCTTCTCGAACCTCCTTCGCGTGCGCCAGCTCGGGTGGGAAGCACGCAGTTCAGCCGGCAGCGCCACCGTGATCGTCATCGACGTTCTGGCGAAGGGCCAGGTGATCGCGCCCAACCAGCTCATCGAGCTCCACGCGCTCGAACGCGAGACGAAGTTCATCTTCCAGATGATGCAGGGCATCGTCGAAAGCATGAACGGTCGCGAGCCTCTCAAGCTCGCGATCAGGACCGCGCAGAGCCGCTACTTCGACGGCGTCCTGGCGGATCGCACCCGCACCATCGTGCCGGCACTGTCGGACAAGTCGCTCGAGCGAACGCCAGTCGACGCCTACCGGACCCAGTTCAACCCCGGGCTCGACCAGCTCGCCGAGATCGTTCTGACGTCCGTGTCGGAACTGGACGCGATGGCGCAGGCAACGGCCGACGAGGCCCGCCGGCACCTTCTCTGGCAGGCTCTCCTCTGCCTGTCGGCGCTCGTGCTCGTCGTCGGCGGCGTGATCTGGGTGGTCCGCGGGGTCGTCAACCCGATCACCGCCATGACCGGCATCATGGCGCGTCTCGCACGGGCGGACCTCGGGACCGAGATCCCGTTTCGCCAGCGCCGGGACGAGATCGGCGCCATGGCGGCGGCCGTGCAGGTGTTCAAGGACAACCTGATCCGCACCCGCCAGCTCGAGGAGGAGACCGCGCTCGCCCGCGCCTCGGCCGAGGAGCAGCGCAAGCGCGCGATGCGCGAGATGGCCGACGGCTTCGAGGCGGCGGTCGGCAACGTCATCGCCATGGTGTCGTCCTCGGCCTCCGACCTGCAGGCGACGGCCAGCACCATGAGCGGCACCGCGGCGGCGACCGCCGCGCAATCGACCGCCGTGGCGGCTGCCGCCGAAGAGGCGGCCTCGAACGTCACCACCGTCGCGGCCGCGGCCGAGGAGCTCGGCTCGTCGGTGCGGGAGATCGGCCGTCAGGTCAGCGGCTCGGCGGAGCTGGCGCATCGCGCTGTGGCGGAAGCCGACCAGACCGGTGCCCTGGTGCAGGAGTTGAGCGGCGCAGTGTCCCGGATCGGTGACGTGATCGGCCTGATCTCCTCGATCGCCGAGCAGACCAACCTGCTGGCGCTGAACGCGACAATCGAGGCGGCGCGCGCGGGCGCGGCCGGCAAGGGCTTCGCGGTGGTGGCCGGCGAGGTCAAGGCGCTCGCCGGCCAGACCGCCAGGGCGACGAGCGAGATCTCGGCCCAGATCGAGCAGATCCAGGCTTCGACCGGCCAGGCGGTCGCCTCGATCGGCGGCATCACGGCGCGCATCCGCGAGATCAACGCGGTGGCGGCCTCGATCGCGGCCGCGGTCGAGCAGCAGGGCGCGGCGACGCAGGAGATCGTGCGCAACGTCAGCCATGCCGCGGCCGGCGCCGGCGAGGTGACCGGCAACATCGCCGGCGTGGCGGGCGCAGCAGAGGAGACGGGCGCGGCGGCGAGCGAGGTGCTGGCGGCCTCCTCCGCGCTGTCGCGCCAATCCGAGCACCTCACCGCCGAAGTCGATCGCTTCCTTGCCACTGTGCGCGCGGCCTGAGTAACGCAGTCAGCCAAAAATACCAATCGCCCAATTCTGATGAACCAGGGCCGCATCACGCCGGCCCTGGTTACCGCTGTTTGATATCAAGAAAAATGGCAACTCCTTCGTGAATGAATATTATTTTGGTAGATGATAAACGTATAGCGCGTTGATGCTGATAGAATTTTCTACTGTCTTTCCGAATAGATTAATCTTTCTGGCGGTACGGATCTCGTCGCAATAAGCTCGTGACATCGACCAAAACGTCGAGATCATCGACGTCGCGCCACAGAACATCGTCGAGAATTTGAAGGCACACGATCTGGAGGCTGTCCCTCCCAAGCTCCGCCAGCGTATCCTGTTCGACCGCGCCGTCGACGCCAGGGATCTCAACGCTTTGCTCGTGCTGGACCAGCACGGCAACAGCATCTACGACGCCGCCGGTTGGGCCCCCCCGCCGATACAACAACGCCGATCGCGCCTACTTCCAGGCCCACACGGCCAATCCCGGCCTCGGGCTCGGCAGCAGCGGACCCATCATGTCCCGCTCGGTCGGAAAGCCCGTCCTCGTCCTGAGTCGGCGGACCGGGATGCCGGGAGGACCTTTCAGCGGGATCGTGCTCGGAAGCCTGTCGCTGTCCTACTTCGATCGCCTGTTCCAGAACGTCAAGCTCGGGCGGGACGGCACCATCAACCTGTTCCACGCCGACGGCACCCGCATCGTGCGTCATCCGGTGCCGAACCCCGAGCTCGCCCCGAGCTTCGCCGATTCGCTCAACGTCCGGCGCATCCTGCGCGAGGGCACCGGCAGCTTCATCGGCATCGCCCAGAGCGATGGCATCGAGCGCCTCTACACCTTCACCCGCGTCGGCGACACGCCGCTCCACCTCACGGTCGCGCTCTCGACGAGAGAGATCGAGGTCGAGTGGCGGCAGAAGGCCCAGGTGATCGTCGCGGTGGTGCTCGCCCTGTGCGTCGTGGCGGTCGGGCTGGCGCTGCTGGTTCGGTGGGAGCTGCGCCGGCGCAACGCCGCGGAAGCCGAACTGGCGCAACTCTCGCGCACCGACGCGCTCACCGGCCTGCCCAATCGGCGCGCCTTCGAGGAGGCGTTCGGGCGGGCCTTCGCCGAGGCCAGTCGGCGCGGTGGCCCGGTCACCCTGCTGGCGGTCGATGCCGACCACTTCAAGCGCTACAACGATCGCTACGGTCACGCCGTCGGCGACCGGGTGCTGCAAGGCCTCGCCCGGGCCCTCTCGGACGCCGCACGCCGGCCGAGCGACCTCGTCGCCCGGGTCGGCGGCGAGGAATTCGCGATCCTTCTGCCGGGCGCCGACGCCGAGGGCGCGGCCCACGTCGCGGAGCGGGTCCACGAGGCGGTTGCCGGGCTGGTGGTCGAGACGGAGGGCGAGAGCGTCGGACGGATCACGGTCAGCATCGGGCTCGCCCTCGGCCTGCCGCGTCAGAGCGGTACGCTCGCCGACCTGTTCGGCCTGGCCGACGCCGCCCTCTACGAAGCCAAGGCGACGGGCCGCAACCGGACCTGCTACGCCTTGATGGACACGGTTCGCGCTGCACCGATCGCGGTGGAGGTGTAGAGGACAACGGCTAGGCACATCGCTCTGATCGATCCAAGCCGGGTGATGCTGAGGATCGTACCAGATTCCGAGCAATGACTTCGTCCTGCATGACCGCAGGAAGGCCGACAAGGCTCGGGCCAACGCACCCTCGGACTCGGACACGCTCAAGGCGATACCGAATCGATTGTATCCGGGCATCGCAATGGCTTCGCCGGTATGACCGCGCGACCGCCATGCCTCGATACTCGTCGCTCTGGTGCTTGCGCGAACCACCGTGACCGGGCTCGCCGCCGCCCAGGCCGGTGACGATGATCGCCAGCCGGACCGTCGGGTCGTCGATGGACCCGATGTCGACGCTGCCGGAAATCCACTCGGGCAACCGCAGCGGCGGCGACGACACGCCCCACAGGGTCGCCACGAGGCTGTTGGAGACCAGAATGACGCCGAACTTGACGATGGTCAGATAGATCCAGATCAAGCCTGCTTTACAGGGCTGATTAGATGCTATATAACTGTTGGGATTATAATGCGTTTTGCACGCTGTGAGTGCGGCAATGACGGAACAACGCGCTATCATCGCCCACCTCAAAAAAGAACATGCGCGTTTGCGCGCCTTGCTTACGGCTATTGATGAAGGCCGCTGGTGGACCAAAGATGACCCGAGCAAAGAAAAAATACGTTTCATGGAGGAGCGCACAGCCCTTATCCATGCAGCGATCAGCGATGTTAGCATTGCAGTCGCGCATATCGGTGAAAAATGAATAAGCAAAGTGGAAGATGCAGAAAATATTACGACTAGTAGGTAGGTGTTAAATATAAAATTATAATTAAGTTTTAGTTAAATCGTCTTCGAGATGCGATTGTCATGCAAACCAATACTTTAAATCTGCTTTTATTGAAAAAATATCAATACCATGATTTGATATTTTGATTTTATCGAAGTTCACGTATATTAAAAATATTTTTGCATGAAATAATCTAAAAACAATAGCTCGTTCTTTCTGAGGGAGGAAGTCATGACTGGAACCGGACAGGAAGCAAATTATAGAAATAATGGAAATACGTCGATTTTGGTTTTGAAGAGAGCTCAGATCATCGAAAGCGCAAGTTCTCGACTTTTGGATTCAGATAACGTCGCCGAATCGATATGCAATGAAGTACGAAACCGATTACATTTTGATTTTGCAGCCATACAACTAATAGATTTTGAGCAGCAAACGATCCGCACGGTGTATGGAACGGGATTAGAGACCGGCTGGTACAACGTCGCCAGCCATTCGCTGCAAGTCGAGAAAAAATTCCGCGATATTCAGGCCGACATTGCATTAGCAGATCCGCTATGTATTGAATTAATTGACGGCTTTGATCCTAGATTTGATGCTTTTATATATGGGAAGTATGGTCATGAGCGCTTTAGCCGCGCGTTTTTGCCGTTGGTTGTGCGGTTTGATAAGGGGCACATCGCTGAAGCGAGTTTTGCTGATTTCGTGCTTGAACCTGACATACCGTCAGCGCCGCGGCGTATATCACTCGTCCAGGAACGCGGCAAAAAAACTGATGCGTCTAGCGAATTCCAGGTGATCGGAACACTAGAAGTTGGATACATAAATGAAAGTATGTCAAAACACAAGGTCGTGACCTGGTCGGATATAGAGCTTGTTTTTGAGCTTGCGTGCAAGTACGCATATACACTCTGCCAATCAACGCTCCTGAGCGTGCTAGAAGCCGTTGCTAAAAGTGCCAAGGAAATTGCGGGCGCCGACTGCGCAAACTTTATATTTCCATTTGATCTAAGTGATAGATTACATGCATATAGTGTTTGGTCCGGTCAATCACTTCCAGGTATTTTGCGAGATGTAAAGCCGCGTCGCAATGGTCTTGGTGAGAAAGCGATCGCCTCTGGTCGGCCGCAATTCCTGCCCGATACCAAAACCGGACATACGATTTCTGAATTCAATCCACAATTGCATCGGGCTGGCGTTAAAGCCATGGCCGCGTATCCTCTAGACCTATTGTCCGAGCGGCTTCCTGATCGTCTACATTCGGGAAAAGCGCCGAGAAAGCACGCTGTTTTATACGTTGCCTTCACGCATGATCATATATTCAGAGAAGAGGAAATTGAAGGAACAAAACTTTTTATGAATCTCGCGAGAGATGCTGTACGGCACGCCTTGTATTACGTCGATGCAGCTCGTGCCGCCCGACAGTTAACCAATTTGCAAGAAATAGCTAAAGCTCTTGCTAATGAGGCCGACGAAGGCCAGCTTCTATATAGTATCGCTGGGCACTCGCTAAATCTTGTCTCTGCTGACATGGTTTTGGTATTTGAATACGATCAAGATCAGCGCCGTTTCGTTGCCAATCCTGTTATATCTGGGCACCGCGGGACCGCATTGTTGCCCGACAGCGAGTCACCTTTCTCGTCTTTCCCACACACTCCGTCTCCACGACTGGCCGGAAGCACAGATCCTATTATTACCTATTCGCCAGAAAAACTTGTTGAGCAATTGCGAGATGACGATGGCGAAGAAGAATTCTGGGTCAGATTAGT
This sequence comes from Methylobacterium tarhaniae, assembly GCF_001043955.1. GTDB lineage: Bacteria > Pseudomonadota > Alphaproteobacteria > Rhizobiales > Beijerinckiaceae > Methylobacterium > Methylobacterium tarhaniae. The sequence continues at coordinate 26,008 of NZ_LABZ01000099.1, read as the reverse complement.
TAAAGGCGAACAAATACGTACATGTATAATATGCCCTCTCAGAATCGGCGATATTGTAACTGGCATCATGTTGATTGCGTTCCGCAGGAGTCAAAATTTCTCAGAACATGAAATAGGCGTCATAAAAAGTCTCGCATCTACCGCAGGAGTTGCGATGCAGCGGCGGAGATTGTTGAGAGCGCGGGATCAAGATTTACTTGCGATGGCTCATCAGTTGCGAAACCCTCTGACGGCCACGAGCGCAGATGTTTCATTTGTAAGGGAAGCGGCTGAATTGATGCTCCGACGGGCCCCCGTCGGTGATCCAGCGATTTCGGAATTTCAGGAATTGCACCTCGCATTTTCGAAGATCGCGGAACGCGTGGCGTCATTGGACGCCTTATGCGACGGCATCTATACGAGCCTGTCCCGATCATTGGGAAGACATTATACGCCATCTGTCGGAACGATAAACGTCTTCTCGGAAGCTCAGCGCACATTTAATTTGGTGTCGTCATCTCGGGGCCGGAGCGATATAGAACTCGTTCTGAAAATGGGCAGTTGCGACGGCCCCACCGGAGATGGCGATCCAAATGACATAAATACTGACGTGAGCGTACTAAAAAACGTGCTCTACACTTTGCTCGACAATGCATGTAAATATGCCGACAAGAACTCTATTCTAACTGTTGAGCACAATCTTCATGTTGACTCTTCAAGGATATTTGTAAAAAGCAGCGGTGTTCCCATTGAACCGTCAGAAGAAGATACGATATTTTGGAAATTCAAAAGAGGAAAAAGAGCCTGCGAGGCAAGATCTTCAGTCGGTGGAATTGGACTCGGCCTGTGGGTGGCCAGGGAACTTATGCGAATGATCGGTGGCGATTTACGCTTTGTCAGAGAGCCAGCAACTGAAAGGTTGTCGACGTTTGTTATGCAATTCGATCGGCGGTGACACGTTTCACCAACAGATGAGGCGATAAAATGTCCGACTCCTCACATCAAAATGATTCTATCAATAATACCCAGAAAAATTGGAAGAAGCCGGGGATATTGTTTGTCGAAGATGACGTTATGCTCGCAGAATCTGTATCGCGCTCACTTAGAGTTTTCGGGGGATTTAATGTCTACCATGCAAAAACCGTGAATGAAGCGTATTTACTAGCTGAGCGCTATCCGACGACACGATTTGTTATTCTTGATATTGGCCTTCCTTATGATGACAAAGAGACCAGCATCGGGGATTATGAAATTGCAGGATTCTCATTACTGCGCGACTTTCAAACCTTGCTGCCGAAGGCACGAATCTACATAAAATCCGCCCCTCGATTTAGTGATGATAAAATAAATTTTATGAAAAACTTCAAGAATATAGTTAGATATGGGTCTGGCTATAATGTTGATGATATTATGCTAAAAGCAAAAATCGTGTACTCTGACGGTGAAATGAAGCCATTTATTTTTATAGTACATGGACATAATCACGATGCAAAAAACGAACTCGTTCGCCTTCTCCGCGACGAATTAAACATAGGCGAACCAATTGTACTGCAAAATGAACCCAACAAAGGAGAGGCTGTCATTGAAAAACTTGAGAAATATGGTGAAAAGGCGGATCTTGTTTTCGCACTACTGACGCCTGACGACTACGCGAGTGGAAGTATGAGAGCACGACAGAATGTTATTTTTGAGATTGGATATTTTTGTGGGTTTTTTGGCCGCAAATCCGGTCGCATAATCTTGTTACATAAAGCCGGGGCAGAAATACCGTCTGATATGGGGGGATTGCTCACAATAAATATCACGAATGGTGTCTCCGCAGCTAAGGAAGATATCATCCGAGAGCTTTCGGGGTGGTGGGCTTAATGGCCACGCCTTTTAAGGTGTCTAATATTTGCGATTTATTGCTAATTTTCTTGATCTTGAAGGGCCGCTTTCTTCAGGGCGGTTTCCCTGTGTCCGAAGTGCTTTCGGCTCCGAAGCGTGCCACCAAGCTTAGCAGCCCGCTTTCCGATTTTTGTAGGCAATCCCAGTATTTAGCACCTTAAAAGGCACGGACTTGATGGCCTCGCTCCATTGACCTGGGAGGTCCGGCCGGTGTTCTCAGGCCGCATCTCTATTTCACGATGAGCACTGATAAGCCTCCAGAGTGCCTACGCATCATCCAATCCAGCGGCCGTTCGACCAACCCAACGTCGTAGATGAACCTGAAGACATTGTTGGCCTCGAGCTTGCGCACGATCTTCAGCACGACATGGCGATAGAGGGCAGCGCTCGTCAGATGACCTAACGGGCTGCTGGAAACAGGTGGGCGTCGTTCTGGGTCTTCCTCGGCGTCGCGCCCGTGCGACGTTTCGCGGCGCAGGCCGGGCCTGATGCGCTGGAACGAGGCAGGGTTGGAGAGCAAGCGCCGGTGTGGGGCTTCGACGTCAGGCCGTCACCAGAGTTGCCAGGAGTTTCGGCAGCCGCACGAGGTTGAGGGCCGCGACTGTGAAGGTGAAGGCCTTCTCGATCCGCTTGCGAATCGTCTGCGTGACCGTGCTCACCCGATGACAAGAGCCGGAAGGTCAGATCCGGGATGGTGGCCGGCGCGCGCGGCCGGTAGTCCGGGGGCGAATGCGGCCGGACGCGGTCGTCAGTGTTCCGACAAAATCAGGTCACGGTCTGCGCCTCCTTCGAGGGGACGATCTCCTGCCTCGGGCAACCCGCCCCGGTTTTTCCCGTCGAGGCTCTTGCGGTAGCCGGTCTCCCACGGTGATCCTGGTGCGAGCGCAGCTTCGGTTCGTCCCCGTCGGATGTCGTGATCGTCGGACGTCATGCCGGCCCGCATTCGGCCGCCGACCAGACCCCCGAGGACATTTGAGCCTGCAGATCGGCGCGCAGAGCCGCGACCGCCTGCAGGGCATGCGACCGGCTCGCCTGGCTGTCGTTCAGCACGTCTACGAGGAAATCCATCTGCTCGAGGACCGAAATCATCATCAGGGCCGAGCCATTTCTCCGCCAAGCCTTGAAATAACCTTGTGCAGCATCCTCCATGCACGACCCGTCCTTTCCGTCATGGGCGATAAACTCCAGAACGCTGATTTCGGCAGCGGCGATGCCGTTCCAGAAGCTGGCCTCCTCAGCGTAACGCTGTTCCGCTTCGGTCCGTACGATTTTGAGCAGAGTCTGAGCCTGCTCGGAAACGGTCCCGTTCGCGCACAGGTCGATCACGAATACGGCCGCAGCCTGCATCCGCCGGTGGTACGGATCGACACATCCCGTGCGCTCCCGAGTCAGCCTCTCGGCGTCGGCGTAACAATCCCTCATACGCTTCAGAGCCTGCATCCGCTCGGCATCCGTGAGTACCTGCGCGAGTCGTTTGTGACAGCTGCCCTGCAGCGCCAGGCGCTCACTGGTCTTCCCCGCGAGCTGTGCCAATCGCCGGAGTTCCTTCAGGGACTGCTCGATCTCCTTGCGCGCGCCCTCGCGGTCGGCCTGGGCCGGATCCGTCTCCCGGAAGCGCTGCACCGCCAAGCGCGCCCGCAGGTTGGCCCGCCGCTCGATGGCGCGCATTGGCAGGTGGACTTGCCCCGTGTGAGCCTGCTCGGCGGAGAAGGCCCGATCGTACCACGCCAGGGCGGTCGCCAAGTCGCCGAGATCACCGAAGACCTCGCCCAGCAGGGCTGCGACCTCCGGGCGGCCGGTGAAGGTCCGCTGGCCGGCCAGATCCACGACGGCCGCCAAGCGCTGCCGGAGCGTGTCGGCGTCGCGCTCGACGCCGGTCCGGGCGTCGCCCCGGATGCTCTCGATTGCCTCCAGCACCTCCGCCACGGCCGCGAAAGGACGCGGCTCCCAGGTCGTTTGAACTGTCTCGCCGCCGTTCAAGCGCCAGTCCGGCTCGCCGTAGCACTGGTAGGCACCCCACGTCGTCGTGTCGCGGTACTCATGATAGACACGCTTGCGAGCCTCCTTGACAGCCTCCCCGAAATTCTCGCCCCCAAGCAGGCGCCCGTAGAATTCCAGAGCGAAGATCCTCGCGGCCGCGTCGTCCACGGCCCACCCGGCCGCCACGACGGCGCGCACCCCGATCTCGATCAGTTGCACCGAGACCGTGGCCGCCAGGTGTGGCCAATCCCGATTGCGGCCGCGTGCGGCTTCCGCCTCCTTGTCGACCGCCCCGAGGTGACAGCAATTCACGAAGAACAGGTCCGGGGGCACCGGCATGCGATCGAGAGTGTCCGGTCCCAGCACGAACTCCCCGCCCAGGATCGCGCCCGTGACCTCGGGTCCGTCCGGCCGGAACCGGTGTTTGACGGCTCCGTGGGCCGCGATGTGTACGACCTGCCACGCCTGCGCGAACAGCATGGCGAGGATCCGGTCGGGCCGGGCCTCCCGGCCGATCAGCCGTTCCACCTCGTAGCCGCTCGCTTCAAGCAGGCTCACCACCGCCTGAGCCTCCTGCTCGGCTCCGGCGAGCGGGCCGAAGCCGGGCGCCGGGATGGCGGTCGGATTGCCGATCACGAGCGCCCGGCGCGTCGAGCGGAGCGGGGCTTGCGGCCGCGCACGAAAGCGTGTCCGTGTGAGCTGGCGGACCGCACCGGCCCGCACGGCCGGCGGCGCCTGCCGCTCTCCGTCACCGTCTTCGACCCGCTCCTGCCACGGGCGCCGGTCGTCCATGATCTCCCAGGGAAACGCGGCCGTCTCGGCATCGAGGATCAGACGCAGGTTGCGATCCTCCTGGCTGCGATCCTTGAGGTGGTCCGGCCAGAGTAGCTCGAACAAGGCGCGACCGGGCGTCCCCATCTCCGGATAGAGGCCGGCCGAGCTCGGCGCCTGACTCGAGAAGAGATCGACGATGGATTGATTGTAGATCAACGCGGAGGCCTCGACCCGAGCCCGGCCGCTCGGCGTCGCGAAGCTGATCAGCTTCTGGGGGCCGTGCGGGTCGATGGTGACCTGCAACGGCTGCCACCAGCTCGGATCGCCGCCTTCCCCGATCCGTCGCTTCCCTCCGTCGCGGATTTGAACACACGGCGCCAGCTCGATGAGCTCGCCGCTCCCGTCGCACGAATCCTGCTCGAGGTGACCGCTGAGTCGATCGAGCTCGTGCCAAATCTCGATGGCACGGTGCTCGAGGAACTCCACGACCTGAAGCTCGACGTAGCGCGGCCCCTTCTGGAGGAGGCGCTGCGCCCGCTGCAGCCCGACGAGCAGCGCGCGAAGCGACTCGCGGACGGACAGCCCGCCCTCGCCGCCGCCGACGAGAACCGTCGACAGGCGCAGCCGGCGGGCCTGCGACTGGCCCTGCGCGCACCACTCTTCCTCCTCGGCCGCGGCGTAGCGCAGGAAGCCGCCCAGGTAGATCTCTTCCAAGAGACCTCCGGTCAGCGTGCCGGGCGTCCCCAGCCCGAGGACGACCGCGCCCTCGGGACGCTGCCTGCGGTCGAGCATCACCTCGGACGTGCCCCGTCGCCCCGGGTACAGCCCGAGGTGCCGCCGGTGCGTCAGGCGGCCGTTCAGGAGCAGGTCCAACGCGCGTTCGGGGCCTGCGATCGTGTCGCCTTCGTAGTGCCCGACCATCACCGGATGGTCTGCCATGGCGACGTGACCGTGGATCACGGTGATGCGCACCCGCGGCGCGGCCGGTGCAACCGGCGCGGCGCGTGTCCCGCCCATCGCGGCGGCGGCCATCTCCTCGAAATCGGGATGGATCGTCGGGACCTCCCGCAGCACGGGCCGCACCGTGGCAGCTCCCCGCAGGCCGGCCGGCCGCGCCGGGAGACGGTTGGTCGTGCCCTGCACGAGCAGGTCGGTGATGGCCGCGAAGCCCGGCCGGTAGCGCGGGAGGTCGCCGTGTGCCGCCGGGGCATACCATGCCCGCATGCCCGGCAGGATTCCCGTGCGCCAGGGCACGCGCCCGTCTCCCTCCTCTGTCATCCCGAACAGCACCTGCTGCCCTCCCGCCGGGCCGGCAGCGATCAGCAGGCGCTCAGGGGTTGGAGCCTGGCCGGCGATGTAGACCATCCGCTCGGGATCGAACGGTCCGGCCGCGAGATCGTCGCGAACCGCCCGTGCGTCGGCGAGGTCGGCTTGATCGGGTTGCGCCCAAGCCGCCCGATCGAGGTCGAGATCCGCGAGGCGGGACCAACCCGCGGCGGTAAAGAGGTTGAAGTCGGGATCGTGCGGCAACATCTCAAGCACGGCGGGGAACCGGCTCACGACGTCGAGGAGCTCACGTCGGCTCGCCGTGACATCGAGCATGGCGAGCGCTTGAAGGGTCCGGTCCCGGCCGAGCAGCATGAGCGGAATGCCGTGCGAGCCGCCGTTGGGCGTGCCCAGCATCACCAGCCGAGAGCCGTCGCGGTCGCGGAACTGCTGCCAGAGCCCGCCGTCCCGGAACGCGGATCGCGCCACCAGCCCGCCAAGGGAATGGGCCACGATGCGGATCGGCTGGTCCGTGGCCGCAAGCGCGTCCCGGAGCGCCTGCGCCAGCTGCCGGCCCGTGCTCCGCACGGAGAGGCGCCAGTCATACGACCAGGGCCGCACCTCATGGGTGCGCGCCAGGTGCGCGCACAGCTCGGCGTAGTAGAGCCCGATGGGAGCTTCCGGCGTGACGTCGGCCGCCCCGATCCGGAGCCGGCCCGTTCCCCCCAGAGCGAGTTGCGGCACGTCCAGCCAGACCCGCTGGCCATGGATGGTCAAATGGCTGCCCATGATCCCGGGGAGCACGAAGACCATCGGCCGCGATGCGCCGTCCCGCCTGGCGGAGACGAGGGGCATGGGGAGGTCGTCCGAGGAATTGAGCGGCGCGAAGCCTGCGAGATCGCCCTCCTTGCGCAGCACGCCGCGTACGACCAGCTCGGCGGTACGCGCATTGCGGAAGTAGCCGAAGTGGCTCACCCAGGAGCCCTTGTCGGAGAACACGCGGGCCCTGCCCGCGGGCCGCGCCATGCCCCCGCTCATCGCGCTCGTATTCACGACCAGGTCGTGATCTTCACGATAGAAAACGTCGGTCGCGAAGACCTTCAGACGGCCCAGGATCCCCGCGCCCTCGATGTCACCCTCGATCACCGAGAGGTCGGCTCCCGTCGTGGTGCCGACCCGATTCAGCAAGCCGACCAGCGGTCGTCCGGGGATCATCGCCTCCAGCCCGGGCAGGGTGGCCGGGTCGGCCTTCTCCTTGACCACCGTGATCGTCAGGGCCTTGAGGAACCCGTACGCTTCGCTCAGGACGGGGGCCGGTGCCAGGCCGATGGCCAGGCCGAGCGCATTCAGCGTGACGTTGAGCCAGAGATCGAGGCGGTCGGAGGCGAGGATCGTCCCCCGCGCCGGGCAGGCGACGCGCACGAACCTCTCGACGACGGGTTTCTTGTCGCGGAGCAGGTCGCCGAGCCGCTGGAGGGCGGCCCGGCTCCCCTCGTCGAAGCCTGCCAGCTCCTCGGGCAGGAAGTCGGCCGGCCTGTCCACGAGCCCGCCCCGGCACAGCAGCTCTCCGACCAGCCCCCCTCGGCTGTGGCTGACCAGGTGCAGCACCGCGTCCGCGGGCAGCGCCTCCAAGGCGTCGATGGCGTTCTGGATCGGGCTGACGGTGAGGGTGCGATGTTCCAGGGCCAGGATGCGGTCGCCGTAGGCGGCAGCGAGCTGCCGCCACTCCGCGCTGCGCTCGGCCAGACCGCCGAAGCTGCCCTGGGTGGAGGAGGCCGTCCCGTGGAGAAACACCAGCCACGGCTTGCCGGCCGGCTGCAGGCCATCGCCGAGGCCGATCAGCTCGCGCCCCTGCCACCGCTTCAGTCCGGGCTCGGGGATCTGGCGCCTCTCGAGCGCCTCCGCGATCCGTCGGGCCGACTCCTGGGCGAGCCGGCCCGATCCGTCCCCGCCGATGGCCTCGCCAGCCTTCAGGCCCAGGATGCGGAGGGCTCGGATGGCCCAGTCCCCGAAGCCGCGCTCGCGCTCGCCGAGCGGCACGACCACGGGCAATTCGATCACGGCGGTCTCTGCCGAGGCGCCACGCGCCTGCGGCAGCCTCAGCCGCTCGGGCAGGTCGTCGACGCGCGAATAGAAGACGACGCCGCCGTCGAGTTCGATCTCGACCACGGCGTCGTCGGCGACCGCCGGGACCGCGACCGGCGCTGCCGCCCGTGTCGCCTCGATGCGGAAGGCATGCTCGACATCGACACGGAGGCCGGCGTCGCCCAGCGCCGCGGCGGCCCGACCGGTCACGGGAGGCTGCGCCTTGGCCAAGGGATCGGGCGAGCCCGGAACCGCGAGTCGATGCATGGCCTCACCGCCTGGCATGGAAGGGTTTCTTGTCTCGACGCGACGGATCGCGTCGGTTCAGACCTTGAACGGTGTCTGGTTCAGGAATGCCGTGCTGATCGCGCCGATACGGAACAGGTTCGGGGTCTGGCTGGGCGGCATGCGGCTGGCGATGCGCCGGTGGAAAAGCGGGTAACCGCCGGTGAACCGGCCGTCATCCCACACCCGCTTGAGGTTCGCGGTGAACAAACCGTTGCGGACGCCATCGAGCGAGACCTGGTTGTCCTGGCAGCCAGAGATCAGGATCGCTTCGGCCTGGGGAGCGACCTGCTTGGCCCCGGTCGCGGCGGCCTGGACGGCGCGGTAGAGATCCGCGTGCTCCTCGTAGGTATCACGCGTGACTTCGAAGGGCGCCGCGCGTCCGACGCCTTCGCGCAGGGTCTGTGCGTCGTCCGGGTCGAGACCGGCGACATCGGCCGCGCGGCGGGCCATATCGAGTGCGGACGGAAGGCCGGCTTCTCGTTGCTCGCGCAGCACGGAGCCGCTGTGGCAACTGTCAGACAGCGCCATGATGCGCACACCCGGCCGGAACTGTCCGATCAGGCGGTAGATCTCGTCGTCCAGCAACTGCCGATCGTAAAGGCACCAGGTCTCGTCACGCCCGTCGGGTTCGTCACCCCCCGCGATGTCCGGGACCTGCCCGCCATGGCCCGAATAGGTGAGCAGGAGCAGGTCGCCAGGGCGGAGCGTGCGGGAGAGCTGCACCATTGCGTCGATGAACCGCCGCGCGGTCGCGTCCCGCGTGAGCAGCACCGTCGTATGCCCATAGTCGAGGGAGCGGGCAATCGCCGCCATGTCGTTGGCGTCTGCCTCGCAGGCGCGCAGCCGACCGTCCCATCCCCGATAGTGGGACGCATCCACGGAATTGAGTCCAAGGTGAAGAGAATAGCTCTGTGCCATGTGATCTCCTCCTGGATTTGTTTTTATTGACCGGTGGGAGCGTCGCAGAAATCTTACCGGAGATGGCCGGCGTTCCAGCTCAGTGTGACCAGGTCCCGTTCTTGGTCGAATGCCAGGGATCCGTCGAGAGAAGCGGCAATCTCGTTGCAAGACAAATACATGTCCTGGGAAGGTGCCGACCTTGATCCGTCCTGCTCGTCCGTCAATGTCAGTCCGTGTAATTCGAGTTGTTGGCCGCCGATCGTCACGCAGGCCTGCCCATTGCCGGGGCGGATGATGCTCCAATTCAGCAGGGTCTCCAGCCCGAAAGCCGGCAGCAAAACATCCCCGTTGGAAAAGACGGCATTCGGCACGACCGTGCCGTTGATGTTTACAAAAGCATCTCCAACCATATCCTGCCCTGAGGCGACAGTCAGCCCGCGAGGGGCAGATGTGAAAGCCGAAACACGGCTTCGGAACCGTTTGCCCACCTCGCTTTTCGACAGACCTGGATTCCATGGCAGCACCAGCGGATCCCATTTGCCATCTTGTGGCCTTCCAAGCTCACGTTCGACTTCACCATGCCCGAGCACCGTTTTAGGCGTGATCGCGATGCCGTAACGGTCTGCAAGCTCGGCAGCGACCTGCGCCATGGCCTCCCATTGGCCTTCCGTCATGGGGCTCGATCCCGGCTTGAAGGGGCTCTCATGTGCACCGGCCATGCAACACACGGATATGCCAATTGATTTGGTGTTGGCGCCCTTCGTATGGGCAGCATAGAATCCATCGCTTGTCGAGACATTGTCGGCAATGGAATGCACACCCCGCACGAGCTCACCATCTTTTTCAATCAGAATATGGTAGTGCTTTCGATCGATCGAACTTGCCCTGTATCCGCCGGCGCTCCAATGACAGATGATCCGACTCATGTCACAATCGGGCATCCAGCTGTTGGGGATCACGCTCATCGTCCTCTCCCGGTCTGAACGACGGGTGCGCCGTTCCGGTTCTTGAATGACGGCTTCGCTTGCTCACCCTCTCGTGTGCTCCCGTGATTTCTCCTCCCGGTGCTCTCCTGCGCGGTGAGCGGGTCGGCATCCTGACCGAACTGGCCGAGACGATCGTCGTCCATGCGGACCTCCGGACCAACAGGACCATCGATCTCCTCGTCTGCGATGGTCGTCCCCGAAACCTCTTCGGTCAGGCCCTGGAGGGCTGCATGGACGCTCGCGATGAATCTCGGAACGTATTCGGGTTCCAGGTTGCTGCGGCTGATATAGGCGCTGACGATTTCCACGGTGTAGCGGACGATATCGTGGGAGTCATGCATGCGCACAGGAAACGTACCGCCATTGACCATTTCAGCATCGCTGTAAGTCGCGGCCCCCATATCGAAGGAGACTGCGTCATGGTCCGTCACGGTGTCGAAAGTCGCTCCAGGCCCGGGCATATCGGCGTCATGATCGGGATACTCCGTTGCATATTCCAGTTCCGCAGGCGGCGCAGCGCGCGCCGTTGCGGCCGCGAGGATTGGGATGCCTGCTGCTCGCGTGGCGAAAGCTTTTACCCGCGCAGGCGAGAGTGCATTCAAGAAAGCTTCGTGATAGCCGGCGATAATCGATGCGAGCAGAACCCTCCTGCCACCGATCGTTTTTACTTCTCGCCCGTTGATGATGCCCCGTGCGCCAACAGGGTCATCCAATCGGACGTTGAAGTAACGCGAAAGCGTATGTCGGCCCCGTGAGTCGCCACGAAACCAGCCTTCGACCATTCCGACGAACATGACGGCTGCGGCGATATCAGGCCTCAACGCCAAGTCGCGCTTTGCAACAAGATCGACACCGACATAGTCGCTTGCGCGACGGTAGTTGTCCTTCCATGTGAGTTGCACATAGCCGCGACCGTAGTAAGGATAGTATTGTAAGTTATCCTCACGCCATCTCTCGCTGAGCCAGTAGGCTTCTTTCACGGGCTGCATGGTGCGGGCGGTTTCGTGGAAGGCCGTTGCCAGCATATAGGCCAGCCAGCGAATATCGCCGTTTGGCATCCGCTTGTCCCACTCGTCGAGAATGGAGGTCAGGCCATCGACCTGCGACTGGCTGAATCGCCCTCCGAATAGACGCCGCACGCGGGTGAAGAAGTCATCCCGATTGGTGGTCATGCTCGGCAGCCTCTGGACAGCATTATCCTGGGTGGGAGCGGGCAGGCCTGAACCAGTGAGGCATGTGCCCGATCCCTGGCACGAAGAGCGAAGCGTAGCTAATCAATCCCGAAGCGGGAGAAAAAGCAATTGATATTATACATTCACACGTAATCATAGCAAGTGCTCCGTAGATAGCGGGCCGCAAAGGCGGCAGATCGCGCTACGCCTCTAAATGAGTATGCTTGGCGAGTGCGCCACCTCCAAAGGAATACTGCGCGTCGAACTGCCGGGCCCGGTGCCGCAATTCGGTTAGGCGATGAAGGCGGATCAGGCGATCCGCCAAGCCGAACGGGTGCGGGCTGCATTCAAGGGCCGAGGGGTTGCAGGGCGGGATCGCCATCTTGGAGGCGTGTTTTTCAAGGTTTTTTACTGCGGGATCTCTGATCCTAATCTGATGTTGGCGCGCCAGTTTCTCTCGATCGGCATTCTGGTATCCGGAGCATTCTCGCCCCCCGAATGCACCGTCAAGCTTGGCTGCAGCGCGGTCATTTTTCGGAGTAATTCCAAATATTCAAACCCTTGAAAGACCTGACACCGAGACCACCGCCGCCGAGTTCTGCAAGACGCCGGCCGCATATCCGGTCTGGGCTGTTCGCCAGGCCTATGATGGGCGGTCCCTCGGGCCCCAGGCGCAGAGCCGCGATACGTGCCCAAGCCCTCCGCAAGCACGCCCTTGAGCGGTTCCGGCGCCCAGGCCGAGCAGCTGCTGCGCACGGAGGAGGCGTGGATCACGCCGTTGTGGAACGGCCGCGTCTACACCCTGCAGGAGCAGAGCGTGCCGGTGGATTTCGTGGCGCCGGCCGAGGGCATGTTCGTCCGCTCCGATCCGTTCTGCATTCCCCGCGGTGCGCGCAACCCGGCGCTGGCGAAGAAGTGCATCAACTACATCTGCGGCGCCCCGCGCCAGAGCGGTCTCGCCCAGGCCCTGTTCTACGCGAGCCCGAGCCGCCAAGTGACGTACACGCCCGAGACCGCCAGGAAGGTCGTCGTCGCGAACCAGGCGGACTTCAAGCGCGCGGTGCCCGAGGACTACAATCTGATCCTCGACCAGACCGGTGCCTGGCGCCGGCGCTGGAACGCCTGGAAGGTCGCGTGAGCGGAGCCGGGTGATGGCAGGCGCAACCCTAGCGGAGGAGCGGTCGCGTCGACCCTGGCTCCTCCTCGCTCCATCGGCTTTGCTCTACGCCGCCTTCCTGCTCGTGCCGCTCGCGCTGCTCGTCGTCGCCAGCGTCACGCCCGCCGAGGGGCCGGGTAGGCTCCAGGCCGCGACCGGCGAGTACTACGCCGCCTTCGCGACGGACGGGATCACGCTGACGATCCTGCTCCACACCCTGCGGCTCGCATCGCTCGTCACGCTGTCGTGCCTGGTGCTCGGCTACCCGCTGGCGCTGTTCATGCGCCGCGCCGGGCCGAAGACCCGGCTGGCGATCATGCTGGTGGTGGTCTCGCCGCTCCTGAGCAGCGTCATCGTCCGCAACGTGGCGTGGCTGCTGGTGCTCGGCCGCGAAGGCATCATCAATACCGGCCTCCAGGCTTTGGGCCTCATCGATGCGCCGCTGCCGCTCCTCTACAACACGTTCGGCGTGGTCGTCGGCGTCACGCACGTCTACCTGTCGTTCCTCGTGCTGCCGCTCTTCGCCAGCCTGACGACCATCAACCCGGCCGCCGAGGAGAGCGCGGCCATCCTCGGGGCGTCGCCGTTGCGCACATTCCTTTACGTAACCCTGTCCCTGAGCCCGCCCGGGGCGGTCGCCGGGGCGACGCTCGTCTTCGTGCTGACGATGGGCGTCTACCTGACGCCGGTGATCATGGGGGAAAGCTTCGTGACGACGCTGCCCATGGTGATAACCGACTTGGTGCGCAACCAGTTCGAGTGGTCGCGGGCCTCGGCCTTCGCGATCGTGCTGCTGCTCGTCGTCGGCGGGGTGATGGCGGCCTCGGGCTGGGCCGAGCGGCGCCTGACAACCTAGAGCAGCCGATGACGACGCGGACCGCCCCTACCCTCGGGGCGAGGCTGCTCGCGGCGGCCGCCTGCCTCGTCCTCGCCTTCCTGCTCGCGCCGCAGGTCGTGCTCCTGGTGCAGTCGTTCACCACGGAGACCTACCTGTCGTTCCCGCCCCGCAGCTTCGGGCTGCGCTGGTACGCCTTCGTGGCGCAGGACGAGACGTGGCGGCGCGCCATCGTGACGAGCCTGATCGTCGCCGGCCTCTCGACGCCGCTGGCCCTCCTCGTCGGCACCGCCGCGGCGCTGGGCCTGGATCGCGGGCCGCGCCGGGGCAAGGCCCTGCTCCGGGGCGTGCTGATCTCCCCGATGGTGCTGCCCCACGTGGTGCTGGGCCTCTCGCTCTACCGAGTCTTCCTGTCGCTCGCCCTCGACGACACGCTCGCCGGCTTCGTCGCCGCCCACCTGCTCCAGTCGGTGCCCTACGTCGTCGTCACGGTGGGGGCGAGCCTCCAGACCTTCAACATCGCCCAGGAGGAAGCGGCCCGCAGCCTCGGGCCTCCCCGGCGCGGGCCTTCCGGGAGGTGACGCTGCCGGCGATCATGCCCGGCCTTCTCGGCGGCGCCGTCTTCGCGTTCGTGACCTCGTTCGACGAGTTCATCGTCACGTACTTCCTCGCGAGCCGCCAGACCACGATCCCGATCCAGATCTTCGGGAGCCTGTCCTACCAGATCGAACCATCGATCGCCGCCATGTCCGGATACACGATGCTGGTCACGGCGGCACTCAGCGCCGTCCTCGTCATCAAGGGGCATTTCGGCGACAAGAACGGGGTGAGCCATGGGCACTGAGACGCCGGCCGTCAATGCTGCGGGCATCAACAAGCATTTCGGCGCCTTCCATGCCGTGCGCGATCTCGACTTCCAGGTGCGCAAGGGCGAGATCGTGTCCCTGCTGGGCCCGTCCGGCTGCGGCAAGACGACGATGCTGCGCATGCTGGCAGGCTTCGTCACCCCGACCTCGGGCACCATCGCGATCGCCGGCAAGGTGGTGAACGGCGTGCCGCCGCATCGGCGGCATGTCGGAATGATGTTCCAGAGCTACGCCCTGTTTCCCCATATGAGCGTGGGCGAGAACGTGGCCTTCGGCCTGCGGATGCGCTCGGTGCCCAAGGCCGAGATCAAGCTCCGCGTCGAGGAGGCGCTCCGGGCGGTTCGCCTCGCCGACCGGATCGACTCCTATCCCCGGCAGCTGTCCGGCGGCCAGCAGCAGCGCGTCGCCCTGGCGCGCGCCCTCGTCATCAAGCCGGACGTGCTGCTCCTCGACGAACCGTTCGGCGCCCTCGACCGCGAGTTGCGGCAGCACCTGCAAGCCGAGATGAAGCGGCTTCAGCGTCAGCTCGGCATCTCGACCCTGCTCGTGACCCACGACCAGGAGGAGGTCCTGCTCCTGTCCGACCGGATCGCCGTGATGCACAAGGGACGGATGGACCAGATCGCGGCACCGGAGGAGATCTTCGAGCGGCCGGCCACGCGCTTCGTCGCCGAGTTCATGGGCGGCACCAACATCTTCGAGGGGCGCGTCGAGCAGCAGGGCGGCACCGGCCTGTTCCGGATCGCCGGAAGCGGCGACGCCATCGGCCTCCTCGCCTGCGGACCGTTCTCGCAGGCCGCCGGCGCCCCGGTCATGATCCGGCCCGAGCGCGTGACGCTCGTCGCGAACCGGGATCGGGGGACGCCGCCGGCGGCCGCAATCATGAGCGGACGCGTGACGGAGATGAACTATCTCGGCAGCAGCACGGAGTACCGCGTCGCGCTCGACGGTGACGACGAGGTCGAGATCGTGTCGCGGATCCCGGGCCTCCAGGCATCGGGCGAGCGGCCGCGCCTCGACGAGCCGGTCTTCGTCTGCTTCGACTCCGCTGCGGTCCACAGCCTGCCGGTATCGAGCCAGCTCTGAGCAGGGCGTGCCCCGCCCTGGAGTATGGCTCCGAGCCGACGTGATCCTGATCCGGTTCGTGGTCCGGGGCCCGGCGGGCTCGGGCGGGAGGGTGAACGAAATCTGTTGGCACAGAGCAGCCGCGTCATCTGCTAGCACTTTCTCAACGGGTGGACGGCCAAAGCTCCTCGGGTAAATGGTCGTTGAGGGGCTGCCTCCGTGAATATGCGTCCCGCTCTCGTTTATCGGAGCATCCTTCGAGGCCAAAAGGATCCCGCACTTCGGCGCGACGAATTGCTGCCGGAGATCGTGTCGCACTCGGCCGCGGCGCGGCCGGACCATGTTGCGGTCGTCTTCGGCGAGAGCCGGCTCACCTATGCCGAGCTGGAGGCGGCGGCCGACCGGATCGCCCGGGCCCTGCGGGCGCGGGGCGCCGGCCCGGGCCGGTTCGTCGGCCTGTGGATGACCCGCTCGCTCGACCTGCACGTGGCGCTGCTCGGCATTCTCAAGAGCGGCGCCGCCTACATCCCGTTCGACGCCGAGGCGCCGCCCGAGCGGGTCGGCGAGTGCCTGGATGATTGCGCATCGGACCTCGTGGTGACCGACGCCGTCACGGCTTCCCGGCTCGACGCCGCCCTGGCGGGCCGGTCGGTCCCGTTCGCGGCCCTCGCGGCCGAGGAAGGCCCGGCGATCGACCTGCGCCGGGAGGGCGTGACGCCGGCCCATCCGGCCTACGCGATCTATACCTCGGGCTCGACGGGCAAGCCCAAGGGCATCGTCATCAGCCACGCCAATATCTGCCACTACCTGCGCGCCGGCAACGCCGTCTACGGGATGACCGGCGACGACGTGTGCTTCCAGGGCGCCTCGGTCGCCTTCGACCTGTCGCTGGAAGAGATCTTCATCCCCTATCTCGCCGGCGCGACCCTGTGGGTCGCCTCGCCCGCCACGCTCAGCGAGGTCGACGCGCTGCCTCGGGTCATGCGGACGGCGGGGATCACCGTCCTCGACACCGTCCCGACGCTGCTGGCGATGATGCCGGAGGACGTGCCCTCGCTGCGGATCATCATCCTCGGCGGCGAGGCCTGCCCGCCCTCGGTGCGGCAGCGCTGGTGCCGGCCCGGGCGCACCGTGTTCAACAGCTACGGCCCCACCGAGGCGACCGTGGTGGCCACGATCGACACGGTGACGCCCGACGCGCCCGTGACCATCGGCGGCCCGATCCCGAACTACAGCTGCTACGTCGTCGACGAGCGGCTGGACCTCGTCGCCCCGGGCGAGGAAGGCGAGCTGCTGATCGGCGGCCCCGGCATCGCCGCCGGCTATCTCAACCGGCCCGACCTCACGGCCGAGAAGTTCATCGCCAACCCGTTCGGCTCGGACGGCGGCGATCCGGTCCTGTACCGGTCGGGCGACGCCGTCAGCATCGACCCGGACGGACGGCTGCTGTTCCACGGCCGCATCGACGACCAGGTCAAGCTGCGCGGCTTCCGCATCGAGCTCGGCGAGATCGAGGCGCGGCTGTCCGGACTGCCCGGGGTCTCCGGCGCGGCGGTGGTCCTGCGCCAGGATCACGGGATCGACCGGCTCGTCGCCTTCGTGGTGCCGGAGGCGGGCATTGCCCTCGACCCGGCGGCCTTGCGCGCAGCGCTCAAGGCGCAGCTGCCGCCCTACATGGTGCCGGCGCATCTCGAGGCGGTCGACGCCTTGCCGCGGCTCGTCTCGGGCAAGACCGACCGCAAGGCCCTGCGAGCGCTCCCCCTCGCGGCCGGATCCGAGACCGAGAGCCAGGAGGAGCCGGGCAGCGCCACCGAGGCGGCGCTCCTCGCGGCGGCCCGGCCGCTCTTCCCGGGGCAGACCCTCGCCTTCGAGGCCGATTTCTTCAACGATCTCGGCGGCCACTCGCTGCTGGCGGCGCGCTTCCTCGCCGCGGTGCGCGAGACCCCGCATCTCGCAAGCCTCACCCTGGAGGACGTCTACGGCCTGCGCTCCCTGCGGGCCATCGCCGCCCGCCTCGACGAGCGGGCCGCCGCCTCGGGCGGCGCGGCCGCCGCCGACCTGTCCTTCGCGCCGCCGCCCCGGATGCGGCGGATCCTGTGCGGCCTCGCCCAGGCGGCGTGCCTGCCGTTCCTGCTGCTCGGCCGCCTGGGGCCGTGGCTGACGATCTTCATCGCCTACGAGCTGATCACCACCGACGAGGTCATCAGCCCCGCCGAGGTGTCGATGCTGCTCGGCGTCTACGCGGCGGTGACCTTCGCGGTGACCGCGGCGGCGATCCTCGCCAAGCGCGCCGTGCTGTGGCGGACGGTGCCCGGGCGCTACCCGCTCTGGGGCGCCTACTTCTTCCGCTGGTGGCTCGCCAAGCAATGCGTCAGCCTCACCCATCTCGATCGGATGCAGGGCACGCCGCTCGCCGCCTTCACCCTGCGGCTCCTCGGAGCACGCATCGGGCGCCGCAGCATCGTCAGCGGGCTCGAGGCCGGGGCGATCGACCTCGTCTCCGTGGGCGACGACGTGACGCTCGGGGGGAAGCTCCGCATCGCCAATGCCGAGGTGGTCGGCAACGAGCTGGTCATCGGCCCGGTCGCGATCGGATCCTCGGCCTCCATCGGCACGTCCTGCGTCATCGGGCACGACGCGACGATCGGCGAGGGAGCGGAACTCGCCGACCTGACGGCGATCCTGCCGGGCACCCGCGTGGCCGCGTGGACGCACTGGGACGGCGCGCCCGGTCGCGCGGTCGGCACGGTCGATCCCGGCGCCTGGCCGGCCCCCGCGCCGGAACCGGCGCCGGCGGTGCAGGCTCTCCGCATCGCCTACTACACCGTCATGATCCTGCTGATGCCGGCGCTGGCGTTGCTGCCGATCTTCCCGGCCTTCTACCTGTTCGACCGCTACGACACCGTGATCCAGGCCCTGGTCGGCCTCGACTACCACTGGTACCTGCCGGTCCTGACCTGGCCGACCGCGATGCTCCTGGTGCTCGGCACCGCGCTCCTGGTGACGGCGATCCGCTGGTGCGTGCTGCCGCCGGTGAAGGAAGGGACCTACTCGATCCATTCCGGGCTCTACCTGCGCAAATGGACCGTGGGTCTCGCCTGCGACGTGATGCTCGACACGCTGAGCTCGCTGTTCTCCACCGTCTACATGCGCCGCTGGTACCAGCTGATGGGAGCCCGGATCGGCCGCGACACCGAGGTCGCGACCAATTTCTCCAGCCGCTTCGACGCGATCGAGATCGGCGACCAGTGCTTCGTCGCCGACGAGGTGGTGGTCGGCGACGAGGACATCCGCCGCGGCTGGATGACGGTCCGCAAGGTCCGCGTCGGGTCGAAGGTCTTCCTCGGCAACGACTCGGTGCTGCCGCCCGGCTCCGACATCCCGGATGGCTGCCTGATCGGCATCAAGTCGAAGCCCCCGGCCGACGCCGCCCTCACGCCCGGCGAGATCCGGTTCGGCAGCCCGCCGCTGCGCCTGCCGCTGCGCCAGCGTTTCGACGACGCCGCCACCGCCATGACCTTCCGGCCGTCCGCCGGGCGCCGGTGGCTGCGGGCCGTGTTCGAGCTGTTCAGCGCCTCGATGCCCACGATGATGTTCATCACGCTGGGCACCTTCGCGGCGGAATACGTGCTGTTCCCGGCCCTGGAGCACCAGAGCACGGGCGTCTTCCTCGCCCTCCTCGTCGCCACCGCCACCGGCTGCGCGCTGATCCTGGCCAGCATCGTGCTCGCGCTGAAATGGCTGGTGATGGGCGTGTACCGGCCCGGCAACCACGGCCTGTGGTCCTGGTGGGCCCTGCGCACCGAGGCGATGACCACGCTCTACTGGGGCACCGCCGGGGCGGTCCTGCTCGACACCTTGCGCGGCACGCCGTTCCTGCCGGCCGGCCTGCGCCTGTTCGGGGCCAAGGTCGGCACCGGCGTCTTCCTCGACAGCACCGACCTCACCGAGTTCGACTGCGTGCGGATCGGCGACCACGCGGCCGTGAACGCCACCGCCAACCTGCAGACCCACCTGTTCGAGGACCGGGTGATGAAGGTCGGATCGATCGAACTCGGACGGGGCGTGAGTGTCGGCGCGCTGACGACGGTCCTGTACGACACGCGGATCGGAGACTTCGCCCGGCTCGGACCGCTCACCATCGTGATGAAGGGCGAGGCGATTCCCGCTAACACCGAATGGGCCGGGGCCCCCGCCCGCCCGATGGTGCGGGGACGGGCGGCGTGACGGCACCGGCCTGCCGGACCGCCCTTCCCTTCCGTCCCGGTCGCGCGATGCGCGGCCGGGCCCGTCTCCGCGCCGTGCTGCCCGTCGCCTGCCTCGCCCTCGGCCCGGCACCGGGGCTGGCTCAGATCGTCCCGCCTGCGGGTGATCCGCCCGGTGCGTCGAAGGATCCTGCCGCTCCGCGGACCGCCCGGAGCGGAGAGGACCCGGAGCGCCACGGTCCGCTGGCGGCCTGGGCGACGGAAACGGCCGCGCGGGGCCTGACCTTCGACATCACCGCCTACAGCTTCTTCTCCGCCAACCCGACCCTCGGCCTGCGCCCCGGCCGGCACGCGCATGCCGGCTACCTGGTTCTGAGCATGAGCGCCGACCTGGAGCGGCTCGCCGGCATCGCCGGGGGCACGATCAGCGTCACGCAGAGCGTGTTCGGGCTGGTGCGCAACCTGCACATGGCCGACGCCATCGGCGACAGCGTGGCCGGCTACCAGCCGGCCTACAACCCGTTCCCGACGCGCCTGTCGCTGCTCACCTACCAGCAGCGCCTCCTCGACGACCGCCTGGTCGTCGAGATCGGCCGCACGCATCCGGACCGCACCTACGCCCTGCCGCCCTGCGGCACGACCGCCACCTGCTACCAGAGCCTGCTCGCCCTCAATGCGGGCTGGACATCGAGCCTCTACGGGGTCTGGGGCGCCAATGCCGCCTACAGGCCGACGCCGTCGGCCTATGTCCAGGCCGGGATCTTCAGCGTCAATCCGGACACCAACCGGCTCAGCGGCACCGAATGGGGCACCGAGCGGATCGCCGGCGCGACCGTCATGACGGAGTTCGGGGTCCGGACGGATTACGCGTCCAGCCGCTTTCCCGGCCGGGTCTCGCTCACCGGCTTCGTCAACACCGCCGATCACGACGACAGCGTCCGGGCGATCGCCGGCCTGGCGGAGGGCCTCGGCCCGGCCGGGGCGGCGTTCCGGCGGTCGGGGACGTCGGGCCTGGTGCTGACGGCGAGCCGGACGGTGTGGCGGGCCGATGGCGGCGCGGACGCGCAGGCCCGCAACCCGACCGCCCTCACGCTCTATGCGAGCACCGGGCTGCCCTCGACACGACGGTTCCGGTCCGCTTCCACGGCTTTGCGGGAATGCTGCTCTCGGGACCCGACCGGGATCGCCCCGACGACACCTACGGGTTCCGGCTGGGATGGCAGCGCCTGAACTCGGCCTTCGCGGCGTTCCTGGGCGAGGCCAACCGCGTCTCGGGCGGGAACGGGCTGGCCTATCCCCGCGACAAGCTCGTCGTCGAGGCCAATGCCCGGTTCGAGCTGGGCCAGGGCGTCGGGTTCGAACCGGTGGTCCAGTACCTCGTCAACGCCGACTCGTTCTACGAGCCCTACAGCGCCCGCCGGGCGCGGGACGGGGTGTTCGTGGGCGCCTCGCTGGTCGTGCCGCTCGGCACCATCCTGGGCCTGGCGGCCGAGTAGAGCCGGCTGCGGCGTGCCATCGCGCGTCGCCGGCCCCGGACCATCGACCAGGACGTCCTCACATCGCGATCGGAGTCTGGTTGTGAGACCTCCTTGGCGTGGGCCACGACCAGACAGCTGGACGCATCGATCGCGGTCTGCGACGGATCTCCGGCGGGGGAAACGTGCTCATTCGCCGTCCTGCGGTCGAGGACATCTGTCTGAACGCCGATGCCGGCGGGATCGACGGCGTCAGGTTCATCGATCGCGCTCTCCGGGGCGCACGACGCGGTTCCGACCCTGCGATTCACCGATCCGGAGGGTTTGGCTGGCTAACGTCCGCGGCACGAACGCGTCTCGGGTGCTCCCATGATCCTCGGTTTCTGGCTCGACCTGCCGGTCTGGCTGGTCTTCTCCCTGCTGGCGGCCTAC
This sequence comes from Methylobacterium tarhaniae, assembly GCF_001043955.1. Classification (GTDB taxonomy): domain Bacteria; phylum Pseudomonadota; class Alphaproteobacteria; order Rhizobiales; family Beijerinckiaceae; genus Methylobacterium; species Methylobacterium tarhaniae. Next base: position 4,657 of record NZ_LABZ01000099.1, on the reverse strand, counting down.
GTCTTCGGGGTCTGCGCGGTCATCAGCCTCGTGACGAACCTGCCCTGGACCCGGCCCTGGATCGGCAGGATCAGCATCGGGATCGCGCCGACCTATATCGGCGTGCTCGCCGTGCTGCTCGCGCTGCTGACCGGGTTCGTCGCCAACGACGCCTGGGAGCGCCAGCGCGCCGCGTCCCGCGTGGTCCAGGCCGAGCGCGCCCATGCCCTGGCCGTCTACGATCTCAGCCATGCCGCGGCGCCGGACATGAGCGACCTGCGCAAGGCGCTCGCCGGCTACCTGGACGCGGTGATCGACGCCGAATGGCCGGCCATGGCCGAGACCGGCCGCGGCGTTCCGCAGGCCGGCGAGGCCCTGGCCCGCCTCCTCCAGGCGGCGGCCGACCCGCGGACCGGCGCGGAAGCCGGCCAGCCCGCGCAATCGGCGCTCCTGGCCGCGGTGATGGGGCTGCGCTCGGCCCGCGGCGAGCGCCTCGCGCTCGTCGCGTCGGAGCAGGACGAGACGAAGTGGCTGACCTTGCTGGTGCTGGCCGGCTTGACGATGGTCTCGATCGGCCTCGTGCACTGGGAGCGGCCCGCTGCCCAGATCGTCACGCTGTTCCTCTTCGCCGCCGCCATGGTCACGACGCTCGGCGTGATCGCCCTGCACGAGAGACCCTTCGACGGACCGATGGCCCTGAAGCCGGAATCCCTGAGGGTGGCGCGCAGCATCGTGGTGGCGGGCACGCGCTGACCGCGGATCGTCTCCGCTCGTCCCTCCTGGGTCCGGGAGCCGCCCCCCGCCCGCCCGACCGGCGGTTCGTGGGGGCAATCGCCCCCACGCTCCTTCAGAACCGCACCTGCATCCGGGCGGTGCCGGTCTGCGACAGGTAGCGGTCGCCGACATTGGCCTGGTACTCGCCGGTCAGCTCGATGCCGTTGCCGAGCCCGATCTGGAATCCCACCCCGGCCTCGCCCAGCCGGTCCGGGATCCGGGACGACGTGACGAAGGCCGCCTGGGGACCATCGCCCCGGAAGCTGGCCAATCCGATGAAGCGGTTGTCCGACAGCAGCATCACCCCGAGCGTGGCGTAGGGGCGGATCCAGCGGCCGGCCTCGAGATCGATGCGCCCGCCGATCTCGACATTCGGGCTGAAGGCCACGAGCGCCTTGTCGAGGCTGCGGACGTCGAGGTTGAAGGCCGACGCCCCGATCTCGGAATAGGCCGGGCTGTGCGCGTAGAGCACGTCGAGGTCGGCATAGGGTTTGACGTACCAGCCGTCGAACAGGAACTGGTAGCTGCCCCGCAGGCGGCCGCCGGCGGTCAGGACTTCGGACTTGCTGCGGGCGAGCCAGGTATCGCCACCGATGCCGATCGCCCGCACGTTGCTCTGCCAGGAATAGCCGAGATTGGCCGAAGCGGCGAGGAGCCAGGGGCCGGCCTGGTGCTTGAGCGCCAGCGAGAAGTCCCCGGCATCGCCGACATTGCCGGTGATGCGGTCGGACCCGCTCTGGCCGGCGCGGGTATAGGCGCCGGAGAGGCCGAAGAACCAGTCCGGGCTGAACTCGGTCTGGAGACCGGCCTGGTAGCTCAGGGCGGTCTGGCGGTAGCCGCTGTCGTCGGCCGACGAGAACAGGCTGGTGCGGGTCCCGGTGATCCGGCCCCACACGCATTCGCCCTCGCGCAGCAGCGTGCCGGTGCCGACGAAGGCCGGGCAGCTCATCGCCCGCTTCAGCCCGGCGCGCGCGTCGAGCGTGCGGTCGGTCAGCACGTACTGGTTCGCTTCCGGTGTGATCTCGTCGAGGGCGTCGGCGTAGCTCGCGGTGCTGCCGACCTTCAGGAACTGGGCGAACCGTCCCTGGGCCCCGGCCGCGCTGACCGCCCAGTCGCTCTGGAGCGACTGCGCGACCGCCCGCTGGTCGGCCGTCAAGACCATGTTCCGGGGCGCGGTGAAGTTGGCCTGCGGGCTTAAGGAGAGGCTGTTGCCGGCCTGCACGATCGCCCAGCTGATCGGGATCGACCCGGGCTGGATCACCGTGCCGGGGGCCGTGGCACTGGTCTCGCCGAGGTGCCCCGCCGTCAGGAAGGTGTACTGGCCCGGCAGGAGCCCGCCGATCACGTTCGGCTGGACCGTGCCGCCGAGCGCGGCGGTGCCGCTGACGACGAGCAGGTCGCTGCGCAGGGCCCCGTCCCGCGCGCCCGGGGCGACGTCCACCAGGAGGCGGCCGCCGTCGAGCTGCCGGAAGTTGCCGGTGATCGTGGTGCGGGCGACCGTGCCGACGCCACCGATGTCGAGGATGGCCTGATTGAGCACCAGGCCGTTCGCCCCGACATTGACGATGCCGTCCTGGCGCGTGCGGAGGATGGCGCCGTGCCAGTCGCTCGCCCCGTTCTCGATCCGGTCGCTCTTGAGCGCGCTGCTCCCCTGAAGGTCGATGTCCCCCAGGACCGTGCCCCGGTTGACGAGGCGGTCGTCGGCGAAGGAGCCGACGATCGCCCGGCCCGAGGCCGCGCCGACCACCGCCCGCTCGTCGAGGGTGATCGTGTTGCCGCCGCCGCCATCGATGCGGATCGCCGCCCCGCTGCCGCTGCCGCCGGTGACGAGGCCCTTCGCCGTGACGGTGATCGCTCCGCCCGGCCGGCGGGTGGGATCCAGGCTGCCGTCGCTGCGCTGGACGCCGCTCTGCGCGAAGATCGCGTAGGAATCCTTACCCAGGGCCTCGATCGCGCCGGTCGCCGTGATGGCGATGCTCCCGCCCTTGCCCTCCGAGCGGGTCCGGCCCTTCGGCGGCTCCGGCGCCGCCGAGGTCAGGCCGGAGAGATCGACGACGAGCCCGCCGCCGCCGCCGAGGCTCTGCGCGTAGAGGCCATGCGCCTGCTCGCCGGTGGTGCGGATCGCGGCGCCCTGCTCCACGGTGGCGGTGATCGCGCCGCCCATGCCGCTCGATCCCTCCCGCAACAGGAACGGAACCGTGTAGCCCATCACCTGGTGGGCGCCGGCATAGCCGCCGCCGCCGCCGATCGATTGCAGCATCACCGCCGTCGCGACATCGCCGGAGGTCGTCACCCGCGCGCCCTGCTTCAGGGTCGCCGTGACCGCGCCGCCATTGCCGGAGGTGCCGCCCGCGCCGCCGAAGCCGAACGTGTACTTGGACCCGCCGGAGCTCGCCGCGGCATCCGCGGTCCCGCCGCCGCCGCCGATGCTCTGCGCGAACAGGCCGAGGGCGCCGAAGCCGGTCGTGGTGACGTTGCCGCCCTGCGTCACCGTCACGGCCCCGCCCTGGCCGGAGGCGCCGCCGGAGCCGCCGAGCGTGACGCCGTAGGACTTGTTGGGCGCGGACCCGCTCGCCTCCGGCTCCGCGAGCTTCTCGATGCCGAGCGCCGACATCAGCGCCGTCACCAGGGTCGCGGAATCGGAGGTCTCTCCGGCCCCCGTCTTGCCGTCACCCTTGCCGTCACCCTTGCCGTCGCCCCCGCTCGCCGCAGCCGCCTTCGCGACCGGGGTCGAGAAGGCGCCGCCGCCGCCGCCGACGCTCTGGGCGACGATGGCATGGGCGGCGACCCCGGCGGTCGCGATCCTGCCGGTATTCTCGACCTTGACGTCGCCGCCGTCGCCGCCGGAGCCGCCATTGCCGCCGACGGTGAGGGTGTAGCTGCGCACCTCGTCCTTGCCGTCGCCTTTGGAGTCACCCTTGCCGTCGCCGCCGGGCTTGGCAGCGGTCTTGGCGCCCCCGGCCAGGGTCGCGGCGACCCCGCGGCCGCCGCCGCCGCCGACGCTCTGGGCCGAGAGGCCGTAGGACATGTCGTCCGCCGTCACGACGGTGCCGCTGTTCTCGACCACGACCGCGCCGCCGACATTGCCCGAGCCGCCCTTGCCCCCGACCAGGCCGGAGAGGTTGGTCGTGTTGCCGGCCGCCGCGAAGGCGAGGCCGCCCTGGCCGCCGCCGCCGCCGACGCTCTGGGCGTCGACCCCGTGGGACAGGATCCCGTGCGTCACGACGGTCCCGGCATTGGTGACCTTGACCGAGCCGCCGACACCGCTCGCGCCGCCATCGCCGCCGATGCTCAGGGTCGCGGCGACGTCGGGCAGCTTCACGCTGCCCTCCTTCTGCCCCTTGAGGTAGTCCGATGCGCTCTTGCTGTAGGATTGCAGCGCCTTGCCGAAATCGGAATTCTTGATCTTGCCGGCGAGGCTCTTGTAGGTGTCGCTTTCCTTGATGTCCTTGAGGAACTGATCGAGGGCTTCCTTGTCGTCCTTGTTCTTCTTGTCCTTCGCCCAATCCTCGTAGGCGGCGACGCCGATCGACTGCTTGATCTGGGCCCAGATTGCTCCCACGGCGTCGGGGGTGGAGTCCTTGCGGGCCGAAACGCTGCCGGCGCTGCCGCCGCCGCCGCCGATGCTGCGGGCCACGATGCCGTGCGCGCCGTCGCCGGACGTCTCGATCCGGCTACCCGCCAGGGTCTCGACCGAGACCGCACCACCGCCGTTGCCGACGCCGCCGAAGCCGCCGAGCGTGAGCTTCAGGTCGAGCTTGCCCTTGGCGGCGCCCTGCACCTCGCCGCCGGTGCCGCCGCCGCCGCCGACGCTCTGGGCCACGATCCCGGCAGCGGAGGTGCCGGCGGTGCGGATCTCGCCCCCGTTCGTCACCGAGACGTCGCCGCCCGCTCCGCCCCGGCC
>NZ_LABZ01000098.1 GCF_001043955.1 Methylobacterium tarhaniae | reverse complement strand
GCCCCGCGCCCCGCCGCTGCGGCGCCGTCCTCCGGCCCGCCCCGTCCTCCAGGCGAGAAGCCGGTCGCCTCCCCGGCGGTCCGACGGCGGGCGCTGGAAGCCGGCATCGACCTGCGCCAGGTGCGCGGCACCGGGCCGGCGGGCCGCATCGGCCATGACGACCTCGACGCCTTCCTGAACGCCCCGCCCGAGGATGCCGCGCCGGCCCCCGCCGGCCGCGCGGCCCGGACGGCGGTGGAGGAGATCAAGGTCATCGGCCTGCGCCGGCGCATCGCCCAGCGGATGGCCGATGCCAAGCGCCGCGTCGCCCATTTCTCCTACGTCGAGGAGGTGGACGTGACGGCGGTGGAGGAGCTGCGCGCCGCCCTCAACCAGCGCCACGGCGCGAGCCGTCCGAAGCTGACCCTGATCCCGTTCCTGGTCCAGGCCCTGGTGCGCGCCCTGCCGGACTTCCCGCAGATGAACGCGCATTACGACGACGAGGCGGAGGTGATCCATCGCCATGCCGGCGTGCATGTCGGCATCGCCACCCAGACGCCGTCCGGCCTGATGGTGCCGGTGCTGCGCCATGCCGAGACCCGCGACCTGTGGAACTCCGCCACCGAGGTCCGGCGCCTGGCGGAGGCCGCCCGCAACGGGTTGGCGGCCCGCGACGAGCTGTCGGGCTCGACCATCACCATCACGTCGCTGGGCGCGCTCGGCGGCATCGTGACGACGCCGGTGATCAACCGGCCGGAAGTGGCGATCATCGGCGTCAACAAGCAGGTGATGCGCCCGGTCTGGCGCGACGGCGCCTTCGTGCCGCGCCTGACGATGAACCTCTCGGCGTCCTTCGACCACCGGGTGGTCGACGGCTACGACGCCGCCCTGTTCGTGCAGGCGCTCAAAAGCCTGCTCGAGACGCCCGCGACCCTGTTCATGGAGGCCTGACGTGGGCGAGATCACCACCAAGCTCCTGGTGCTCGGCGGGGGCCCGGGCGGCTACGTCGCGGCGATCCGCGCCGGCCAGCACGGCATCGACACGGTGCTGGTCGAGGAGAACCGGTTAGGGGGCACCTGCCTCAATGTCGGCTGCATCCCCTCGAAGGCGCTGATCCACGCGGCCGAGGCCTTCCACGCCGCCATGCTCCAGGCCGAGGACGCCTCGCCCTTCGGGCTCTCCGCCGGCCCGCCCCGGCTCGACTTCACCCGCACGATCGCCTGGAAGGACGGGATCGTCGGGCGGCTCAATACCGGGGTCGCGTCGCTCCTCAAGCGCGGCGGGGTCAAGATCCTGCGCGGGCGTGGGACCATGGTCGACGGCAAGACCTGCCTCGTCGAGACCGATACCGGCCCCGAGCGGGTCCGGGCCGAGCACGTGATCCTTAGCACCGGCTCGGTCGCGGCGGCGCTCCCCCACCTCCCCTTCGGCGGGCGGGTGATCTCCTCGACCGAGGCCCTGTCGCTGCGGCAGGTCCCGGCCACGATGGCGGTGGTGGGGGCGGGCTATATCGGCCTCGAACTCGGCACCGCCTTCGCCAAGCTCGGCGCCAAGGTGACGGTGGTCGAGATGGCCGAGCGGATCCTGCCGGCCTACGATGCCGAGCTGACCCGGCCCGTGGCGCGGCGCCTGAATGCCCTCGGGATCGACGTTCTGCTCGGCGCGAAGGCGACCGGCCTCTCGGCTGCGGGCGATGCGCTCGACGTCGCGACGGGCGGCGAGCGCCGAACCATACCGGCGGAGGTGATCCTGGTCGCGGTCGGGCGCAAGGCCCGCACGCACGACCTCGGGCTCGACCGGCTCGACCTCGACATGAGCGGGCCGTTCATCCGCATCGACGAGCGCTGCGCCACCTCGATGCGCAACGTCTGGGCCGTCGGCGACGTCACCGGCGAGCCGATGCTGGCCCATCGCGCCATGGCGCAGGGCGAGATGGTGGCCGACCTCGTCGCCGGCCGCCGCCGCGCCTTCCACAAGGCGGCGATCCCGGCGGTGTGCTTCACCGATCCCGAGGTGGTCTCGGCCGGCCTGTCGCCGGACGAAGCGCGAAAAGCCGGCCACGAGATCCGCACCGGCCTCTTTCCCTTCGCCGCCAACGGGCGCGCCATGACGCTGGGCGCCGAGGACGGCTTCGTGCGGGTGACGGCGCGGGCCGACAACCACCTCATCCTCGGCATCCAGGCGGTGGGTGCGGGGGTCTCGGAACTGGCGGCGGGGTTCGGCCTCGCCCTGGAAATGGGCGCCCGGCTGGAGGACATCGCCGGCACGATCCACGCCCACCCGACTCTCGGCGAAGCCTTCCATGAGGCGAACCTGCGGGCGCTCGGGGAGGCCTTGCACATCTGAGATGTGCCGCCGGGCGGTGACGTCCGGCGGCGATCCTGCCCCGGCTGCGCGGTGAAAGCGTGGCCTGGCCGGGCCGCTCGCGCGGCGAGGAGGCGCCGGGACCCGATCCGCGAACCCGGACCGGCGGAGTCGGCGAATCGTGGCGGGATATGCGAGATCATCGCTCGTCCGGGCCGCGGAGGGACGACGCGTGAGCGAGAAGAGGCGCCGGGCCACGGCCGCGGAGATCCGCGACCGGGCCTTCGGCGACGTGATCGAATGGCTGGAATATCGCGTCGCGGTGTGCCGCGACGGGCTGGAGCGGTACACCGCCTCCCACGGCACCGACAGCCGGGCCGCCGCGGCGGAGCGCGCCGCGGCGTTCGAGGCCGAGTTGATCCTGCGCGAGATCGGCAAGCTTGCGCGCGAGGCGCCGCGCTCGAAGGCGTTTCGCGAGGCCGCCGAGACGCGCCGCCGCTTCGTCGCCGCGCAACGGCAGGAAGCCGGCGACGAAACCGCGCCGGAGGAAGCCTGACGAGCCGCGGCACCGTCTCCCCGAGGGAGCGGAACACGAAGAATTTTTCCTGCTCGCATTGAATAGATCCCCGGCCGCGTGAAATACTGCGAAGACGGTCTCGCCAAGACGGGCCGCGATCCAGGGAGAATCGCCATGACGGGCCGGGGCACGCTGCGCCTGGAGAGACTCGTTTCCGTGCTCGCCCTCTGCCTCGCGGCGGGAGGAGCGCGGGCCGAGGTGAAGACCGGGCCGGTGCTGATGCATTGGGGCCCGTGCGAGGCCTCCGGCGCCGTTCCCTACCCGGCCGGCAGCTTCGGCGACCGCTTCCTGGTGGTCGACGACGAGGACAACACCTTGCGCCTCTACAAGGCCGACGAGTCCGGCCCGCCGCTCGCCCTGAAGGGCGGTGACCTCGACGCCGCACTCGCGACGAGCGCCCGCGAGGAGCCGGCCAAGGCCGACCTCGAATCCCTCGCCTGGCTCGGCAGCGACCTCGTGGTGATGGGCTCGCACGCCCGAGACGGGGAAGGCCGCACCCGCGAGGCCGCGCGCCAGATGCTCGCCCTGTCGATGGGCGGCGACGGCAAGGCCCCGGCGGTGACGCCGAAGGGCAAGGCGTTCCAGGGCCTCGCCAAGGCGATCGCCGACCTCGACCCGCGCCTGTCCGAGCGGATCGCCGTGGACCTCGCGGCCAAGGCGAGCTTGAGCCCGAAGCGGCGGGGCCTCGCCCTCGAGGGCCTGAGCCAGACGCCGGACGGGCGCGGCCTGCTGGTCGGCCTGCGCAACCCGCTCAATGCCGACAACGACGCCCTGGTGGTGCCGTTCGAGAACGCCGCGGAGGCGCTGACGGGCGGGGCGGCACCGAAGCTCGGCAAGCCGATCGCCCTCGACCTGAAGGGCCGCGGCATCCGCGACATCGCCTACGCGCCGGGGATCAAGGCCTACTTCCTCGTTGCCGGTGGCTCCGGCAGCGGCGGCGAGGCCGCCGACCTCTACCGCTGGTCGGGCCAGGCCGGCGAGGCCCCGACCCGGGTCGCGGGGGTGGCCGAGGCGCTGGCGGCGCTGCCCGACTTCCAGCCCGAAGGCCTGCTCGTCGCGTCTGATGGCAAGAAGGTGCAGATCCTCAGCGACGACGCCGATGCCTGCCCGGCGCGCAAGCCGCAAGCGTTTCGCAGCGTGGTGCTGGACCTGGAGTGAGGGGGCGGCCCGCCATGCTGCCGGCCGGTGATGCCATCCCGGGCCGGCAGCACGTGCCCGACCGGCTCGGATGAGCCCCCCGGCCCGGTGACGCCGGGAACGCCCCTTGCGGGGCTGACCGTGTCGTCCGCCTGCGGCCCGCCGCGGCGGTCGCCGGTGGTGAGACAGATGCCGTTGCCCGGCTGGCAGATGAGGCGGGTCACCCCCTCCTGGCCGCGCGGCTGCGCTTGACCCTGGTCGACCCTGCCCGGAACAAGCTGTGGCCCTCGCCGATCAAGGGCCAGCGTGGCGGGCAAGGGCGCAGCTGCCCTGGAGCGCCGCCCACCCGCGCGCCATGGCTCGATCGGCGGCACGTGACGCCCGCGGCCATAGGCCCGCCTCAAGTGTGCGGCCAATACTGGCATCATTGCCGAAGCCGATCTTCAAAACTTCAAGCTTTCGTCCGCGCCGAGGATGGCCTGAAATCGAACTTGTGATGCCTCGCCCATGCCGGCGATAGTCAGCAAAATCGATGTGCCTTCGCCCTGCGATGGAGGCCCGGCATGAGGAAACCTTGGCTAGACCACTATGATCCCGGCGTTCCGGAGCATGCGGACGTCGCGCAGTTCACCTCGCTGGGGCAGATGGTCGACGCGACGGTCGCCCGGTTCCGGGACCGGCCCGCCTTCAGCAGCATGGGTCGCGACATCACCTATGGCGACCTCGACGCCGCCTCGGCTCGGCTCGCCTCTCATCTGCGCCGTGTCCTCGACCTGCAGAGCGGTGATCGCGTCGCGATCATGCTCCCGAACCTGTTGCAATATCCGATCGCCTTCTTCGGCGTGGTCAGGGCCGGCCTCGTCGCCGTCCCCATCAACCCGCTCTACACCGTGCGCGAACTCGTGCATCAGCTCGAAGACAGTGGCGCGACGGCGATCATCGTCCTCGAGAACTTCTGCGCGACGGTTCAGGAAGCCCTGCGCCGCGTCGCGGTGCGGCACGTGATCGTGACCGGCATCGGCGACGAACTCGGCGGCGCGAAGGGAATGCTGGCGAACTTCGTCGTGCGGCGCGTCCGGAAGCTGGTTCCACCCTGGCAGATCGACGGCGCGCAGCGCTGGCCCCAGATCGTCTCACGGCGAGGTGCGCCCGGGACGCTTCCCGTTGCTGCCGGGCGGGACGACGTCGCCCTCCTGCAATACACCGGCGGGACGACCGGGCCTGCCAAAGGTGCCGTCCTGACCCATGGCAACGTGCTGGCGAATGCGCTGATTCTGGGAGCGTGGTTCTCGGCGATCGGCACCGACCGTCGAGACACCTACCTCGTGGCGCTGCCGCTCTATCATGCCCTCGCGCTCATCTGCCAAGCCGTCCATCGCTTCATGTGCGGCGGCTGCGGCGTGCTGATCGCCAATCCGCGAGATGTGGACGGCCTCGTCGCGGTCATGCAGCAGTACCGTTTCACGAGCCTCGCAGGTGTCCCGAGCCTCTTCCAGGCGCTGGCGCGGCATCCGGGTATCCGGAAGGTCGATTTCAGCCAGACCGTGGCCTGCTGCTCCGGCGGAGCGCCGCTGCCGGCCTCCGTCGCCGAAGCCTGGACGGCGGCCACCGGGCTCACGATCATCAACGGTTACGGGCTCACCGAGGCGGCGGGCGTCGCCGCCATGAACCCTCTCGGTCAACCCTCGTCGCGCGGCGGCATCGGCTATCCCGTCTGCTCGACGGAGATCGAGATTCGCCGGGACGACGGCTCTCCCGCGGATCCGGGCGAGCCCGGCGAGATCCATATCCGCGGTCCTCATGTCATGCGCGGCTACTACAATCAGCCGGAGGAAACCGCCCGGGTCCTCGACCTCCGCGGCTTCCTCGCGACGGGCGACATCGCGACGATGGGCGCAGACGGGTTCCTCACCCTCGTGGACCGCAAGAAGGACATGGCGATCGTCGGCGGCTTCAACGTCTATCCGAGCGAGATCGATGAGGTGCTGCTGAGCCACTCCGGGATCCAGGAGGCGGCGGCGATCGCCGTTCCGGACGCCCGATCGGGCGAGGCGATCCTGGCCTGCGTGGTGAGGCGCGATCCGAACCTCACCGAAGCGGCGGTGATCGCGCACGCTCGCGCTCTGCTGACGGGATACAAGGTGCCGCGTCGCGTGGTCTTCCTCGATACCCTCCCGAAATCGCCGGTCGGCAAGGTCCTGCGTCGCGTCCTGCGCGAGACGGTCGCCGATCCCGGTGGCGAGCCCTCAACCGGGAGCGCGGCGCCGGGACCACCGTCGGGCCGGCACGTGAGATTGCCCGGGCGGGATACGGTGTGACTCAGGAGAACCCGACGAGGCGCTTGAACCTACGGTCGAATCCTTGGGCGGAATTGAAGAGCGCGACCAGCGTCGCGCTCACGACGGGGCCGCACCGCCCAGGCGTTCGCGCTCGCGCAGGGTCTCGATGAGGTCGAGCACGCGCACGACCTGCCCGCCGAGGTTCCACCAGGCTGGCCGCGGCATGGCGGGGGCCGAGGGCATCGCCGCCACCGCCTCGACCAGGAAGGCCGCCTCCGGCAGGGCCGGCCGGTCGGCGCGGCGGGTCGACGGCGTCACGACGGCGCGGGCGAGGAGCCGGGCCTTGCGGGCCCCCGGCACCCGGGCACGGCGGGTCACCGGGTCGAGGCCGGAGCGGGCGAGGTCACGGCCGATCTCGGCATAGATCAGCCCGGCGGCGCGCACCGCCGGGCGGCAGGCGGGCGGCAGCATGGCGATGCCGGATTCGGCCCGGGCGTAGAGGAGGTCGGCCGCCGCGAGCAGGCGGGTCACCACGGCGGCGAGCGCGGGGCTCGGCTCCGGCCGGGCCAGGAAGGCGTCGGGGTCAATCCCGGCCTCGCGCAGCCAGGTTTCCGGCAGGTAGAGGCGGCCGGCCCGCGCATCCTCGCCGACGTCGCGGGCGACGTTGGTGAGCTGCATCGCGATGCCGAGGTCGCAGGCCCGCGCCAGCGCCTCCGGCGACCGCTCGCCCATCACCAGGGTCATCATCGCCCCGACCGAGCCGGCAACCCGGGCCGCGTAGGCGACGAGGGAGGAGAGATCCGGGTGGCGCCGCCCGGCGGCGTCCCAGGCCAGGCCCTCGAGGAGGGCGGCGGGCAGCGCCTCGGGGATCGCGTGGCGGGCCACGATCTCGGCGAGCGCCCGGTCGGCGGGGGCGTCGGCGGGGCGGCCGGCATAGGCCGCCGCCAGGCGGGCGCGCAGCCGCGGGACCGCGTCGGCCCGGGCGCCCGCCCCGTCCACCGCGTCGTCGGAGAGGCGGCAGAAGGCGTAGAGCCCGTAGGCGTCGCGGCGCACCGCTTCGGGCAGCAGCCACGAGGCGGCGTAGAAGCTGCGCGAGCCGGCCCGGATCGCCGCCCGGCAGGCGGCGTGGTCGGCGGAGCGGGCCAGGGAAGCGGCGAAGGGCGTTTGACGACGCGCATCAGGCGAAGACGGCAGCATCCGGCACCACGCGATCGAGGATCTTGGAGGACGAGAGCACCCCCGGCAGCCCCGCCCCCGGATGGGTGCCGGCGCCGACGAGGTAGAGGTGGCGCACCGCGCCGCATCGGTTGTGCGGGCGGAAATACGCGCTCTGGGTCAGGATCGGCTCCAGGCCGAAGCCCGAGCCGCGCCAGGACAGAAAGTCGTCGGAGAAATCCTGCGGCGTCGTCACCCGGGAGGTGACGAGGGAGTCCGACAGGCCCGGCAGCACGGTGGCTTCCAGCCGCGCGGCGATGCGCTGCCGAAAGAGCTCGGCGAGGGCGGCCCAGTCCTGCCCGCCGGCGAGGTTCGGCACCGGGGCGAGGGCGTAGAACGCGTCGTGGCCCGGCGGCGCCACGCTCGGATCGGTCGCGGTCGGGCGGTGCAGGTAGAGGCTCATGTCCTCGGCCAGCACCTTCCGGGAAAAGATGTCGTCGAGGAGCCCGCGATAGCGCGGCCCGAGCAGGATCGTATGGTGGGCGAGATCCGGATAGGTCCGCCGCGTGCCGAAATACCAGACGAACAACCCCATCGAGGAATGCGCCCGCGGCAGGCGCCGCTCGCGCCAGCCCCGCGCCTCGGGAGGCAGCAGGCGGAGCGCGGTGACCGCCGAATCGGCGTTCGACACCACCACGTCGGCGGGAATCTCGGTGCCGTCCGTGAGCGCCACGCCCCGCGCGGCGCCCTCCGTGACCAGGATGCGCGCGACCTCGGCGCCGCACCGCGCCTCGCCGCCCTGGCCCTCGATCAGGCCGACCATCCCGCGCACCAGGGCGCCGGTGCCGCCCAAAGCCGAATGCACGCCCCACCGGCGCTCCAGGGCGGCGATCAGGCAGTAGAGCGCGCTCGCCCGGAACGGCGAGCCGCCGATGAGGAGCGGGTGGAAGCTGAAAGCCGTGCGCAGGCGCTCGTCGCGGAACACCGAGGAGACGAGGCCGTAGACGCTGCGGTGCCCGCCGATCCGCAGGAGGTCGGGGGCGATGCGCAGCATGTCGGTGAGGCGCCCGAACGGCACTGCGCCGAGCTGCTCGAACCCGACTCGGCACAGCTCGTCCGAGAGCGCCATGAAGCGGTCATAGGCCGGAGCCTCGCCGGGGCTCAGGCGCTCCACCTCGTCGCGCATCGCCTCCGCCTCGCCGCTCATGGCGAAGGTGGCGCCGTCGTCGAAGCGGATGCGGTAGAACGGGCGCATCGGCACCAGGGTCACGTCGTCGGAGAGACGACGCCCGCACAAGTTCCACAGCTCCTCGAACAGGAACGGGGCGGTGACGATGGTCGGCCCGGCATCGAAGGTGAACCCGTCCTGCCGGTGCACCCGCGCCCGCCCGCCCGGCTGGTCCAGGCGCTCCAGCACGCTCACCCGGTAGCCCCGCGCGCCGAGCCTGACGGCCGCCGCGAGCCCGCCGAAGCCGCTGCCGATCACCACCGCACGGGGGCGGCGCCGGGCGGAGGTGATCCGCGGCGGCGCATCGTCGAGTGTCAACATAAGTTGACACTATCATCGCGGCCGGGGCCGGTGGCAAGCGGGAAAGGCGATCTCGCGCCCCGTCCTCGCGGCGGCCCGCCCAAAGCTCACGCCACGATCCCCTCCCGCTCCGCCCCGGCCCGGATCAACCCGGCCACAACCTCCGGCCTCTCCTCGTGGGCGAGGTGCCCGAGGCCGCGCAGCAGCTCCACCCGGGCCCGTCCGCCGAGGCGGTCGGCGAGGCCGAAGGAGACGTCGGGGGCGATGGTGCGATCCTCTCCGCCGACGATCAGCAGCAGCGGGGGAGCGAGGCGGGGCAGGTCGCGGTCGAGGGCGGCGAGGTCCCAGTGCGCCATCATGCCGAGCGCGCCGGCGACGTGGCCGGGCTTCTGGAACAGGCGGCGATAGAGGTCGAGGCCGGTGCGGTCGAGGGTCGAGCCGGTGCCGCCGATCAGCCGCTCCACCGCCGCCCGGTCGGCCGACCAGGCGAAGACCCGCGGGGTGACCGGGTTGAGGAACAGGGCGCGGGCCATCGCCGGGAAGAGGAAGCCGGCCATGCCCGGGAAGGGCTTCAAGGCCGCGTTGAGCCCGACGAGGAGACGGGGCGACAGCGCGCCGTCGAGGCAGAGCCGGGCCAGGATCGCCGCCCCCGCGGAGTGGCCGACCGCGACCTGGGGGCTGGCATCGAGGAGGCGCAGGAGGCCGGCGAGCGCCCGGGCCATGCGCGGCAGGGAGGGCGTCGGCAGCGGATCGGTGAAGCCGTGGCCCGGCAGGTCGGGGGCGATCACCCGGAAGTCGCGGGCGAGGAGCGGCAGCAGCCCGCGCCAGGAATGGGTCGCCGCGCCGGTGCCGTGGACGAGGAGGAGCGGCGGCCCCTCGCCCGCCTCCTGCACGTGCCAGGTCAGGCCGCCGGCGGTCACGAAGCGGCTCGCCTCGCGGTTCGGCCAGTCGCGGCCCTCCCGCGCGAAGGCGGGCCTGTCGTCGGAGGGGGCCATCGCGCTCAACCCGGCAAGGCGGCCTCGCGCACCGCCTGGGTCAGGCGCGCGGCGTCGGCCTGTGGCATCGGCAGGTAGCGCGCGGCCATGGCGGCGGCGAGCGCCCGTGCGGATTCCTGCGGATGGGCGGCGGTGTCGATCACCAGGGCGCTCGTGCCCTCCGCCGCCAGGACCCGTGCGGCGCTCAGGGCGTCGGCCCCCGCCTGGGCCCGGCCCGGTGCGCCGGAGCGGGCGATGTTGGCTCGGCCGTCGGTGAGGAGAAGGACGGTCGCGCTGCGCCCGGCCCGGCGCTCGGCGGCGGCGAGCCGGCCCGCCGCCTCGATGCCCGCCGCGAGGGGCGTGCCGCCGCCGCCCGGCAGGGAGGCCAGCGCGCGCTTGGCCCGCACCAGCGAGCGGGTCGGGACCAGCAGCAGGTCGGCGCCGCGGCCCCGGAAGGCCACCAGGGCGACCCGGTCGCGACGGATGTAGCACTCGGCGAGCAGCGATTCGACCGCGCCCTTGGCCTCCGCCAGCCGCTCCAGGGCGGCGGAGCCGGAGGCGTCGACCGCGAAGATCGTGGTGGTCTCGCGCTTCTGCACCAGGCGGCGGATGCGCAGGTCCTGCGCCGTGATGCGCAGGCGCGCCTCGTCGTCGCCCCGGCGCAGGCGCTGCCAGGGGGCGGCGGCGCGCAGGGTCTCGCTCAGGGCGAGGCGCCCGCGGCGCGGATCGCCCGGCCGCGTCCCGACCGGGCGGCCCCGCCGGGCCGACGCGGCAGCGCCCGCTCGGCCGGCGCCCGGGCTGCGGGTGCGGGGTCCGTGGCCCGCGAGCAGGCGGGCGAGGAGACCCGGAGGCAGCCGCGCCGCGACGGCCGCGAGGACGCGGTCGTCGAGGCTCCGGCTCTCCCCGTTCGGGTCGTCGTTGTCCCGGTCTGCCCCTCCGACCTGGTCCCGGTCGGGCGGCGGGGGCTCGGACGCAGCCCCGGCCTCCTCGGAGGGCCACAGGCGTGCCCGGGGCGCGAGCACCAGGCCGGCGGCGGCGGCCAGATCGGAATCGTCCACCCTCGCGCGACCGGCCAGAGCCGCATGCAGCCGCGCCGCCCGCAGGGCGAGGAGCGGAGCGCGCAGCGAGGCGATGCCGAGGCGCGCCGCGACGGCGCAGAGCATCTCGGCCGCCTCGGGTGGACCTTCGGGCCGGGCCGAGCGGGCCGCCGCGAGGCCCGGCACCGGCGGCGCGGCGGCAAGAGCACCCACGGACACGCCGTCGAGGTCGAGATGGAGGGCCGCCCGGTCGGCGAGGCAGGCCGGCACGGCCTCGTCCTCACCCTCCCCCTCGTCGAGGAGCACGAGACCGAAGCGGGCCGGGTGCCGGGTCGCGATCCCGTCCCGGGCGACCTCGACACTATGGGTATCGAGGCCTTGCGCGATCCGCGCCGCGGTGCCGGGAGCCAGACGTTCGGCCATCGGCACCAGCACCACACCGCCATGGCTGCGGGCGAGGAGGCCCGGCTGCGCCACCGGACGTCCCGTCGCCAGGGTCGCCGGCAGGTCGAGCCCGCCGAGGAGCGCGTCGTCGGCGATGGCGGCCGGCAGGCGCGTCACCGGCGTTCCTTCGGGGAGAAGGGCGCGCAGCCGGTCAAGCCAGGCCTCACGCACCGGGCCCGGCCGGGCACGCAGCACGACGCCCGTTCCCGCCGGATCCAGGGCGACGAGGGCCGCCGCGAGGCAGGCATTCTCCCAAGTGGCATCCGACAAAGCCGCACCCCGCACGGTCGCGTCCGACACCGTCGCCTCTGGCACGGCACTCACCCGAGGATGTCGGCGAGCGCCCGGGCGATCCGGGCCTCGGATCCGGCCTCGTCGAGGGGGTTGCGGCGCAGGCGGTGGCTCAAGGCGCTCGGGGCCACCTCGCGCAGGTGGTCGAGGGTCACGGTTCCGGCCCCGTCCAGGCTCGCCACCGCCCGGGCAGTGCGCATCAGGGTGAGTTCGCCGCGCAACCCGTCGGTGCCGAGCGCCAGGCAGAGGCGGGCCGCCGCCTCCAGCACCGCGTCGGGCACCTCGACCTCGGCCAGATGCGCCCGGGCCGCCAGGATCTGCCCGCCGAGCCGCGCCTCCTCGCCGGCCCATTCGGCCGCGAATCCGGCGGGATCGCGCTCGTAGGCGTCGCGGCGGCGCACGATCGTCACCCGGCTCGCGAGGTCGGCCGGCGTCGTCACCGTGACCGCGAGGCCGAAGCGGTCGAGGAGCTGCGGCCGCAGCTCGCCCTCCTCCGGGTTGCCGCTGCCGACGAGGACGAAGCGCGCCGGATGGCGCAGGCTCAGGCCCTCGCGCTCGACGGCGTTCACCCCCGAGGCCGCCACGTCGAGCAGCAGGTCGACGAGGTGGTCTTCGAGCAGGTTGACCTCGTCGATGTAGAGAAAGCCCCGGTTGGCGCGGGCGAGCAGCCCCGGCTCGAACGCCTTCTCGCCGGCCCCGAGCGCCCGGCCGATATCGAGCGCCCCGACGACCCGGTCCTCGGTGGCGCCGAGCGGCAGGTCGACCACCGGCACCGGGACGGTCTTGACCGTCAGCCCCTGCCCCCTTCGCGCCGCGCAAGCCGGACAGAAGGCGGCGGCATCGACGGGATCGCAGGCGTAAGGGCAGCCCGCCACGGCCCGCATCGGCGGCAGCAGGGCGGCGAGCGCCCGCACGGCGGTGGACTTGCCGGTGCCGCGATCGCCGAAGACCAGAACCCCGCCGACCGCCGGATCGACCGCCGCGACCAGCAGCGCGCGCCGCATCCCGTCCTGCCCGACGATGGCCGAGAACGGATAGGGTGGGCGGACCATCGCCTCAGGGAGCGCGGCGGGATCCACGACGATCGGCTTCGAGAAGCCCGGCTTGGGAGCCCGCCGGGACAGGGCCGAGTGGGTGGGGGCCACGGTGCGTGTCCTCGCGGGTAACGGTTGAGAGGCAGGATCGGACGGGGAGGGGGAATTGTCTAATGAAAATGACGGGTGATCCGGGTGACAGTTTCGCGCCGATCGTCTTCGGAAGATCGCACCGGTCGCGCACGGAATCCTCCCCTCTCTGCGGAGCAGGCCGGGAGAGGGGCAGCGCGACGGTGCCGTGTACCGCGCCTGTCAGAACGGCTCCGCCTCATCCGGAAGCGGCGTCCCCTCTCCCGCCCCGCATCCGCGGGGCACCCTCCCCCGCAGAGGGGGGAGGGTTTGGAGCTAGGCCGCCCGCGCCAGCCCGATCCGGCCCCAGATCGTCCCGAGCGCCAGCGCCAAGTGGTCGATATCCGCATCGCTGTGCAGCGGCGACGGGGTGATCCGCAGGCGCTCGGTGCCGCGGGGCACGGTCGGGTAGTTGATCGGCTGGACGTAGATCCCGAATTCGTCGAGCAGGGTGTCGCTGATCAGCTTGCACTGGACCGGATCGCCGACCATCACCGGCACGATGTGGCTCGGATTGTCGAGGAGCGGGATGCCGATGGCCGACAGCCGCCGGCGCACCGCCGCGACGCGGTCCTGATGCCGCGCGCGCTCCGCCCCGCTCGCCTTGAGGTGGCGGATGCTCGCCGCCGCGCCCGCCGCGATGGCGGGCGGCAGCGAGGTGGTGAAGATGAAGCCGGAGGCGAAGCTGCGCACGAAGTCGCACAAAGCCGCCGACGCCGCGATGTACCCCCCTGAGACCGCGAAGGCCTTGCCCAGCGTGCCCTCGATCACCGTGAGGCGGTGCATCAGCCCCTCGCGCTCGGCGATGCCGCCGCCGCGCGGGCCGTAGAGGCCGACCGCGTGGACCTCGTCGAGATAGGTCATGGCGCCGTGCGCCTCGGCCACGTCGCAGAGCTCGGCGATCGGCGCGATGTCGCCGTCCATCGAGTAGACGGATTCGAAGGCGACGAGCTTCGGCAACTTCGGATCGACGAGGCGGAGCTTGCGGTCGAGGTCGTCGGGGTCGTTGTGGCGGAAGATGTGGCGCTCGGCCCGGCTCGAGCGGATGCCCTCGATCATTGAGGCGTGGTTGCCCTCGTCGGAGAAGACCACGCAGCCCGGCAGCTTCGAGGCGAGCGTCCCGAGCCCGGCCCAGTTCGAGACGTAACCCGAGGTGAAGAGGAGCGCCGCCTCCTTGGCATGCAGGTCGGCGAGCTCCTGCTCCAGGAGAACGTGGTAATGGTTGGTGCCGGAGATGTTGCGGGTGCCGCCCGCGCCCGCACCGCAACGGTCGATCGCCTCGTGCATCGCCCCCGTCACCGCCGGGTGCTGGCCCATGCCGAGATAATCGTTCGAGCACCACACCGTCACCTCGCGGGTGCCGTGGGCGCCGTGCTGCGTGGCGTAGGGGAAGCGGCCGGACTGGCGCTCGAGGTCGGTGAAGATCCGGTAGCGTCCCTCGCGGTGCAGGCCCTGGAGAGCGGCGGAGAAGTGCGCTTCGTAGTCCATCAAACGTCCCCTTGTACGGCGTTTGTCCGGTCGTGTTCTTGTGGTTACGGCGCTGCGTCGGCTCCCGGGCGGCGGGCGGGCAGCCCCCAGCCCCAGAGCGCGGCGGAAGGCAACGGCAGCATCAGGAACCCGTGCTCCAGGATGGCGAGCGCCATCAGGGTCGCCATCATGGTGTGGCCGGAGCGCTTGAAGGCGGAGGCGCTCTCGGTGACGGCGGGGTGCAGCAACACCAGGAGGAAGCCGGTGGCGAGGATCATCGCCACCGGAAACAGCGCGTTCATCGGCGCGCGGCGAAAGAAGCTGCCGAGATAGCGAAGATGTTCGGGCAGGAACTCGGCGTTGAGGTTGCGCACGCCGAGGAACAGGTTGAGGCGGGCGCTGAGATTCATCCCCCACAGAACCAGGTAGGTCCACAAGGCCATCCGGTTCGGGCCGCCGGCCGTCAGCCAGGCGATGGCGGCGGCACCTGAGATGATCGCCGCCTCGTGCCAGAGGTTGGTGGCCGCCGCGGCGCCGAAGCGGGCGAGGCCCCGGTCGCCGGGTTCGCCCGGGGTCCGCCTCGGACCGGCGAGATAGCCCATGTAGAAGGCCATCTCCTGCCAGCCCCAGACGATCAGCGCCGCCGTGAAGGCCGCGTAGGCCCCCGCCTCGCTCTCCTGGGTGGCGCTCCAGGCGATGACCCAGAGCGCCCCCGCGAGGGCCAGCGTCGTCGCGCCGAAGCTCCAGGCATGGGTGCGGCGCGGCCGGTGGTTCAGCCAGAGGATCGCCCCGGTCAGGAACCACCAGATCACGACGGCGTAGAGGATCGGCGCGGCATAGTCGGACATGCGGGCGCTACCAGGCGGGGCTGAGGCGGATCTGCGCGGGCATCGGGTTGGCTTTCGCCGGCATCACCATCAGCCGCCCGAAGGCGAGGGCCGCCTTGGCCGCGTAGCCGGCGTGCTTGAGCTTGCCGACGATCCCGCCCCGCGCCTTCGCCTCCTCGATGCCGCGGGCGCAGGCCAGCAGCCGTTCGAGCCCGGCCCGGAAGCCCGGATGGTCGATGTCGAGGGTGAGCGGGAAGACCTGGCGCGAGATCTCCGACGTGATGGCGAAGACCTGGAAGTCGTACTCCTTCGGATCGACCCCGAGCGCCTTGTGGAAGGCCGGCCGGCACTGGTCGCGCACGTACATCGTGCAGAACACCGCCAGCAGGAAGAACTTGATCCAGTAATAATTGATGCCGGTCAGCAGCTTCGGGTTGGCGCGCATCAAGAGCGCGAAGGCCTCGCCGTGGCGGAACTCGTCGTTGCACCACTTCTCGAACCACTTGAAGATCGGGTGGAAGCGCTTGTCCGGATGGCGCTCGAGGTGGCGGAAGATCGTGATGTAGCGGGCATAGCCGATCTTCTCCGACAGGTAGGTGGCGTAGAAGATGAATTTCGGCCGGAAATGGGTGTACTTCTTGGCCTTGGTCAGGAAGCCGAGATCGATGCCGACCCCGAAATCCTTCAGCGTGTCGTTGATGAAGCCGGCGTGCCGGGCCTCGTCGCGGCTCATGAAGCCGAACAGCTCGCGGATGTCCTTGTTCTTGGCGCGCTTGCGCATCTCGGCATAGAGCACGCAGCCCGAGAACTCGGCGGTGATCGACGAGACCAGGAAGTCGAGGAATTCCTTGCGCAGCTCCGGGTCGAGGCCCGACAGGTCGAGGTCGAAATCCGAGTTGCGCACGAAGTGGCGCTTGTTCGGGTCGGAGCGCATCTCGGCGATGAGCACGTCCCACTCGGCCCGCACCGGCTCGACGTCGGTGCGGTCGAGCTCCTCGAAATTGGTGGTGTAGAAGCGCGGGCTCAGGAAGGTGGTTGCCTGGGCCGATTGGGTGCTCTCGTTCGGGGTCTTCAGGGGCGTCGCGCTCATAGCCGCGTCCTTTCCGAGAAGCTGACTTCGTAGAGTTCGGTGAG
Organism: Methylobacterium tarhaniae; assembly: GCF_001043955.1. Lineage (GTDB taxonomy): Bacteria > Pseudomonadota > Alphaproteobacteria > Rhizobiales > Beijerinckiaceae > Methylobacterium > Methylobacterium tarhaniae. The sequence goes on along the minus strand of NZ_LABZ01000098.1, from coordinate 31,427 downwards.
CTCGAAATGGCCCGCGATGCGGGTCCACAGGCGCTCGATGGCGCCGGCGCGCACCACGGTGGCGGTGCGGCGCACCACGATCCGGTCGCCGTAGGGGACGGAGGTCGGCGCGTCGTGCACCGTCACCTCGTCGCCCGGGGCGATCAGGAGCCCGCCATCCAGGGTGACGTGGGCGTGCAGGCTCTCGGCCGTCTGCTCGATCTCGACCGTGCACGGCACCTCGATGCGGCGTCCGCCGCTCAGCCACTGCATCACGATGCGCCCCTCCCCTGTTCGAGCAGCCGCGCGAAGGCGGCCGCGTTGCCGAGCCCGAAGGCTTCGAGGTTGATCCGCCGGCCCGACGCGACGTCGTCGAGCGAGAGCGTGCCGTTGTCCCAGCGGGTGAGCCGGAACGGCGGTGTCCGCGACAGGCCCTCGCGCAGGCGCGCCTGGGCCATCACCCGCAAGGTCGCGCGCAGGAACCCGTCCTCGCCGGGCTGCACCTCCGCCACGAGGTGGCCGGTGGCCGCGTCGCGCAGCGCCACGCGGCCGTCCGGCCGGTCCTCGACCGTGAGGTCGAGCACCTGGACCGCCTGGGCCGGCGGCATCTGCGTGGTGCCCACTTGGCCGAACCGCCCGATCGCCACCGCGGCGAGGGAGAAGGCGACGAGGAGGCCGGCATTGCGCAGGAGGGCGCGGGGGACCGGGATGTCGTGCGCCATCGCCGCCTCCCTAATGGCCCGCCGCCGCGAGGCGGCCGGGAAGAACGGGAGCCGCCACCGGGGCCGGCGGCACGGCCTGGACCGGCTGGCCGTTCGCCTCGGCGAGGGCCGCGGCGATGCGCTTGGCGACCGATTCCGCCTCCGGCACGCAGCGCAGCATCGGCTCGGGCCGGGTCAGGCGCCAAGGCCGGGCATGCGGCCAGAGATGCAGGTAGGCGAGGCGCACGCCGGGCTTGAGCCGAAACGGCAGGTCGCCGCTGCCGTCACGGAGCCGGCGGAACGAGGCGGCCTCGATCTCCCGGAGCGGCAGGTTGACGTCCATCTGGAGCGCGATGCCGATTCGCAGCATCAGCCGCCGTTCGGTCAGGGTGTAGACCGTGGTCCGGCAGGCGCCCCAGGCGAGGGCGAACAGGATCGCCAGTCCGAGCGCGCCGGCGAGCAGCACCGGGACGGCCGCGCCGGCGCGTCCGGCCGAGACCGCCTGGTAGAGCGCGAGCCCGCCGAAATAGAGCGCGACGAGATCGACGTGGAAGGCGCGACGCGCGAGGCTGAGGAGAGCCGGGCGGCCCTGCCACAGCAGGCGCTCGCCGGGGGGCAGCGGGCCGGGCAGCCCGTTGGGCAGGGTGTCCGTCACAGCAGCGGCTCCTGGCGACGATCGGTGGCGTAGAGCGTGCCGGCGCCGTAATAGGCGATGACCCGCTCCTCCTCCCGCAAGGTGATGCTGTCGGGGTCGCGCTGCTGCGGCACGCCGGCGAACTGGCGGGCGAGCAGGGCGGCGACGACGATCTTCTTGTCCCGGCTGAAGCGCTTCACATCCGCGAAGGTCACCGGGATCAGCACGGTGCGGTCGCGGGCGCCGTCCAGCTCCATCTCGTAGTAGCGCGGCAGCGACTCGCCGCGATCGACCCAGATCTCCGTGACGGTGCCGGCCAGCACGCCGTCGGCGCCGTAGACCGGCATGCCGCGCGGGTCGGGGTCGTCCGCCGCGACCGTGAACTCCTCGGCGACGCGCATCGGCACGATGCGGGTCTTGCCCTCCCAGGTCAGGTCCGGCCGCTCGGCGCGCAGCGCATAGGCACCCGGGCCGACGCCGTCGGCAAGCCGCGAATCGTCGTTCGTCGTCGGGACGATCGGGGCGCCGGGCCAGGGCTCGAGCTTGACCGCCTTGAGTTCGCCGACCGGGCCCTCGTGGGGCCGGGGCGCCAGCACGGTCGAGCCGTCGGCGAGCAGGAAGGTTTTGGGAGAGGGCACGAACAGCCAGTCCCAGCCCTTGAGACCGCCATGGACCTCGGATTCGAGGGGGTAACCTTCCCGGCGGTCCTCGCGGCGCAGGTAGAAGACGAGACCCGCAAAGAAGATCCAGAACGCGTAGAGCACCACTTGCGCGACGTCGAGATAGCCTGTGAGGGCACCCTTGGGCATGGAGGCCTCCTCCTACGATAGGGCCGGACGGGCGGAGAGCGGGGCGCGATCGGGCCGGCGCACCAGCGGCCCGATCGCCACCAGGGTGGCGAAGAGGAGCCCGATCTCGATGTGGTAGACGACGAGGTAGCCGGTGGACGGCTCGGACAAAGCCTCGCCGAGGCGGCCCGAGACGGCGAGAGCCGAGCCGAGATCGCGCAGGATGCCGCTCGCCGCGATGGCGGCGCCTGCGGCGGTGGCCTGGACGGCGCCCCAGGCGCCGAGCGCGAGCCCGGTCTGCTCGGGCGCCGCGCCGGCCATCGAGGCCGTGAGGGTGCCATGGGCGAAGAGCCCGCCGCCGAGGCCGATCAGCGCGACGCCGCAGGCGAAGAGCCCGCCGGACCCGAGGGGCGCGGCGAAGACCACCGCCGAGAAGGCCGCGATGCCGACGACCGCGCCGGCCGCCGCGACCCGGAACGGATCGCCGCCGCGGTTGAGCCAGCGCGCCGCGGTGAGGAGCCCGATTCCGCCGCCGATCGCGAGCACGGCGGTGAGCGCGGTCGTCGCGGCGACCGGCAGGTGCAGGATCTGGCCGCCATAGGGTTCGAGCAGGATGTCCTGCATGCTGAACCCCGCCGTGCCGAGCCCGGTGGCGATGAGCCGGCGCCGCGCCTGATCCTGGGCCGTGTAGGCCTGCCAGGCCTCGCCGAAGCGGCGGGCCGGGACGGACTTGCGGGAGGTGTCGCGCGGCTCCTGCTTCCACAGGGCGATGCCGTTGAGGATCAGCGTCGCGAGCGCCGCGCCCTGGATCACCTGGATCAGCCGGATGGCGGAGAAATTCGCCAGCGCCAGCCCGAACACCACCGCGCTCGCCATCATGCCGGCGAGCAGCATGGCGCAAAGGAGCGCCACCACCTTCGGGCGGGCATGCGGGGGCGCGAGGTCGGTGGCGAGCGCGAGGCCCACCGTCTGCGTGGTGTGGAGCCCGGCGCCGACCAGCACGAAGGCGAGGGCCGCCGCCGCCTGGCCGACGATGACAGGGCCGGTCGTGTCCCCCGACAGGATCAGGAGGGCGAACGGCATGATGGCGAAGCCGCCGAATTGCAGCAGCGTGCCGAACCACAGGTAGGGCACGCGCCGCCAGCCGAGGACCGAGCGATGGGTGTCGGAGCGGAAGCCCACCAGCGCCCGGAACGGGGCGGCCAGAAGCGGCAGCGCCAGCATCACGGCGACGATCCAGGCCGGCACGTCGAGCTCGACGATCATCACCCGGTTCAGGGTGCCGATCAGCAGCACCGCCGCCATCCCGACCGTGACCTGGAACAGCGACAGCCGCAGGAGCCGGCCGAGCGGCAGCTCGACGGTCGCGGCATCCGCGAAGGGCAGGTAGCGCGGCCCGAGATCGGCGAGCGCGCGGGCGAGGCGGCTGGCTGTGCTCATCGGCGCGCCAGCTCCAGGGCGTTGGAGAAGTAGAAGCCGGAGGTGATCCGCCGGCTCCGGGCCAGCGTGAAGGCCCCCAGGCCCCGATCGGCGGCGATGCGGCGGCGCAACGCCCCCTCCCCGACCGGCTCGATCGCCGGAGCGCGGTCGCCGCGAGGGAAGAGGCGGCCTGCCGCGTGCATCACGGTCAGCAGCGGGGTGCGCGGCGCCACCGTGAAGAGCAGCGCGGCGTCGGTGCGGCGGGCGAGGGCCGACAGGGCGCGGACGATGTCGGGAGTCCGGTAATGGATCAGCGAATCCATCGCCACGACGTGGTCGAAATGCCCGAGCCCCTCGTCCAGCATGTCGCCGACCTGGAAATCGAGGCAGCCCGGGAGCCTGAGGCTGGCGGTGCGCTCGCGGGCAAGCTCGATCAGCGTCGGCGACACGTCCACCGCCACGACCTCGGCGCCCCGCCGCGCCGCCTCGACGGCAAGCGCCCCGGTACCGCAGCCGGCATCGAGCAGGCGCCGGCCCGAGAGGTCGGCGGGGAGCCAGGAGAGGAGTTCCGCCCGCATCGCGTCGCGGCCGGCCCGCACGGTGGCGCGGATCCGGCTCACCGGCGCGTCGGAAGTGAGCCGCGCCCAGGCCTCGACGGCGGTGCGGTCGAAATAGGTTTCGAGCTGCGCCCGGCGGGCGGCGTAGGTGGGGCTGGTCATGAGGGGAGACCTTCGTTCCAGAGCGCAACCCCAACCCTCCCCCCTCTGCGGGGGAGGGTGGCGAACGAAGTGAGCCGGGAGAGGGGCGGCGCGACGATGCAGGATGGGGCGCCCTTCAGAATGGCCGCGACTTCTCCGGAAGCGGCGTCCCCTCTCCCGCCCCACTCCGTGGGGCACCCTCCCCCGCAGAGGGGGGAGGGGTCTGGCGCGCGGGCTTCAGCACGGGGGAGTGAAAAGGAGAGGATCATCGGCGCTCTCCTTAATCGAACCCGAGAAATTCGAAGAGATCCCGGTCCTTCATCGGCACCGCCGGGAGCGGGTCGACGCCGGCCCAGAGCTGCTCCGCCAGTTGCAGGTACTCGGCCTGCACCGCCAGCAATTCCGGCGAGGGATCCATCTCGAACAACGTCGCCTTCTTCAGGCGCGAGCGACGCACCACGTCGAGATCCTGGAAATGCGCCAGGCGCTTCAAGCCCACCGCGTCGTTGAAGCGGTCGATCTCGTCGGTCTTGGCCGAGCGGTTGGCGATGACGCCGCCGAGGCGCACGCCGTAATTCTTGGATTTCGCATGGATCGCCGCGACGATCCGGTTCATCGCGAAGATCGAGTCGAAGTCGTTCGCCGTGACGATCAACGCGCGGTCGGCGTGCTGGAGCGGCGAGGCGAAGCCGCCGCAGACCACGTCGCCGAGCACGTCGAAGATCACCACGTCGGTATCCTCGAGCAGGTGATGCTCCTTGAGGAGCTTCACGGTCTGGCCGACGACGTAGCCGCCGCAGCCGGTGCCGGCAGGGGGACCGCCGGCCTCGACGCAGCGCACGCCGTTATAGCCCTCGACCACGAAATCCTCGACGCGCAGCTCCTCCGAATGGAACTGCACGGCCTCCAACGCATCGATGACGGTCGGCGCCAGGCGCTTCGTCAGCGTGAAGGTCGAATCGTGCTTGGGGTCGCAGCCGATCTGCAGGACCCGCTTGCCGAGCTTCGAGAAGGCGACGGAGAGGTTCGACGAGGTCGTGCTCTTGCCGATGCCGCCCTTGCCGTAGACGGCGAAGACCTTGGCGGTCTCGATGCGGATGTCCGGATCGAGGGCGACCTGAAGACTGCCCTCTTCCCGGCGCGCCGGCACGGGGTTTCGGATCGCGATGTTCATGCCGCAGCCTCCGCGGTGATGCCTTCCAGCCGGTCCTCCAGGGCCTCCTCGGCCCGGTCGAGGGCGGCGCGGGTTTCGGGGTCGGGGCTCCAGAAGCCGCGCCGATGCGCCTCGATCAGGCGATGGGCGACCTTGGCCGAGGCGGCGGGGTTGAGCGCCGCCATGCGCTCGCGCATCGCCTCATCGAGGACGTAGGTCTCGGTGATGCGCTGGTAGATCCAGGGCGCGACCTGATCGGTGGTGGCCGACCAGCCGACCGTGTTGGTGAGGTGCTGGTCGATCTGGCGCACGCCCTCGTAGCCGTGGCCCAGCATCCCCTCGACCCATTTCGGGTTGAGCATGCGGGTGCGGGTCTCCAAAGCCACCTGCTCGGAGAGCGAGCGCACCCGGCCCTCGCCCCGGGTCTGGTCGCTGATATAGACGGGGACAAAAGTCCCTCGGGCCTTCGCCACGGCGCGGGCCATGCCGCCGAGCCCGTCGAAATAATGATCGACGCTGGTTACCCCGACCTCGACCGAATCGAGGTTCTGGTAGGCGAGGTCGACACCCGCCAGCACCGCCTGCATCAGGGCGCGGCGTGGCTCCGGCTTGCCGGTGCGGCCATAGGCGAAGCTCTTGCGGCGCGAGAACGTCTCGCACAGCTCGGTCTCGTCCTCCCAGCGCCCGGAATCGACGAGGTGGTTGAGATTGGCGCCGTAGGCGCCCTCGGCGTTGCTGAACACCCGGAGCGAAGCGGTCTCGAGATCGATGCCCTGCGCGGCCTGGTGGGCCAGCGCATGCTTGCGCACGAAGTTCATCGCTTCCGGCTCGTCGGCGCTCGCCGCGAGATAGGCAGCTTCGGCGAGGAGCTTGGTCTGGAGCGGCAAGAGATCGCGGAAGATGCCCGAGAGCGTCGCGACGACGTCGATGCGCGGACGGCGCAAGTCTTCGAGCGGGATCAGCACCGCGCCGCAGAGCCGGCCGTAGCCGTCGAAGCGCGGCGCGGCACCCATCAGGGCGAGCGCCTGGGCGATCGGCGCGCCCTCGCTCTTCAGGTTGTCGCTGCCCCACAGGACGAGGGCGATGCTCTCCGGATAGGCGCCGCCATCGGCCGCGTGGCGGGCGAGCAACCGTTCGACCTGAGCCCTTCCGTCGACGAGGGCGAAGGCGCTCGGGATCCGATAGGGATCGAAGCCGTGCAGGTTGCGGCCCGTCGGCAGGATCGCGGGCGAGCGCAGCACGTCGCCGCCGGCGACCGGGGCGATGAAGCGGCCGTCGAGGGCGCGCAGCAGGGCCGGGATCTCGTGATCCTCGGCAAGCAGCCGGTCGGTCTCGGCGAGCGCCCGGAAGGCCGCGAGGATCGCGGCGTGGGCATCCGGACCGGCCGCCTCTTCCGGCGAGGCGCCGGCCGCCAGCCGGGCGATGGCGGCGCGATCCGGCTGGACGGCGTGAACGGATTCGGCGAGCGCCAGGAGGAGGTCCACCCGCTCCTCCTCCGGAGTGCCCTGCCCCACCACGTGCAGCCCGTGCGGGATCAGGGTGTGTTCGAGCTCGATCAGCCGCCCGCCCAGGTCGGCGATGCGGGCTTCCGCATCCTCGCCCCACCCGTCATCCTCCGCGAGGTCGAGGGCGAGGGCCTGGCTGTGAAGCAGCAGCGCCAGCTTCTCGCGCTCGGCGGCATCCTCCGGCGGCAGAGCGCGGCGGCGCTCCAGCGAGGCCTTGAGGTCGATCAGCCCGCGATAGAGCCCGGCCTGGGCGAGGCTCGGCGTCAGGTAGCTGACCAAAGTCGCGGCGATGCGGCGCTTGGCGAGCGTGCCTTCCGAGGGGTTGTTGGCGGCGTAGAGGTAGACGTTCGGCAAAGCCCCGATCAGCCGCTCGGGCCAGCAGGCGGCCGACAGCCCGGTCTGCTTGCCGGGCATGAATTCCAGCGCCCCATGGGTGCCGAAATGCAAAACGGCGTCGGCACAAAAGTCCTCGCGCAGGTAGCGGTAGAAGGCCGAGAAGGCGTGGGTCGGCGCAAAGCCCTGCTCGAACAGCAGGCGCATCGGGTCGCCCTCGTAGCCGAAGGCCGGCTGCACCCCGACGAAGACGTTTCCGAGCTGAGCGCCGAGCACCAGGATCGACGAACCGTCGCTCTGGTGCCGGCCGGGGGCCGGGCCCCATTGCGCCTCGATCTCGGCGAGATGGGCCTCGCGCCGCACATGCTCGTCGGCCGGGATGCGGTGGGCGACGTTGGCCTGCGTGCCGTAACGGGCGGCATTGCCTTCCAGCACCCGGGCGCGCAGCGCATCGACGGTCTCGGGGATCTCGACCGCGTAGCCGTCGGCCTTCAGCCCCCGGAGCACGCGGTGGAGCGACTCCCAGACCGACAGGAAGGCGGCCGTGCCGGTGGCGCCGGCATTCGGCGGGAAGTTGAACAGGATGACGGCGATCCGGCGCTCGGAGCGGGCGCGGCACCGCAAGGACACGAGGCGGGCCACCCGGTCGGCGAGGCGGGCGGCGCGCTCGGGATGCACCGCCATGTCGCGGGACTCAGCCCCACCGGCGGCGCGGCCGCCGAACACCATCGGGGCGGTGGCCCCGTCGAGTTCGGGGATCGCCACCATCATGGTCGCCTCGACCGGCGACAGGCCGCGGGCGGAGGCCTCCCACTGCTCCAGGCTCTGGAACTCCACCGCCTGCGCGGCGAGATAGGGCACGTCGAGCTGCGCCAGCATCGCGCCCGCCGCCGCGGCATCGTTGTAGGCCGGACCGCCGACGAGGGAGAACCCGGTGAGCGAGACCAGCGCATCGATCGCCGGCCGCCCGTCCCGCAGGAAGAATGCTTCGACCGCCGGCCGGTTGTCGAGCCCGCTGGCGAAGGCCGGCACCACGCTGAGCCCGCGGGCCTCCAGGGCCGCGATCACCCCGTCGTAATGCGCCGTGTTGCCGGCGAGCACGTAGGAGCGCATCAGCAGGAGCCCGACCCGTCCCGCCCGGCCCGAGGCCGGCAGCCGGTCGAGGCGCTCGGTGACGCGCTCGGGGATCCGCGGGTGGTAGAGCCCGGTTTCCGGATAGGCCAGCGGCTCGGCGGCCGAGAGATGCCGGCGCCAGCCGGCGCGCGGGCCGCTCGCGTAGCGGCCGGCGAGGAAGCGCACCAGGTTGACGACGTTCTCGTCCGAGCCGGCGAGCCAGTATTGCAAGGTGAGGAAATACGCCCGCACGTCCTGGGCCGAGCCCGGGATGAAGCGCAGGATCCGGGGGATCTGGCGGATCAGCGCCATCTGGCGCGCGCCGCTCCCCTGCGCGCCCCCCGGCCCCGACTTGCCGCGCAGGCGCTTGAGGAAGTCGAGCGCGCCGCGCTGCGAGCCGTCCATCGCGAAGCGGTTCATCCGGGTGGTGCGCACCACGTCCGATGCCGAGAGGCAGCCCACCATCGCGTCGCAATCCGCGCGACGGGCGAGCAGAGCGGGCAGCACGGCGCGGACATGCTCGTCCATGAACAGCATCGCCGAGAGGACGATGTCGGCCCGGGCGATGTCGGCCCGGCAGGCTTCGAGGGAGGCCGGATCGGTCTCCCACTCGGCGGCGGCGTGGAAGCCGAGGATCAGGTTTGGCGCGGTCTTCGCCAGCACCCGGCGCGCCCGCTCCACCGCCCCGGCGAGGTGGTTGTCGAGGGTGACGATGACGACGCGCAGCTCCGGCAGCGCGTCTGGCCGGTCAACGGCTGAAATGCGCTTTGGCATCGTACAGGGTCTCGACGGTGATGAGCGGGAGCGCCCGCTCGCGGGCGAAGCGTTCGGTGTTGTGGCGGGCCTTGCCCCGCACGAAGAACGGGACCTTCTTCAGCTCGCGCTCGGCCTCGATCGACCAGACCACCGGCGCGGTGGCGGTGACGGGCGCGGCGACCACGGTCCCGGCCTCCTCGCGCGGCCGGCCGCCGAGATGCGAGGGGGCGACGCCGTCATGGAATTCCGGGTCGTCCCGGAACATCGCCAGAAGATGCTCTTCCAGCCCCATCATCAGCGGGTGGACGAAGGTGTCGAACAGGACGTTGGCGCCCTCGAAGCCCATCTGGGGGGCGTGGCGGGCCGGCACGTCCTGCACATGCATCGGTGCCGAGATCACCGCGCAGGGAATGCCGAGGCGCTTGGCGATGTGGCGCTCCATCTGGGTGCCGAGCACCAGTTCCGGCTGCGCCGCCGTGATCGCCGCCTCGACCGCCAGGTAATCGTCGGTGACCAGCGCCTCGATGCCATGATGGGCCGCTTCCGCCCGTACCTCGCGGGCGAATTCGCGCGAATAGGTGCCGAGCCCGACGACGGAGAAGCCGATCTCGCGCGCCGCGACCCGGGCCGCGGCGACCGCATGGGTGGCATCGCCGAAGACGAAGACGCGCTTGCCGGTGAGATAGGTCGAATCGACCGAGCGCGAATACCAGGGCAGGCGCGAGCCCTCGCCCGAAAGGACCGGCGAAGGATCGATGCCGGCGAGCGTCGCCACCGCCTCGATGAAGGCCGTCGTTCCCTTCACGCCGATCGGCGCGGTCTCGACGAAGGGCTGCCCGTGGGTGCGTTCCAGCCATTGCGCGGCCGAGCGCGCCACTTCCGGGTAGAGCACCAGGTTGAAGGCGGCCTCGCTCAAGCGCCCGAGATCGGCCGGCGTCGCGCCCAGCGGCGCCACGACGTTGACGGCGATGCCGAGCTCCCCGAGGAGCCCGCGCACCTCGCGCAGGTCGTCGCGGTGGCGAAAGCCCAGCGAGGTCGGCCCGAGGATGTTGCAGCTGGCCTTCGGCCGCGTCTCGGCGGGCGGACCGGCGAGCATGCGCACCAGGCGGTAGAAGGTCTCGGAGGCGCCCCAGTTCTCCTTCTTCTGGTAGGCGGGCAGCTCGAGCGGAATCACCGGGATCGGCAGGCCGAGCGCCCGGGAGAGCCCGGCCGGGTCGTCCTGCAGCAGTTCCGCGGTGCAGGAGGCGCCGACGATCATCGCCTGGGGACGGAAGCGCTCATACGCCGCGGCCACCGCCTGCTTGAAGATCTCGGCGGTGTCGGCGCCGAGGTCGCGGGCCTGGAACGTGGTGTAGGTCACCGGCGGGCGGGCACCGTGCCGCTCGATCATGGTGAAGAGCAGGTCGGCGTAAGTATCGCCCTGCGGCGCGTGCAGCACGTAGTGCAGGCCGCGCATCGCGGTGGCGACCCGCATGGCGCCGATATGAGGAGGCCCCTCGTAGGTCCAGAGCGTGAGCTGCATTCGCCTCAGGCCTCCAGCCGCGCGCGGCGTGCAAGCGGTCGGGTGAACAGCCCGGCGAGGTCGCCGGCCTGCTCGTAGCCCTGGATCGGGGTGAACAGCAGCTCGATCGACCACTTGGTCGGAAGGTCCTCCGCCTCCAGCGGGTTGGCGAGGCCGAGGCCGCAGACCGTCAGGTCGGGCCGCGCCGCCCGGCAGCGATCGAGCTGGTCGTCGAGGCTCTGGCCCTCCGTCACCGCCGTGCCGTCGGGCAGGAGCGCCAGATCCTCGGCGAGGTGGGCGCGGTGCAGGTAGGGCGTGCCGACCTCGATCAGCTCGGCGCCCATCTCCCGCGACAGGAAGCGGGCGAGCGGCACTTCGAGCTGCGAATCGGGGAAGAAGAACACCCGCCGGCCGGAAAGCGCGGCGCGATGGGCCTGGAGCGCCCGCGCCGCCCGGGCCCGTCCGGCCTCGGTCACCGCGACGACCCGGGCGGGCGGGATGCCGAAGGCGCTGGCGGCGGCGGCCAGCCACAGGGTCGTGCCCTCGGCGCCGAGCGGGAACGGCGCCGGGATGCGGGTGACGCCACGGTCTTCGAGAGCGCGGGCGGTGTCGGCGAGGAACGGCTGGGCGAGGAGGTAGCGGGCGTTCGGGCCGATGGGTGCCCGATCCGCCGCCCGGCGCCCGGGCAGGAAGCGCACATTGGCGATGCCGAGATCGGCGAACAACCGCGAGAACTGGTCCTCGACCACGTCGGCGAGCGCGCCGACGACGAGGAGCGACTCGTCGGTGCTCCGGGTTAAGTCCGGCACCAGGGCGGCGAGGCAGGCGTCTTCGCCTTGCGTGAAGGTCGTCTCGATGCCGCTGCCGGAATAGCTCAGCACGCGGACATCCGGAGCGAAATCGCCCGAGAGGCGCGCGGCGGCGCGGCCGAGATCGAGCTTGATCACCTCCGACGGGCAGGAGCCGACGAGGAACAGGAGCTTGATGTCGGGCCGGCGCTCCAGCAGGCGGCGCACCACCCGGTCGAGTTCCTCATGCGCGTCGGCGAGGCCGGCGAGATCGCGCTCCTCGATGATCGCGGTGGCGAAGCGCGGCTCGGCGAAGATCATCACGCCGGCGGCCGACTGGATCAGGTGCGCGCAGGTGCGCGAGCCGACCACCAGGAAGAAGGCGTCCTGGATCTTGCGGTGCAGCCAGACGATGCCGGTGAGGCCGCAGAACACCGCGCGCTGGCCGCGCTCGTGGCGGATCTCTTGACGAGTTTCTTGGCTGATCTTTTGGCCACAGGCCAGGGAAGTCGCGTGCGCCGTCATCGCGCCACCCCCATCGCGTAGGCGGGCGCCTGCAACCGGGCGGCGCGCAGCTTGAGCAGGAACTGGCCGGCATTGACGAGGTAGGTGGCGTAAGCGCCAAGCGCCAGCAGCATCAGCCCGGCGGTGCCGAGGGCGCCGGTGGCGAGCGCCACCAGGTAGGCGGTGTGGAGCGCCAGCACCAGCATGCTGACCGCGTCCTCCCAGAAGAAGGCCGGGGCGAACAGGTAGCGCCCGAACACCGCCTTCTCCCACAGGGAGCCGGTGACCATGATGGCGTAGAGGGCCAGCGTCTTGGCGATCACCGAGGCGTTGGCGAGGGCCGCCCCCTCCCCTGTCGCGAGCGTGCGCGAGACCAGGACGAGGCTCACCAGGAAGATCGCGAACTGGAGCGGGGCCAGGATCCCTTGGACCAGGGTCCAGGGCGAGGCGTCCCGGCGCCGTCGCTCGGCCTCGCTGTAGAGAAACGGCCGGTCCGTGGACGTCGCCATCGCGCCTGCCCTCGCCTGGACGGCCCGCGTTGCCCGCGGATGCCGATGGAGGAAGCCTAGGGCCGGCGACGGCGAAGTGTCAATCTAAGTTGACAGTGAGGTGCGATGACATTCGGGGGAGTGGATCGCGAATGCGCCTTGCGGCGCGGCGCCGGAGATGTATCCTGGAATGAATCCGGATGACGCCGCACGCTCAATGGCGCTCCCAATGTAGAATACACGACAGAAGATCGAGCAAACCCGATTTTCCTGCGCATCGGGGAGGTGCCGGTGGGAGATCAAGCACAGCCCGGCACCTTGCCGGGCGAGAGGCATAGTCCCCGTGATCGGACTTTCCGTGACCGGCCGCCCCTCGACAGACACTCTGGGGGAGTACATCGCAACTTGCGCTGGCGGGATGATCTCGCACAGGTCGTCGAGGGCGAGATCATCCCGCGGCTGATGCTGGCCCATCGCAGCGAGACCCGCCCGCGCCGCCAGCCCGCCCGCCTTGCCGAGATCGACGATGTCGGCCGGCTCACCGTCCTGATGCTGGCGCAGCAGGATCGCGACGCGCTCGTGGAGATCCGCGGCCTCGTCGAGGACGGCATGACCGTCGAGGAGGTGCTGACCGGCCTCCTGGCGCCCACCGCCCGGCATATCGGCCGATTGTGGGAGGAGGATGTCTGCGACTTCGTCCAGGTGACGACGGCGATGGCGCGGCTGCGCCGCCTCGTCCACGACCTGGAGACGCTCTGCCTCGACCCGCAGCCGGTCGATCCGGCGAGCCGTCGGGTCTTGCTCGTGCCCGCGCCCGGCGAGACCCACACCTTCGGGTTGACGCTCGCCGCCCACTTCTTCGCCGAAGCCGGCTGGGAGGTGACGACGAGCTTCGACAGCCACCTCGCCGAAGCGCTGGAGCGCCTGCGGGCCGAGTGGTTCGACGTGATCGGGCTGTCGCTCTCCTGCGACGTCTGCGTCGAGAGGCTGGTCGCGGCGGTCCCGCTGCTGCGGCGCGCCTCGCGCAACCGCGACCTGCGGGTGATCGTCGGCGGCCCCGCTTTCCACGGGCGGCCGGACCGGGTCCGGCTCGTCGGCGCCGACGCGGCTGTCGACGACGCGCGCGATGCGCCCGGAATCGTACAAAGCTTGCTTGATCTGCGGATTAGAGCCTGCTGAAAGACCTGTTCGATGCGGTCGGCGTGTGTTGGTGGCCCTTGAACAGACCCGTGAGCCCTGCTGCGAAGGAAACTTTCGCGGTGCTTCGAGACGCCGTCTCCCGCCTCGATCCCCGAACGACGGGCAGCCTCGTCGCTGCAGCCAGCGACGTGTCCCTGGTCGTCGACGGGGAGGGCGTGATCCGCGATGCCGCCTTCGGGGCCGACGGGCTGTCCGACGAGGCGGGCGACCGGTGGCTCGGCCGGCGCTGGATCGACACCGTCACGGTCGAGAGCCGGCCAAAGGTGCTGAGCCTGCTCGAAGATGCCGAGCCCGGCACGGTCACCCGCTGGCGCCAGGTCAATCACCCCTCCGTGCAGGGCGGCGCCGACGTGCCGATCCGCTACGCGGCCCTCCGCGTGCCCGACGACGACCGGATCATCGTGATCGGACGGGATCTCAGGGCGCTCTCGGCCCTGCAGCAGCGCCTGGCCGAATCGCAGCAGGCGCTGGAGCGCGACTATGCCCGCCTGCGCAGCGCCGAGACCCGCTACCGGGTGCTGTTCCAGCTCGCCGGCGAGCCGATCCTGATCGTCGATGCCTCGACGCGCCGCATCGCCGAGATCAACCCCGCCGCCGCCCGCCTCCTCGGCCGGGCGGTCAAGCGCATCGTCGGGCGCGACCTGATCGACCTGTTCGAGCCCGAGGGCGCCCGCGCCGTGCAGGCGCTCCTCGTCGGCCTGCGCCTCACCGGCCAGGCGGAAGACCTCTCCACCCGCCTCGCCCAGCGGCGGGGCGAGGCGCGGGTCTCCGCCACGCTGTTCCGCGAGGAGGCCGGGATGAGCATCCTGGTCCGCCTCAGCCCCCTGGCGCCCGCCCCGAGCCCGGCGGCGACGCGCTCCGGCGCCCTGGAGGTGATCGAGGCGATGCCGGAGGGCTTCGTCGTCACCGACCGCGACCGGCGCATCATCGGCGTCAACGCCGCCTTCCTCGACCTGGCGCAGCTCGCCACCGAGCACCAGGCCAAGGGCGAATCGCTGGAGCGCTGGCTCGGGCGCGAGGGCACCGAGGTCGCCGCCCTGTTCACCACCTTGGCCGAGCACGGTGCGGTGCGCCACTTCGCCACCGTGGTGCGCGGCGAGTTCGGGGCGGTCGAGGAGGTCGAGGTGGCGGCGGTCTCGGTGCCGGGCGGCGACCGGCCCTGCTTCGGCTTCACCCTGCGCAGCCTGCCCCGCCGCGTCGCCGCGGTGGCGCCGGGCGGGCGCGAGCTGCCGCGCTCGGTCGAGCACATGACCGAGCTCGTCGGCCGCGTCTCGATGAAGGCGCTGGTGCGCGAGACCACCGACCTGATCGAGCGCCTGTGCATCGAGGCGGCCCTGCGCATCACCCACGACAACCGCGCCTCGGCGGCCGAGATGCTCGGCCTCAGCCGGCAGGGCTTCTACGCCAAGATGCGCCGCTACGGCCTCGGCGACCTCGACGGCACGGAAGAGGCGGACGAGGGCGCAGAGTGAGGGCGCAAGTCCCAGGGTCGCCCGGCCGAGGCAATCCGTTTCCCGATGTCGAACGCGCCCGCTCGCGACCTCGGCCCGAGACGCGTGCTCGGCTCGCCTCGCAAGAGGCGGCCTGACGTCTCGGAGCCACCCGGAGCCCTGCTTCGAAGCTGCGTGATCCTCGTTCGCGCCGCTTCGAAGGATGCGGTCGCGACTGTGAAGGATTGTCCGACAACGAACGCCGTGCTTCCGCACTCGCCGCGTCCCGGATTGCCTTGCGCGCCCGCTGCCCACCACCCGAATGTAAAGTTTACTTGACACCCCTCGGGGGCCGTCCCACCCTCGGCGCATGACGACCGAGCCTCTGATCAAGCCCCTGATCACGCCTGCGGCGGTTCCGGCGCCCCGGGCGCTGCTGGAACTGCTCAAGCCGATCACGTGGTTCGCGCCGATGTGGGCCTTCGCCTGCGGGGTGGTCTCCTCCGGCGCCGCGATCCAGGGGCGCTGGCCCGTGGTGATCGCCGGCATCCTGCTCGCCGGCCCCCTCGTCTGCGCCACCAGCCAGGCGGCGAACGACTGGTTCGACCGGCACGTCGACGCCATCAACGAGCCGCATCGGCCGATCCCGTCCGGCCGCATCCCGGGCCGCTGGGGCCTCTACGTGGCGCTCGCCTGGACGCTCCTGTCGCTCGCGGCCGCCGCCCTGCTCGGTCCCTGGGTGCTGGGGGCGGCCCTGTTCGGGCTCGCCCTCGCCTGGCTCTACAGCGCGCCGCCGGTGCGGCTGAAGCGCGACGGCTGGTGGGGCAACGCCGCCTGCGGCCTCTGCTACGAAGGCCTGCCCTGGTTCACGGGCGCTGCCGTGATGGGGAGCGCCCTGCCGGACGGCCGGATCATCGGGCTCGCCGCCCTCTACAGCCTGGGCGCCCACGGCATCATGACCCTGAACGACTTCAAGTCGATGGAGGGCGACCGACGCACCGGCATCCGCTCGCTCCCGGTCCGGCTCGGCGCGTCCCGCGCCGCCCGCCTCGCCTGCCTCGTCATGGCGGCGCCGCAAGCGGCGGTGGTGGCGCTGCTCCTCGCCTGGGACGCGCCCTGGCATGCCGCCCTCGTCGCCGCGCTGCTCGCCGGCCAGGGCCTGCTGATGCGCCGCTTCCTCGCCGATCCGCACCGCTGGGCCGCCTGGTACAACGGCACCGGCACGCTCCTCTACGTCCTCGGCATGCTGACCGCGGCGCTCGCCCTCCGGGGTTCCCTCGCATGACCGGGCCGGCCTCCTTCGGCTGGGGCACGATCCTGCGCCTCGGCCTCGTCCAGACCGCGCTCGGCGCCATCGTGGTGCTGATCACCTCGACCCTCAACCGGGTGATGGTGGTGGAGCTGGCGCTGCCGGCGGCGCTCCCCGGCGGGCTGGTGGCGCTGCACTACGCCGTGCAGGTGCTGCGCCCGCGCTGGGGGTACGGCTCGGACCTGGGCCGCCGCCGCACGCCCTGGATCGTCGGCGGCATGGCGCTGCTCGCCCTCGGCGGGGCCGGCGCCGCCCTCGGCACGGCCCTGGTCGCGAGCCATCCGGCGGCGGGCTACGCGCTCCTGGTCCTGTCCTTCCTCGGGGTCGGCATCGGCGTCGGGGCGGCCGGCACCTCGCTCCTCGTCCTGCTCTCCACCGGCGTCGCCCCCCACCGCCGGGGTGCGGCCGCGACGATCGTCTGGATCATGATGATCGCCGGCTTCGTCGTCACCGCGCCGACCGCCGGGCACCTGCTCGATCCGTTCTCCCCCCCGCGCCTCGTCGCGGTGTCGGGCGGCGTGTCGCTGATCGCCTTCCTGGTGGCGCTCGTCGCCCTGTGGGGCGTCGAGCCGGCGCGGGCGCCCGCTCCCGCCGAAGGCCCGCCGGCGCGGCCCTTCGCCCAGGTTCTCGCCGAGGTCTGGGCCGAGCCGGAGGCGCGCCGCTTCACGGTGTTCGTGTTCCTGGCGATGCTCGCCTACAGCGCGCAGGAACTGATCCTCGAGCCCTTCGCCGGCCTCGTCTTCGCCCTGTCGCCGGGTGCCACCACCAAGCTCTCCGGCCTCCAGAACGGCGGCGTGCTCGCCGGCATGGTGCTCGTCGCCCTCGTCACCGCCAACGGCCGCGGACGGCTCGCCTCCTTGCGCCTCTGGACCGTCGCCGGCTGCCTCGGCTCGGCCGCCGCGCTCGCGGCGATCGCGGCCTGCGGCTTCGCCGGGCCCGGATCGCCCCTGCGTGTCTGCGTGGTCGGGCTCGGCCTGTTCAACGGCATCTTCGCGGTCGCGGCGATCGGCTCGATGATGGCGCTCGCCGGCAGCGGCGGCGCCCCCGACGGCGAGCGCCGCCACGGCACCCGCATGGGCGTCTGGGGCGCCGCGCAGGGCGTCGCCTTCGGCCTCGGCGGGTTCCTGGGTGCGGCAGGGGTCGATCTCGCGCGCCTCGCCTTCGGCACGGTGGTGCCGGCCTACGCGGCGGTGTTCGTCACCGAGGCCGTCCTGTTCCTCGTCGCCGCCGGGCTGGCCCTGCGGATCGGGCGGCCGGCGCGGAGCGGGCGGGCCATCGAGAGCCTGTCGGTGCGGCACGCGATCTGAAGAACCATCCGGCCGAGCCCGGCCCGGACAACCCCGAAAGGCACGGCCATGGACGAGGGCATCGTCGACGCGGTGGTGGTGGGAGGGGGACCGGCCGGGGCGACGGCGGCGACCGATCTGGCGCGGCTCGGGCGCCGGGTCGTGCTGCTCGACCGGGCCGGGCGCATCAAGCCCTGCGGCGGCGCCATCCCGCCGCGGCTGATCCGCGATTTCGCCATCCCCGACGAGCTGCTGGTGGCGAAGATCCGCTCCGCCCGCATGGTCTCGCCGCGGAACCGGGCGGTGGACATGCCTGTCGGCGAAGGCTTCGTCGGCATGGTCGATCGCGGGCCGTTCGACGAATGGCTGCGGGTGCGCGCCGCGCTGGCCGGCGTCGAGCGGGTGACCGGCACCTATCTGCGCCTCGCCCGCGAGGAGGGCGGTCCGGCAACGGTTCATTACCGCGACGCGCAGGGCGTCGAAGGGCAGATCCGCACCCGCCTCGTCATCGGGGCCGACGGGGCCAACTCGGCGGTGGGACGCCAGGAGATCCCGGCCCATGCCCGGATGCGGCAGGTCTTCGCCTACCACGAGATCGTGCGCACGCCGCCCTCCGGCGCGGTCGAGGCGACGCGCTGCGACGTCTATTACCAGGGCGTCCTCTCGCCGGATTTCTACGCCTGGATCTTCCCTCACGGCGACACGCTCAGCATCGGCACCGGCAGCGCGCGAAAAGGCTTCTCGCTGCGCGGCGCGGTCGGGCGGCTTCGCGCCGCGACCGGGCTCGATGGCGGCGAGACGGTCCGGCGCGAGGGCGCGCCGCTGCCGCTCAAGCCGCTCTCGCGCTTCGACAACGGCCGCGACGTGCTGCTCACCGGCGACGCCGCCGGCCTCGTCGCCCCGGCCTCGGGCGAGGGCATCTACTACGCGATGGTCGGCGGGCGTCTGGCGGCCGAGGCCGCGCACGATTTCCTCGCCACCGGCCATCCCCGCGCCTTGGCCCAGGCGCGCCGCCGCTTCCTCAAGGCGCATGGCCGGGTGTTCTGGATCCTGCGGCTGATGCAGACCGTCTGGTACCGCAACGACGGCTTGCGCGAGCGCTTCGTCAGCATCTGCCGCGACCCCGACGTGCAGTCGCTCACCTGGGACGCCTACATGAACAAGGAACTGGTACGGGCGAAACCTGCGGCCCACGCACGGATCTTCTTCAAGGATCTCGCCCACCTCTTCCGCTGGGTCTCGCCGTGATCGACGGCTCGAGCGGGCGCTGGGGCCCGATCCTGGTGGCGGCCGTTTCGGCCATGGTGGTGGCGGCGGCGGGCGCGTGGCTGACGACGCTGGGCCCCTGGTACCGGAGCCTGCAGGTGCCGTCCTGGAAGCCGCCGGACTGGGCGTTCGGCCCGGTCTGGACCACCATCTTCACGCTCACCGCCATCGCGGGCGTGCTCGCCTGGAACGCGGCGCCGGACGGGTCCGAGCGCGCCTGGCTGCTGGCCGCCTTCGCGCTCAACGGGATCCTCAACATCGCCTGGAGCGGGGTGTTCTTCCGCCTGCAGCGGCCGGACTGGGCGCTGATCGAGGTGGCGGCGCTCTGGCTCTCGGTGGCGTTGCTGATCCTGGTGGTCGGGCGGCATTCCGGGCTCGGGGCGCTGCTCCTCCTGCCCTACCTGGTCTGGGTCGGCACCGCCGCCATGCTCAACTGGTCGATCGTGCGGCTGAACGGACCATTCTGATCGGCTTCGCGAAGCATCGGCACAACAGGGCGCAGGTCAGGCCGGGGCCGGCCTCGCATCCACGTCCTGGATCGCGAAAGATCGGATTGCCCGAGACCGGATCGACGCAGATGCGACATCGTGAACCGCGGCGCGATTTCGGCGAACGCCACCCTATCTCCTGAGTTTGCAGAACTGGACCCTCACGTTTCCTAAGGCATCTCCCCGATCGACTGCGCATCGTCGATGCGATCAGGAGGATTGACGCGTGCCGGACCTCCTTACCAGCAGCCATATCGTCGATGCTGCGCTGCTGATCGTCGCCGCGGAGGCCGCTCTGCTCGTTCTGTGGCGGCGCCGGCGCGGCCCTCGGCGGGGAGCGCTCCTCGTCAACCTCGCCTCGGGCGCCTGCCTGATGCTGGCCCTGCGCGCCGTGCTCGCAGGCGCGCCCGGATTCTGGCTCGCCGCGGCGCTCGCCGGGGCGGGCGCCGCCCATGTCGCCGATCTCTGGCTGCGGCTGCGGTCCGCCGCCCCATAACCCTCCGGAGGAAGCCCCCCATGCGCCGCAAGCCCACGACTCGCCGCGAGCCCATGACTCGCCGCGAGCCCATGACTCGCCGCAAGCCCGTCACCCGCCGCCGCGCGGTCAACGCCCTGCTTCTCGGCTCCGGCGCGCTCGCCCTCACGGCCGGAGCCGCCTGGGCGCAGCAGGCGGCGCCCTCCGACCTCGTCGAGAAGGGCCGCTACCTCGCCACGGCGGGCGATTGCGTCGCCTGCCACACCGCGCCCGGCGGCAAACCCTACGCGGGCGGGCTGTACATCAATTTCCCGGGGAGCATCGGCAAGCTCGCGACGCCGAACATCACCCCCGACAAGGAGACCGGCATCGGCAATTGGAGCGACGACGACTTCAAGCGCGCCATGCACCAGGGCATCACCAAGAACGGCAGCTATCTCTATCCCGCCTTTCCGTTCCCCTGGTACACCCGCATGACCGACGAGGATGTGGGGGCGATCAAGGCCTACCTGTTCTCGCTCGAACCGGTGAACGCGCCGCGAAAAGCCGCCGACATCGCCTTCCCGTTCAGCATCCGCGACGGGCTGCTCGCCTGGCGCCTCGCCTTCTTCACGGAAGGCCGCTTCAAACCCGACCCGAAGGCGAGCGAAGAGGTCAATCGCGGCGCCTACCTGGTCGAGGGCCCGGGCCATTGCGGCGCCTGCCACAACGGCAGCAAGCTCGTCGGCGCCTCGCAATGGAGCGGCTATCTCGAGGGCGGCACGATCGACGGCTGGTACGCCCCCAACCTGTCGGGCGACGACAAGGAAGGCCTGGGGCTCTGGAGCGAGGACCAGCTCTTCACCTATCTCAAGACCGGCGCCGCCCCGGGCCGCGCCGGCGTGGTCGCCGGGCCGATGCGGCAGGTGATCGAGGAGAGCCTGAGCAAGATGACCGACGGCGACGTGCGCGCCATCGCCGCCTACCTCAAGACCCTGGCGCCCAAGCCCACCTACACGCCCGACGTGAAATCCGACTTCCGCCAAGCCGCCACGGCACCGGGCGCCGACACCTATCTCAACCGCTGCGTCGCCTGCCACCGGCCGGACGGCCAGGGCATGCCGGGGGCGATCCCGTCGCTCGCCGGCAACGGCGCGGTGCTGGCCAAGGGCCCGGAGACGGTGATCCGCGTGATCCTCGGCGGCCTCGACGCCAAGGGCGAGTACGCGGCGATGCCGGCGGTCGGCGTCGGCATGACCGATGCGGAGGTGGCGGCGGTCACGAACTACGTCCGCCAGACCTTCGGCAACCAGGCCCCGCCGACCGCCGAGCCCGGCCAGGTGGCGACCTTGCGCGCCGAGACCCAGACCATGCTCGCCGGCAACGCGCCCTGCGAGACCGTCGCGAACCCGACGCTGGCCGAGGCGCTGAAGCAGGCTGATGCCGCAGGCCAGCTCAAGGACGTCAAGGCCGAGCAGATGCTCCACCGGATCGCCACCCTGCTGCCGGCCGTGCGCCAGGCCGCCCCGCAAGTGAGCACGGCCGAGCTGGTCAACGGGCTGACGGCCACCTACTGCCAGGCGGCCGACCGCTCGGCCACCGGCCTCGACTGGCCGACGACCCTCGGCGCCTTCGCGGGGGTGGTCTACGGGCAGATCAAGACGCCGAACCGGGCGGAGAAGTAGGCGCCGCCAAAGCGGCGCTTCGACTCGGCATGACCGCCGGACCGCTTGCACAGGAACCCTCCCCCATCCCAAGTCGGGCCTCTCCGACTTGGGCTCTTTGTGCGGAAATCGGGCAGGCCCGAGTTCCATCGGGGGGAGGGTTCATGTCCGTCGACCGTCTCGCGGAAGGGGGCCTAGCGCGGATCCACCCCCTGGTTCGGCCGCGGCGGGCCGCCATGATGGTCGGTGAAGCTCGAGCGCTCGCCGGTCTCCTTGGCGCGCTGGACGCGCATCCGCTGCCAGATCAGGAACAGGATGACCAGCGCGAAGGTCGTGAAGGCGAGCATGTAGATCAGGCCTGAATCGCCCATGGCCGTTGCCTCCGTGGATTGCCCTCGACAGGGCGGGGTTGACGGGCGCACGGGCGGAAGACCGCCGTCGCACGTGTAGTCCAACTCACCGGACCCATGAGAATGCCGATGCGGCAAATCGTCGTGAGATGAGCCGAACCTGTCCGGTCGCATAGCGCCCGCGAATAGTGGGCCGGTCACGGGCAATCGATGGCGCATCATTGGTTCGGCACACGTGCGAAGGCCCCGGATCCTGTCGGAACCGGGGCCCTGTCGCGGTGGGGCGCGGCCTCACGGGGCCTTCGGCATCGGCCCTCCGGCGAGTTCGGGGTAGTCCTTGAGCATGTCGGCGCCGTTGAGGGGCTTCACCAGGCCCTGGTGGCAGGTGGTGCAGTTGGCCTTGGGCGGATCGCCCTCCGGCCCGAGCCGGGCCTCGGGCAGCACCGGCGTCAGCGGCTCGATGTAGTTGCCGTTGATGTCGCGCACCATCCGGATGCCGTGCCAGGCGGTCACGCGCTTCGGCGTGCTCTCCTCCCAGGAGGAGAAGGCGCGGCTGTTGTGGCAGTAGGTGCAGTTGACCCCCAATCCCTCCGACATGTGGATCATCAGGGCGTAGGTCCGCTCGGTGGTCTGGAGCGGCTTCGACGGGCTCGTCGGCAAGGCCGTCTTGGCCGCGACCCGCACGGCGTTCTGGTCGACGTCCTTGTCGCCGAGCAGGTCCTTGTAGGGGTCGTAGTTCAGCGAGGTGAGGCCGGCCTCCGGCGCCGGGTGGTTCTGGCCGCCGTCCCGGGCGGCGAACCCTTGCGCGTGGGGCGGGCCGGGATTGTTGTGCCACACCGCCTGCGGCACCGGATTGCCACGGTGGCAGGTGTAGCAGGTCACGCCGGTCTGCCCGACATGGTTCTTCCAGTCCGCGTTGATGTGCCGGACCATCCGGATCATCGAGCGCGCCACCGTCTTCGCGTAGACGCTGTCGTCGGCCATGTTCTCGACGTTGTGGCAATAGGCGCAGCCCTGCTCGGGAGCGACCCATTCGGTGATCGAGACCATCAGGCGGTTGAACTGGTCGGTGGTGAGGTCGGTCAGCACCTTGACGTTCTGGTAGGTCTGCGTCGCGGGCTCGCCGCCGGGCGGGGCGGGGTCCTGCGGCGCAGGCGCGGCGTTCTCCTCGATCTTGGCCGCGAGGGTGCGGGGATTCTGCACCTGCACCATGCCGGTGCCGCGGAACCCCGTCTGCTCGGAGCGGACCGGGGGCCGGGTCCAGCCCGCGGTGCCGAGCATCGCGCCGGTGAGCAGCACCGCCACCACGACGCCGAGGATCTGAAGGGCGAGCTTCATGGCGTGCCTCCCGGGTTCGCGAGCGGATCCACCACCGGGCCGTAGATCTGCGGGTAATGCGGGGCGACGCCGTGCTTGACGGCCCAGAGGTACCAGTTGTCGACGACGGTGCCGGTGAGCAGGATGCCGATGCCGCCGGTCAGGGTCGTCAGGAAGGCGAACCACCACAGCCAGCGATGGACAGATTCCATCGTGGCGTTGAAGCCCATCGTCCAGCGCCAGAACAGGGCGGCGCGCTCGGTCGCGGTGCCGCGATCGACGATCTGCTCGATCTCACGCTCGCCACCGTAGCGGCTCACCGCCAGGATGGTGGCGCCGTGCATGGCGAACAGCATCGTCGACCCGTACAGGAAGACGATCGAGAGCATGTGGAAGGGGTTGTAGAACAGGTTGCCGTAGCGCAGCGAGAACGCCGCGGTCCAGTCGAGATGCGGGAAGATCCCGAACGGCACCGCCTCGCTCCAGCTCCCCATCAGGATCGGCCGGATGAAGCCGAGCACCAGGTAGAGCCAGATCGCCGAGGCGAAGGCCCAGGGCACGTGGTAGCCGAGGCCCAGCGCCCGGGCACGCCGGAACAGCCGGACCCACCACAACAGGATCGAGGCGGTGAGGAAGAAGCCGGCCATCAGCCACCAGCCGCCTTCGGCGAGCGGCGGCAGGATCGTGAGCCCGTATTCCGGTCGGGGCGGCTCGAGGGCCAGCCAGGGCAGCTGGCGGATGAACTGGATCGGATCCCAGTTCACCGAGGCCCACATGTTGAGGCCGATGATCTCGATGGCGATGAACCCGCAGGCCAGGGACAGCGTACCGAGCGTGCCGAGATAGATCGGCCCGACCTGGGCGTTGCCGACGAGGCCGGCCAGGTAGTTGAAGCCGCCCTTGCCGACGCGGTTCTCGATGTCCGGGACCTCGACGCCGGCCTCCGGGTGGAGCGGGTGGACCTGCACCTGCGTGTAGATGTTCTGGTAGTACCCCATGGCGGCGGATGCCTTCTGAAGGGTGATGTCTCGCGGGAGCGGGTGGGAGGACTCAGCGCCAGATCGGCAGGCTCAGCCACCAGCCCCACCATTCGGGCCAGCCGCGGGTCCAGAACGGGCCGCTGATGACGATGCAGACCGCGCTCCAGAAGCCCGCCGAGAGGGCGAGGAACAGGCCTAGGCGATGGATGCCGATCGTGCCGATCGAGTAGCCGATCGTGTCCCGGAAGTAGGTGTCCTCGTGCTCGGGAGTCTTGACCACCTCGCCCTTGCCGGGATTGGTCGAGGACAGGATCAGCGAGCCGTGCAGCGACAGGGCGAAGGTCGTCGTGAAGAAGAACGTCACGGCGAGCATGTGCGCCGGATTGTAGTGGAAGTGGAGATACTGGTAGCCGACGTTCGAGACCCAATCGAGGTGGCTGAGGATCCCATAGGGAAAGCCGTGGCCCCAGGCGCCCATCAGCAGGGGACGGACGACCACCAGGGTCACGTAGGCCGCGATCGCCACCGAGAAGGCGAACGGCACGTGATAGCCGATGCCGAGCTTGCGGCAGATCTCGACCTCGCGCAGGGCCCAGGAGCCGAAGGACCCGATGGCGCAGAAGGTGATGATCTGCCACAGGCCGCCCTCGCGTAAGGGGGCGAGCGCCAGCCCGTATTTGAGGTCGGGCGGCGCGATGTTGATCTGCCAGACGTTCCAGGTCGGCCCGATGGCCGCGCCCCAGACGATCAGGCCGGTGCCGAGCAGGGTGAAGAACAGGCCGGTGACGCCGAAGAAGCCGACATAGAACGGCCCGACCCAGAAATCGAACAGGTCGCCGCCGAGCAGAGTGCCGCCGCGAACCCGGTATTTGCGCTCGAAGTTCAGCATGGCCATGGCGCGGCCCTCCCCGTCCGCGAGAAACAGCGTGGTGGCCGCGGGCGGGGATCGAGCCCGTCCGCGGTGCGGGGCCGCCCCGGCAGGGCGCCCGGTTGGCCGGTCAGGTCGGCAGGACGAGGCTCTGCGCGATCTCCGCCTTCTTCGCCGCCGGGCCTTCCAGCCAGTTGAACCGGTTGGTACTGAGCAGGATGAAGTGGATGATCAGGGCGAGGACGAACAGGAAGGTGAAGAGCGCCACGAGCGTGCGGCGCGGGTCGAAGAGAAGCCAGACCTTGTGCATGGCGTGAGGTCCTTACCTACGAGATGAAGGGCAGGATGCCGCTGGCGGCGACCTTCACGCTGCTTTCCAGCGCGGAGTAGCCGTTCGGCCCCGGCAGCCAGGGCCGCCACAGCCAGACGAGGAAGTGCGCGACGACCGCGATCGCCGTGAAGATGATGAAGCTGGTGACGAAGATGCCGTGGAACTCCTTCGCCTCCTCTTCGGTGAGTCCTGAGAGTACGCTGGGTTTGTCCATGCCGTTGGCCATTGCCGAACCTCCGGATGCGGATCCGCGCGGGGGCTCCCGCGCGGCTTTGCCCGGCCGTGACGGTCGGGCGGTCTCTCCGCCGCCTGGAACGACAGCGGAAACTCGGCCCAGGAAGGCTGGGGAGAGAAGGCTCTGGCCCGGGCGTCAGCCCATGAAGGCGAAGGGGATCGCCGAGAGCGCCATCGCCCGCGCCTCGCCGAAGACCGAACGCCGCGGCCCGGCGGGGGCGGCCGATCCCGGCCGCAGGCGCTGCAGCACGGCGGCGACCAGGAAGACCGGGTAGGTCGCCGCCAGGATGGCCCGGAACTGGACCGCTTCCGAACGGGACCGCGAAACCGTGACGAACGGACGGGACATGGTCTCGGCTCTCCTCCCTTCTCGCGAGCGGGCGCTCGCGAGCGATTGCGACGAGACCGGCGCGGCGGGGCCCGCGCCGGATGGACAGCGGCCGTCAGGCCGCCGCGAGCGCGACGCGGGCGCGCTCGACGAAAACGCCGGTCACGCGCGCGGATCCGGCTCGGGCCGCCTCGCGCTCGGCGGCATCCCGCAGGCGCTTGGCGAAGGAGATCCGCACCAGGACCGGGCTCGCCTCCACCGAGGCGTCGAGGCGCCGGCGGGCCTCGTCGTCCCAGGGGAGAGCCGCCTGGGCGGAATTCGGAGCGCGGGCCGGCGTCGCCTCGACGGCATCGAGGTCGCGCGACAGCGGCAGGATGTGGAAGAGCGCGTCGAACAGCGCGTTGCAGACCTCCTGCACCAGGTAGGTCGCGCCGGAATAGCCCATGAACGGCGTGCCGGTGTGCCGCCGCACCACGGCGCCGGGGAAGGAAGCCGGGATGAACACCGCCCTCCCCCCGCTCTCGGCGAGGTAGAGGCGCTCGTTGTAGGAGCCGAACAGGACCAGGGGCGGCGTCTCGCGGATGGCCTTGCGGACGGCCGCGTTGTCGGGCTTGGCGCCGGCCTTGCGGGAAAAGCTGAACCGGCAGGGCAGGCCCATCTCCTCCTCGAGGAAGTGGCGCAGGCCGCGGGCATAGGTGTCGGTCGCCACCACGCCGAAGCTCGCCGAGGCGAAGAAGTCCTGCGTCACCGAGCGCCAGAGGTCCCAGAGCGGCTTCAGCGTCGTGTGCTTCTCCCGCTCGATGAACGGCTCGGGATCGAGTCCCAGGATCTCGCCCAGCGCGCGGAGGAACTTGGTGGTGCTGTGCACGCCGATCGGCGCCTGGAGATACGGCCGGTCAAGGGCTTCGCAGAGGAGGCGCCCGAACTCGCGGTAGAGGCAGATATTGGCGTCGGCCTCGACGAGGCGCGGGATGTCGGAAAGGTGGGTGCCGAGGGGGAAGACCAGGTTCACCTCGGCCCCGATGCCCTCGACGAGGCGCCGGATCTCGGCGAGGTCGGAGGGCATGTTGAAGGTTCCGTAGGCCGGCCCAATCAGGTTGACCCGCGGCTTGATCCCGGGCGCCCGCTCCGGCCGGGGCGGGATCACACCTTTCCTGGCTGCTTTCTTGGCGCCGTATTCGTGCCAGAGCCAGGACAGGGCCCGGTCGGCGGCCTGCCACTGGTCCTCGTCGATGGTGCGGGGCAGGAAGCGCTGGAGGTTGGTGCCCTCCGGCGTGACGCCGCCGCCGATCATCTCGGCGATCGAGCCGGTGACGACGACGCTCGGCTCCTTCGGATCGAGGGTCGCGTGGGCGCGGCGCATCGCGCCTTCGGTGCCGTGCCGGCCGAGCTCCTCCTCGGCCAGGCCCGTGACGACGATCGGCAATTCGTGCGGCGGCAGCGCGTCGGTATAGTGCAGCACCGAGGTCACCGGCAGGTTCTCGCAGCCCACCGGGCCGTCGATGACGACCTGCAGGCCCTTCACCGCCGTGAAGACGTAGACGGCCCCCCAGTAGCCGCCGGCGCGGTCGTGATCGAGCACGAGCATCAGACCGTCTCCCCGACCGGCTTCTCGGGCGCCGCCCGTTTCACGGCCGCGCGCTTCTTCGGCACGTCCTCCCAGATGCCGGCGGCATGGCCCGTGCCGACACCGGCGAAGAACGACCGCATGGCGTCGAACCGCTCGGCCTGCGCCATGGCGCCGTTCACCACCTGCGCGAGCGACCCGGCCCCGGCGACGCCCATCAGCGGCCGGGCGGAGATCAGGTTGGTGAAGTAGAGGGCGGGAATCGCCCGCTCCTTGGCCTTCTGGACCACGGGCGTGGTGCCGATGGCGAGGTCGGGCCGGAACTCCTCCACTGCGGCGAGATCCTGCTCCAGGGAGGCGCGGAACTGCACCCGGCACCCCCTCGCCGCGAGCCAGTCGCGGTCGACGTCCGAATGCCGGGTCCGCGGGCAGGCGGTGCCGACGTAAGGAACCTCGGCCCCGCTCTCGACGAGAAGGCGGGCCACCAGCAGCTCCGAGCCCTCGTAGCCGGTGAGCGTGATCCGGCCGCGGATCGGGTTGGCGGCGAGCGCGCCGCGGATCGCCGGCAGGACCCGGCTCTTGGCCGCCTCGATGGTGTGGCGGGAGACGCCGCAGGCCTCCCCCACCGCGTCGAGCCAGGCGGCGGTGCCGTCGTGACCGACCGGCGCGGAGCCGACGGCCGGCCGGCCGGCCGCCTCGAACTCGCGCAACGACGTGGTGTAGAACGGGTGGATCGCCGCCACCGCCGTGCAGTCGAGGGCCGCGTAGAGCTCGCGCCATTCCCGCGTCGGCACGACCGGGCCGGCCGCGAGGCCCAGCGGTTCGAGAAGCGCGCCGATCTGGACCGGGTCGGCCGGGAACATCTCCCCGAGCAGCGCGACGGTCGGGCGCCCGTCGCGGCCCTGGCTCGCTGTGCCTTGGCGTGGCGCCGCGACGGGACCCTGCTCCGCCTCGCTTCGTGCGACCTTCAGCATCGCGCCGGCGAGCACGTCCTTGGCCTCGGCGTGGGTCGGCACGCCGAAGCCCGGAACGTCGATGCCGATGATCCGCACCCCGTCGATCTCCCGCGGCAGCAGCCGCAGCGGCACGCCGGAGGCGGTGGGAACGCAGAGGTTGATGACCACGACCGCGTCGTGGAGCGCCGGATCGGCGGTCGCGTGGACCGCGTCGCGGATGTCCTCGAACAGCTTGCCGGTGACCAGCGTCTCGGAATTGAACGGCACGTAGCCGACGGTCCGCCGCGCGCCGTAGAAATGCGAGGTGAAGGTGAGGCCGTAGACGCAGCAGGCCGAGCCGGACAGGATCGTGGCGGTGCGGCGCATCCGCAGGCCCACCCGCAGCGAGCCGAAGGCCGGGCACATGCTCTGCGGCTGGTCGTGGGGACCGACGGGATAGTCGCGCTTCAGGGCGTCGAGGGTCTCGCCCATGCCGGCGGCCTCGGCCGCCTGGCGCATCGTCTCCTTGCCGGAGTGGCAGCCGAGCCCGTCCTGGCGCGTCGCCTCCAGGTTGACCGGGGTGTCGACGGGCGTTCGTGCGCGGAGCGCGGCGAGGTCGAGGGAGGCGCCCATGGTCAGACCGCCTCGTAGACGACTTCGAGGGAGGGCCGGCGCTCGACCGGGCGGCCGCGCATGTCGGCGTCGCTGGCCGGATCGAGCACCACCCCGCGCCCGACCGCCTCGCCCTTGAACAGGCCGAGCAACGCATCCTGCGAGAGCGGCGCCGGCCGGTGCGGCAGGGCGGCACCGATGTTGTCGGCGAGTTCCGCGAAGAGCGGACCCCAGCGCCCGTCGGGCCGGCCGATGATCTCGTAATTCGCGCTCTTCCTGCGGATGTCGTCGTCGGCGGGAATCGAGGCGAGGACCGGGATGCCGGCGGCCTCGGCGAAGGCCTGCGCCTCGCCGGTGCCGTCGTCCTTGTTGATGACGAGGCCGCCGACGCCGACATTGCCGCCGAGCTTGCGGAAGTATTCCACCGCCGAGCAGACGTTGTTGGCGACGTAGAGCGATTGCAGGTCGTTCGAGCCGACGACGATGACCTTCTGGCACATGTCGCGGGCGATCGGCAGGCCGAAGCCGCCGCAGACCACGTCGCCCAAGAAGTCGAGCAGGACGTAGTCGAAGCCCCATTCGTGGAAGCCGAGTTTTTCAAGCAGCTCGAAGCCGTGGATGATGCCGCGCCCGCCGCAGCCGCGGCCGACCTCCGGCCCGCCCAGCTCCATGGCGAACACGCCGTCGCGCTTGAAGCAGACGTCGCCGATCTCGACCGCTTCGCCCGCGAGCTTGCGCTTCGTGGAGGTCTCGATGATCGTCGGGCAGGCCCGGCCGCCGAAGAGCAGCGAGGTCGTGTCGCTCTTCGGGTCGCAGCCGATCAGCAGCACCCGCTTGCCCTGCTGGGCCAGCATGTAGGACAGGTTGGCGAGCGTGAAGCTCTTGCCGATGCCGCCCTTGCCGTAGATCGCGATGATTTGCGTCTCGCGGGTCGCGGTGGTCGGGACCGGGTCCGGCGGGATCGCGGCCTCGGCGCGCAGCACGGAGGCGTGAAGAGCGGCGCCGGTCAGCGAAGCGTTCATGGCTGGGCTCTCCAGTCGAGGATCATCTTGAGGCAGTCGGGATCGCCGAAGGCGGTGCGGTAGGCGTCCGGCGCCTCCGCCGCCGGGCGGCGATGGGTGATGAGGCCGTCGAGGGACAGGGCGCCGCTGCCGGCGAGGACCGCGACGGCGTCGAGGTCGTGGGGCTGCCACTGCGCCGCGACGCGGATCCGTGCCTCGCGCAGGAAGGCGGGCGGGAAGGCGAAGGAGAGCGGCGCCTCGTAGAAGCCGGCCAGCACCACCTCGCCGCCGGGCTGGAGCCGGGCGATGAGAGTGTCGAGGAGGCCGGCATCGCCGCTCGCGTCGATGATGCGGGCGTACCGCGTCTCGTCCTGCGACGGGTCGATCACCGGGCCCTCGTCGCCGCCGCGGCGGGCGGGGTCGCGCTCCCACACCACCGGGTCGAGGCCCGAGGCGCGCATCAGCCGGGCGATGAGCCGGCCGAGCACCCCGTGCCCGACGACGAGCTGGCGCCCCCGGCCCTCGCTGCCTTCGAGCGCGTGACGGGCGGTGGCGGCCAGCGCCAGCAGGATGCCCTGCTCGCCGAGGGCGTCCGGGATCGGCCGCAGCCGGCTGCCGGCGGAGACGAGATGCGAGGCCGCGCCGCCGAACAGCCCGCGGATCGGCCCGAAGCAGCGGGCTCCCGGCACGAACACCGTCTCGCCGACGCGGCAGCCGGATGCGGGGCCGGCCTCGACCACGCGGCCGACGGATTCGTAGCCCGGGACCAGCGGGTAGCCCATGCCGGGGAAGTCCGGCATCCGGCCCGACCAGAGCAGGCGCTCGGTGCCGGTGCTGATGCCGCTCCAGGCGACCTCCACGGTCGCGTCGGCGGGGCCGGGCGCGTCGAGAGCGAGCCGGGCGAGGCCGAGCCGTTCGGGACGGTCGAGGATCACGGCCTGCGCGTGCATGCGGTACGGCCCCCCGCGGTTGCGGAAAACTGCCGTTCGAGGCGGCAGACGTCATCTTAGATGGACAACAACAGGCGTCAAGTTTGCTTTACACTTTTGCGTCGGGCATCCGACGCTGGCGCGGTCCGTCAGGGTGCGGTCGCGACGAGGAGGCGCACCAGCATCGGGCGCCGGGTCCGGTGCTCGCGCACCCGCGAGAAGCCCGCCTGCGCGAGCATGTCGGCGAGTTCGGGCCTGGTGCGCGGCCGTCCGCTCCCCATGGCGAGGAGATAGAACCCGAAATAGGCGTCGCCGATCGGCTCGGCGCCGGGGGTGCCGGCCATCGGCTCGGCCAGCAGCAGCGTGCCGCCGGGGGGCAGGGCCGCGCGGGCCGCCTTCAGGAGGGCGAGGGCGGGCGCGTCGTCGTGATCGTGCACCACGCGCACCAGCGACACCGCGTCGGCCCCGGGCGGCAGCCCATCGTGAAAACTGCCGCCGCGGGCCGTGGCGCGCCCGGC
>NZ_LABZ01000097.1 GCF_001043955.1 Methylobacterium tarhaniae | reverse complement strand
CGCCTGGATCCGCAGCCGCGTCGCCCGCTCGCCGGCCTCGCGGGTCAGCGCCCGGGCGGGGTACTCGTAGAGCTCGTAAGATGCGTTCTCGGGAACGCGGTCGATCGACGGCGTGTCCGAGGCGAGATCGAGGTTGGGGGTGAGGAACTCGTAATCCTTTCCGGCTCTCCGTCCGGGTGTGAACGAGAGTTGCCGGCGCCAGTCGTGGATGTGCTCGGCATCCGACGAGCCGAAGGCGAGACGGACGCGGGTGTCTTGACTGCCGTCATAGGCCGACGGATGATCGCCGACGGCGAGCGTGTGCGTGCCGCGCTCATGGCGGAACCAGTAGAACAGCCCTTCCTCTTCGAGGCGGCGCAGCAAATACGCGAGATCGGTCTCGTTCCACTGTACGACGTAGTCGCGCTTCTGCGGCGGCCGGGTGACCCCGGCGAGGGTGTAGTCGCGGATGCGGTGCTCGGCGCACAGGGTTTCCAGCACCTCCAGGGTCGATTGGGTGAGGAAGATGCGGCAATCGCTGCGCTGGCTCATCAGCCACAGCCGCGGGCGCAGGGTGAGCGCGTATTGACGCGCGCCGCGGGTGACGATCGGCCCCTCGTGCAGTTCGGTGACGAGCCCGTTCCAGACCCGCTGGCTCCCGTCGGCGAGGGTGAGGGCGAGATCGGCGGCGGTGCCGACGATCTCGTCGGGGCGGACCTCGTCGCGCTGGGCCCGGACGCGGGCCTGGATGGTGAAGAGGCGGTTGATGCCCTCCTCGACTTCGAGGCGCTCGAGGAGGAGCACGTCGGGTCCGAGCACGGTGTCGATCGCCATCAGGCGCCCGGCCTGGGTGTAGATCATCGCGAGGCGCTCCCTTCAGCCCGCCTGCCCGCTCAGCCGCCGATCTGCACCGGCGTCCAGGCGGAGGCGACCGCCGCCACCGGGTCGACGGGGTGCCCGGCTTGCGCCGCGAGCGTCGTCGCCGCGTCGGCGAGCCCGTTGCCCGCCGTCACCGCGGTCTCGGACAGGGTCGCCCCGAGGACCGCCACCGACGGGTCCGGCACGCCGTCGAGCCACAGCCAGCCGCCCTGCCCGTCCGGCGCGGCGCCCTCGGCCCCTTCGAGCGCGACCTGCGCCACCACCCCTTGCGTCAGGTAGGCGTGGCCGGCGAAGCGGCCGGCGAGGTCGGGCAGCGCCAGCCGGGCGGTCCAGGCCGGCTCGCCCCGGCCGGTCGTGCCGCGGGCGAGCGCCCCGTCCGGCGGCGCCACGCCGGCATTGAGGGCGAGCGGCGTCTGCAGGCGGATCCGGGCCCGGCCGGGATTCCAGCCGAGCCGGGTCTGCGGCGCGGCGAGCAGCCGGCCGAGCAGCATCGCCGACAGGCTGCGCGCCTGCGCCTCGGCGCTGCGGTTGCTGTAGCGCAGGAGCGGCACCCGCCCGGTCTTCTGCAGCAGGACGAGGCCCGACAGCGTCAGCGTCGCCGTGCCGGCGGCACCCAGCAGGGCGAGGCGCACCCCGTCGAGGTCGAAGGCGTGGGCGAAGTCGTTGACGAAGGTCTCGGCGGCCGGGTTCGGCGCGAGGCCGCCGGTCGTCAGCGTCGCGCCGGCATAGGCGCCGCGGATGCCGCCGGTGAGGCCGGCGCCGCCGAGGCCGGAGGCCGGGGCGCCACCCTTGGTCGCCGCGCTCGCGGGCGCCCGGCGCTGGGTCGCCCGGGCTTCGGCCGGCGGCAGGAAGATCGCCTGGCCGGGGCTGAGCCGGCCGGGATCGACCAGCGGCCGCTCGGTCAGGGCGACGATGTCGGGTCGGTTGTTGTAGGCGTAGAGATCGGGCCAGCGCACCGGATCGCCGTAATGCGCCTCGGCGACGCTCCAAAGCGTGTCGCCGGCCTTGAGCACGTAGCGGACGGGCTTCATCGGTTCCTCCGGACATGCGGCCGGACGGCGCGGCCGCGAGGGGGCGGGAGGCGCCGGCGCGCCTCTCCGCGTGACCGTGTCGCGGACAAGCGCCAAGGCGCCGGTCCGTGTGTGTCGTCTCTGAAGGATGACGGTCGGTCAGGACGACCGGGCGGTCGCCAGGTCGTAGGAGGCGATCATCGGCGACTGCGACATGTTCTGGTTGTCGGTCGGCGTGTACTTCACGTCCATCTTGGTGAAGTTCAGCGTCACCGTCTCGATCGGCCGGTCGCCGGTGGTGCCGATGGTGTAGCCGGCGATCAGGGTGTTGTGCAGCGTGAACTCGATATAGGTGTCGCCCGGGTTGCCGGTGGTGACGAGGTGGATCACCGCCGTCTTGCCGTTGCGGCCCGAGCAGGCCTCCTGGAACAGCTTCGTGGTCGAGGAATCGCTGACCTTGGTGAGGGTGACCTCGCTCACCGTCGGCTCGGAGGCCTCGCGGTTGGCGGCCGAGCCCGCGAAGGTGTTCATGTTGCGGGTGACGTTCCAGTGCAGGGACTCGATGTCCATCCAGCGCCGGTGCGCCTCGTGGGTGGCATCGCCCTGGATACCGTCGATCTGCAGGTAAATCGGCATGGCTTGGATCCCTGTCCTCTCGTGTGGTGGAAGCGGGCGGCGTCCGGCCCGTGCGAGATCGCCGGGAGGCCCGGTCAGGCCTCCGGCGGGGGTGCGACCGGGGGCGAGGCCGCCCCGGCGGTTGCTCCTGGAGCGGGCGCGGCCGTGAAGCGGCCGTCCCGCGTGACGGTGAGGGTGATCGGCGGCACCGGGCGCCCGTCGAGGGCGTGGGCCAGGACCAGGTCGGAGAGGGCGGGCAGCATCTCGCGGGTGAGCGCGCCCTCGATCGCCCGCGCGCCGATATCGGCGGCGAGGCACCGGGCGACGAGGCCGTCCTCGACCGAGGGATCCCAGGCGAGCGCCGCCCCGTGGGCCGCCGCCACCCGCTCGCGCACCCGCCCGAGCTGCAGCCGGGCGATGCGGGCGAGGATTTCGGGGGTGAGCGGCCGGTAGGGCACGATCGTCACCCGCCCGAGGAAGGCCGGCTTGAAGTGGCGCAGCAATTCGGGGCGGATCGCCTCGACCAGCCCTTCGCCCTCCGGCATCGTCTCCGGGTCGGCACTGAGCGCCGCCAGGGTGTCGGAACCCGCATTGGCGGTGAGCAGGATCGTGGTGTTGCGAAAATCGACGTCGCGGCCCTCGCCGTCGCGCAAGGTTCCCTTATCGAAGACCTGGTAGAAGACGTCCTGGACGCTCGGATGCGCCTTCTCGACCTCGTCGAGGAGCAGGATGCCGTAGGGCCGGCGCCGCACCGCCTCGGTCAGCACCCCGCCCTCGCCGTAGCCGACATAGCCCGGCGGCGCGCCGACGAGGGAGGAGACTTTGTGCTCCTCCTTGAACTCCGACATGTTGACGACGGTCAGGCTCGCCTCGCCGCCGTGCAGCGCCTCGGCCAGCGCCAGCGCCGTCTCGGTCTTGCCGACGCCCGAGGTGCCGACCATCAGGAACACGCCCGGGGGTTTTCGGGGATCGGCGAGCCCGGCGCTCGCGGTGCGCAAGGCGCCGGCGATCGTGGCCAGCGCCTCGTCCTGTCCGGTGACCCGGGCGCGCAGGCGCTCCCCGAGATCCTGCGCGGCCCGCGCCGCGTCGCGCACCAGGCGCCCGACCGGGATGCCGGTCCAGCGGGCGATCACCGCGGCGACCGCCGCGCGGTCGACCTCAGGATGGACCAGGGCCGCCTCGCCCTGCACCCGCCGGAGCTCGTCGCGCAACGCCGCGTGCCGCTCCTGCTCCTCGGTTCCTGCGAGGGCGTCGATCTCGGCGATCAGACCGCGCTCGTGGCCGACCCGGTCGCGCAGGGCCGAGAGGCGCTCCTCGGTCGCGGCGAGGCGCGCGTCGAGATCGGCGAGCGCCGCCGGGTCGGTGCCGGGCTCGCGGGCGCGCGCCGCCCGCCCGGCCGCGAGCCCGGCCGCCTCCGCCCGCAGGTCCTCCACGGCGGCCGGCTCGCCCTGGCGCCCGATCGCGACCGCGGCGGCGGCGGTGTCGAGGACGCTGACCGCCTTGTCGGGCAATTGCCGGGCCGGCAGGTAACGGGCCGAGAGCCGCACCGCCTCGACCACCGCCTCGTCGCGGATGACGACGCCGTGATGGGCCTCGAGCGCCGGCACCAGCCCGCGCAGCATCCGGGCGCCCGTCGCCTCGTCCGGCTCGGCCACCTTCACCACCTGGAAGCGGCGGGTCAGCGCCGGGTCGCGCTCGATGTGGCGCTTGTACTCCGACCAGGTCGTGGCGGCGATCGCCCGCAGCTCGCCCCGGGCCAAAGCCGGCTTGAGGAGGTTCGCCGCGTCGCTGCCGCCGGCCTGGTTGCCGGCGCCGATCAGGGTGTGGGCCTCGTCGATGAACAGGATCACCGGTACCGAGGCCGTGCGGCAGGCGGCGATGACCGCGGTCAGACGGCGCTCGAACTCGCCCTTCACCCCGGCGCCTGCCTGGAGCAGGCCGAGATCGAGGGCGCGCACGGTCGCCTTGCGCAGGGGCTCGGGCACGCGGCCCTCGGCGATGCGCAGGGCCAGCGCCTCGACCACCGCGGTCTTACCGACGCCGGCCTCGCCGGTGAGGATCGGGTTGTTCTGGCGCCGGCGCAGCAGCACGTCGATCACCTGGCGCAGCTCCGCCTCGCGCCCGACGACGGGGTCGATCCGGCCGGCCCGCGCCTCCGCGGTGAGGTCGAGGGTATAGCGGTCGATCTCGGGATCGGCCGCGCCGGGCGCCGCGGAGGTTCCCGCGGCGGACGGCCCGGCCGGCCGCTCCGCCGCGACCTCTGCCGCCTGCTTCTCCGCCGCGCCGGTGTCGATGCGCAGGGAGGGCACCGCCTCGCGGATCGTCGCGCGCAAGGCCGTGGAGGTCGTGAGCGCCAGAGCCAGGTCGGGCGGGGCGACGGCGTCGCGCCCGAAGCGGAGCGAGGCGGTGAGCCAGCCCTCCTCGATCCACCCGATCGTGCCGCGCGACAGGGACGGCGCCGCCGCGCCGCCGCGCCGCATCCGGTCGAGGGACCGGGTCAGCTCGGCCCGGACGCTCTCCACCGGGCAGCCGAGGGAGCGCAGCAGGGCGCCGAAGGGCTCGCCCTCCTCGATCAGCGCGAGCAGCCAGTGCTCGACCTCGACCGAGCCGTGCTCGCGCGCGACGGCGAGGCCGACGGCGCGTTCGAGCGCGCGGCGCAGGCCGGGATCGAGGCGGCCCACGACCACGTGAAGGTCGAAGGTCGGCATGCGCGAATCCCCTCCTTCTAGAAGACGCATCATCGTGTCTGGCGGTTGACGCTGATGTTATATGGGGCTCGTCAACCGTGAAAAGCCTCCCCGGAAAAAATTTTCTGAATAGGGGGCCGATCTCATGCCTCGCCTCGTTCGTTTGCAATGAGTTAGCGCCTGATGACTGAGAAATCGCGATCGATCGCGTTCAGAGGGCGTGATCGGGCAAAAAATCTGCCGTAACGTCTTCACCTGCCAGGATAGCCGCACTAGCTACCCCGGCGAATTGGTTCGAACGCCCTGCATATGCCGCTCGATCTCGACGACATGCTGAAGCGCGTCCGGGAGGACGATCCCGTAGGCCCGGACATCAGGGCCGACCTTACGGACGGTGCGCCATATCTCAGGCTGAAGGACGCCCGCTCGCAGGCGCGTGCGGCCGAGCGCGCGGCCGAGGCCGCCGGTGAGGCGATCGCCGTGCCGGCCTCCTGGACGACTGTGCGCGACCTCGGCCGCGAGGTGCTGGCGCGCAGCAAGGATCTCGAAGTGGCTGCCTGGCTGGTCGAGGCCCTGGTGCGGCTCGAGGGCTTTTCCGGCCTCGCCACCGGATTCGCCTTGATCGACGGGCTGGTCGACCGCTACTGGCCCGACCTGCACTCGGTCGACGAGGACGATGCCGAGGGGCGGCTCTCGCCGCTCGCCGGCCTCAACGGCGTCGGGGCCGAGGGCGTGCTGATTCAGCCGATCCGCATGGTCCCCCTGGTGCCGG
Organism: Methylobacterium tarhaniae; assembly: GCF_001043955.1. Taxonomy (GTDB): domain Bacteria; phylum Pseudomonadota; class Alphaproteobacteria; order Rhizobiales; family Beijerinckiaceae; genus Methylobacterium; species Methylobacterium tarhaniae. The sequence goes on along the minus strand of NZ_LABZ01000097.1, from coordinate 20,227 downwards.
GCCATCCCTACGGCACCCACGCCCTGTGGCACGCCGGCGGCGGCGGCCGCGGCGCGGGCCAGTCCGACTTCATGGAGGCGCGGGCCGCAACGCCCTCGGACGCCCTGCGGGCGCATGCCGAGACCGCGCGGGCGGCGCATGCGGCGTTCCTGCGCATGAGCGCGACGCTGGACGCCTTCTGCGGCACCGACGCGCCGCCGCTCGCCAACATCCGCGCCGTGCTGGAAGAGGTGCTCGACGTCTATCGCGGCCTGCTCGGCACGGCCTGGGGCCAGCACGGCCCCGTCGCGCAAGCGCCGCCGCCGGATGCCGCGGCGGCCGCCCCCCTCCCCGCCCCGGCGCCGGCCTGTACCGGCCCGCGCGTGATTGCGAGCCGCGACCAGGCCTTCGACGAACTGCTCGCCATCGCCGCCTATTTCCGGCGGACCGAGCCGCACTCGCCGATCTCCTACGCCCTCGAGACGGTAGTGCGGCGCGGGCGGATGACGCTCCTCGACCTCCTCGGCGAGCTGATCCCCGACGCCGAGCACCGCGGCCAGTTCCTGCGCCAGGCCGGGATCGAGGCCGGCGGCGGCGAAGGCCGCTCGCCGTGACGCCCCCTCCCCCGGGCGCCGGTCCCCGCAACTCCCTCGTCCCTGCTGAAGAGGTGCGCGCATGTCCAGCATTCACGAGAAGCTCGAACGGGTGCGCAAGCCCCGGGTCCACATCAAGTACGAGGTCGAGACCGAGGGCGCGCTGATCGAGAAGGAACTGCCCTTCGTGGTCGGCGTGCTCGGCGACTTCACCGGCGACCCGGCCCAGCCGCTCAAGCCGTTCCGCGAGCGCAAGTTCATCCAGATCGACCGGGACAATTTCGACGAGGTGATGGCCCGGATGGCGCCTGGCTTGAACCTGACCGTCGACAACACCCTGGCGGGCGACGGCACCCAGATGCCGGTGCGGCTGCGCTTCGACCGGCTCGACGACTTCGAGCCGGCGGCGATCGTCCGGCAGGTCCCGGCGCTCGCCAAGCTCTTCGAGACCCGCAACGAGTTGCGCGACCTCCTCACCAAGGCCGACCGCTCGGAAGACCTCGAATTGCTGCTCGAACGGATCCTCCAGGACAATGGCCAGCTGCGCCGGCTGGTCGACGAGCTCGACCGCAAGCCCGCCCAGACCTCCGACGGAGACGCCTGAGATGTCGAACCCCCGAGACACCGCAAGCCCGGAGACCGCCCGCCGGGAGGGCGCGCCGCTCGTCGAGACCGTCGCGCCCGAGGGCGGCCTGCTCGCCTCGGCCATCGCGGCGACCAAGCAGACGGCCCCCGACCGGGCCGAGGAGCTGCTGCGAACCCTGACCCGGAGCGCGCTTGAGGGCACGGTCAGCTTCGACCGCAACCTGACCGTGACGATCAACCGGGCCATCGCCGAGATCGACGCCCGGATCTCGCGCCAGCTCGCCGCGATCATGCACCGGCCCGAATTCCTCAAGCTCGAAGGCTCGTGGCGCGGCCTGAAATACCTCGTCCACCACAGCGAGACCTCGGTCAACCTGAAGATCCGGGTGCTCAACGTCTCGAAGCGCGAACTCGCCAAGGACCTGCTCAAGGCGACCGAGTTCGACCAGAGCCAGATCTTCAAGTCGATCTACGAGAGCGAGTTCGGCACCCCGGGCGGCGAGCCCTACGGCGCGCTGATCGGCGACTACGAGTTCTCGAACCACTTCGAGGACGTCGAGATGCTCCAGGGCCTCTCGGGCGTGGCGAGCGCCGCCTTCGCGCCGCTCATCGCCGCGGCGAGCCCGAAGCTGTTCGGCTTCGACGATTTTCGCGATCTCGCCAAGCCGCGCGACCTGGAGAAGGTCTTCGACACGGTCGAGTACGCCAAGTGGCGCGCCTTCCGCGATTCACCCGATTCGCGCTTCGTCACCCTGACGATGCCGCGGGTGCTCGCCCGGCTGCCCTACGGCCGCGAGACCCGAATGGTCGACGAATTCGACTTCCAGGAGACGCCGGGCGCCCCCGGCGAGCGCCTGAGCCTGCCGCACGAGCATTACTGCTGGTCGAACGCCGCCTACGTGCTCGGCGCCCGCCTCACCGACGCCTTCGCCAAGACCAACTGGGCGACCGCGATCCGCGGCGCCGAGAGCGGCGGCAAGGTCGAGGGGCTGCCGATGCACGTCTTCCAGAGCGACGACGGCGACCTCGACCTGAAATGCCCGACCGAGGTCGGCATCACCGACCGGCGCGACGCCGAACTGGGCAAGCTCGGCTTCCTGCCGCTCTGCCACTACAAGAACACCGACTACGCGGTGTTCTTCGGCGCCCAGACCACGCACAAGCCCGAGAAGTACGACCGGCCGGAGGCGACCGCCAACGCCGCGATCTCGGCCCGCCTGCCCTACATCATGGCGACCGCCCGTTTCGCGCATTACCTGAAGGTGATCGGCCGTGACAAGATCGGCTCCTTCATGGAGGCCGAGGATTGCGAGAAGTGGCTGAACCGCTGGATCGGCAACTACGTCAACGCCAACGACGAGGCCGGGGCGGAGATGAAGGCGCGCTACCCCCTGCGCGAGGCCCGGGTCGAGGTGCAGGAGATCCCCGGACGGCCCGGCTCCTACAACGCGGTGGCGTGGATGCGGCCGTGGTTGCAGATGGAGGAGCTGACGACCTCGCTGCGCATGGTCGCGCGCATCCCGCGCCAGGGCTAGACGCGGCATGGCCGAGGGGGCGGCACGTGAGCGCGTCGCGGGCGAGGCCGTGCGCCTGCGCGCCGACCGGCTGGTGGCGCTGATCGACCGGAGCCTGAACCGGGCGGTCAACACGATCCTGCACCATCCGGACTTCCAGGCCCTGGAGGCGCGCTGGCGGGGCCTCGCCTATCTCGTCGGCGCGGCGCACGGGACCGGGCCGAGCACCGGTCAGGTCGCCGTCAAGGTGCTGGCCGTGTCCTGGCGCGAGCTCGCCCGCGACTTCGAGCGGGCGGTGGAGTTCGACCAGAGCCACCTGTTCGAACTCGTCTACGCGCAGGAATTCGGCATGCCGGGCGGCGAGCCGTTCGGGCTGCTGCTCGGCGACTACGCGATCGGCCACCGGGTCGACCCGGTGGTGCGCACCGACGACGTGGCGATGCTTCAGGGCATCGCCGGCGTCGCCGCGGCGGCCTTCGCGCCGTTCCTGGCCGGGCTGAAGCCCTCGGCGCTGGCGGTCGACGCGTTCGGCGACCTCGACGGCCTGCCGAACCTTGCCTCGGCCTTCGAGGGGCCGGACTTCCTCCGCTGGAACAGCCTGCGCGAGACCGAGGATTGCCGCTTCGTCGGCCTCCTCGCCCCGCGGGTGCTGATGCGCACCCCCCACCGCGCCCACCACCGCAAGCGGGTCGACGGCTTCCCGTTCGAGGAGGAGGTGCGGGCGGGTGGGGCCGAACTCCTGTGGGGCAGCCCGGTCTACGCCTTCGCCCGGGTGGTGCTGCGGGCCTTCGCGGCCTCGGGCTGGTTCGCGGATCTCCGCGGCGTGCCGCAGGACCGGGAGGGCGGCGGCCTCGTCGCCGACCTGCCGACCGTGAGCTTCTCCACCGACCGGCCGGGCCTCGCCGCGCAGCCCCCGGTGGAGATCCGCCTGAGCGCGGCGCAGGAGCGCCAGCTTGCCGACCACGGCATCATCCCGGTCGGCCACGTGCCGTTCACCGCGGCCCTCGTGTTCAACGCCAACCCGTCGCTGCACCGGCCGGCCCGGGCCCTGGGCGTGGCGGCGGAGGAGAACGCGCGGCTCGCCGCGATGCTGCAATACGTGCTCTGCGCCGCCCGCTTCGCCCACACGCTCAAGGTGATGATGCGCGACCAGGTCGGCCGTCTCGGCGGCGCGGCGGCGGTCGAGCGGCTGATCGTCGACTGGCTCGCCCGCTACCGCCTCGGCAGCGACAGCGCCGAGGCTGAGCTGAAGGCCCGCTATCCCCTGCGCGACGCCGGCGTCGAGGTGCGGGAGATCCCCGGCCGCCCCGGCGTGCTCGGCTGCACGCTGCGGCTCCAACCGCATTTCCAGCTCGACGACGTCGCGGCGAGCTTCCAGCTCGTCGCCGAGGTCACCACCGCGCAAGGCGCCGCCTGAGGCGCCCCCACAAGCACAAAGACGCCGCCTGAGGCGCCCCACCCGCACCCGAGGCTCGCATGACCGTCCTCGACACCCCCTCCTCCCTCGCCGACCTCCTCGCCGCCGGGCGCCTCGACGAGGCGGTCGCCGCCGCCGGCCGGACCGTGAAGGCGCGGCCGGCCGACGCCGCCGCCCGGGTGACGCTCGCCGAGCTGCTGATCCTCCAGGGCGCCCTCGACCGGGCCGAGGCGCAGCTTCAGGTCGCGGCCGGGCACGCCCCGGCCGAGGCGCCGGCCATCGCGATCCTGCGCCACCTCCTGCGCGGGGCCTTCGCCCGGATCGCCTGGTACGAGACCGGGGCGATGCCCGACTTCGTCGACGGGCCGACCCCGCGCCAGGCGGAGGCGATGCGCCTCGCCCTCGCGGTGCGGGCCGGCGACGCCGAGGCGGCGGAGGCGACCCGCCGCGCCCTCGAAGCGATGGCGCCCGTCCGCGCCCGGATCGACGACGGCCCGGTGGCGGAGGTGCGCGACGCCTGCGACCTGTCCCAGGCCGGGTTCGAGGCCCTGACGCTCGCCGGCCGCTACCTCTGGCTCGCGCCGGAGCGGATCGAGAGCCTGACCTTCACCCCCCCGAAGCGCCCGCGCGACCTGCTCTGGCGCCGGGCCGAGGCGCGGCTGCGCGACGGGAGCGAGGCGACCTTCCTGGTCCTCGCCCAGTACCACGACCCTGCGGCGAGCGAGGCCGAGCGGCTCGCCCGCGAGACCGCCTGGATCGAGGCGCCCGGCGGCGTGGTGCGCGGGCGCGGCCAGCGGGTCTGGCTCGTCGGCGACGAGGCCCGCGACCTGCTCACCATCGGGCGCATCGCCGTCGAGGCTTAAGAGACGATGCGCCTCCAGCCCTCCCTCCTCGACCGCCTGATCGACGACGAGCCGCAGCGCGTCGTCGACCCGCCGCGCTCCCGCGCCGAGGAGCTGCGCCGGGTGCGCGAGGGATTCCGCCGCGACCTCGAAGCCCTGCTCAACACCCGCCGCCTGCCCACCAGCCCGCCGCCCGGCCTCGACCTGGTGCGCGAGGCGCTGCCGCATTACGGCGTCGAGGATTTCGTCGGCGCGCCGCTGGCGACGCCCGAGCAGCGCGCCGCCCTCGCCAAGGCCCTCGAAACGACGATCCAGGCCTTCGAGCCGCGCTTCCGCGCCGTGACGGTGACGGTCCTCAAGGGCCGCGACCCGCTGGAGCGCCTGCTGCGCATCCGCATCGAGGCGGCGGTGCATGTGAGCCCCGACCCCGCCCAGGCGCCGGAGCCCGTCACCTTCGAGACCGCCCTCGACCCGGCGATCCGCAGCTTCTCGGTGGAGAGCCGCCATGACGGGTGAGGTCGTCGCGCCAGCAACATCGAGGCCGATCCGGGGGAGCATGGAGGGGCGAGCGTGACCCTGCCGCGGGAGGGCTCGCGGACGATCCGCGAGGGGATCATCGTCTCGGAGGCGATGGACTGGTGCCGCTCGCCGACGGCGATCGTGCCCTACCGGATCTACACGCACCACCAGGTGGAGGGGGCGAGCACGGCCGACAGCGTGCGACAGACCGACGAGCGCTCGCACGTGCGGGGCTCCTTGATCCGGCAGTGCTACGGCGACGAGCCCGGAGTGGGCGGAGGCGTGACGTCGGGGACACGGGGCGCGGAATGCGAGCCGAAGACGTGGTCGTCGAGCGTGCGGTTCGAGGGACGCCCCGCGGTGCGCCACGACGACGAGTGATGGATGAACCACAGGAATGCAGACGGATCGCGGCATTCCATCAACGTCATCCCCGGCCACCATCCTCGACCCCATGGCCGTGACGGCACCACCGCTCTATCCTTTCCCCAAGGTGAGATCTCCCCGCGCCGCGAGGCCTACCCGGAGCCCGCCCCCGTGAACGACCGCCTCTACGGCTTCTACAATTCCGAGCTCGAAGCCCTGCGCGGGCTCGGCGGGCACTTCGCCCGGGCGCATCCGAAGATCGCCGGGCGGCTGCGGCTGTCGCCGGATGCGGTCGACGATCCGCACGTCGCGCGGCTGATCGAGAGCTTCGCCTTCATCGCCGCACGGCTGCGGCTCAAGCTCGACGACGACTTTCCGGAGATCGTCGAGTCGCTGCTCGAATTCCTCTATCCGCACTACCTCGCGCCGATTCCCGCGCTCGCCATCGCGCAGGTCGATTTCCCGCCCGACCTGAAGCAGGCGATCGTGCTGGCGCGGGGGACGAGCGTCGAGACCGACCCGGTCGAGGGCGACATCTGCCGGTTCCGCACCACGCAAGAGGTGTCGCTGTGGCCGATCCGGGTCGCGGCCGCCTCCCTCACCGGGCGGCCGCTGGTCGCGCCGCCCTGCCCGCATGTCGAGGCCCCGGCGAGCCTGCGCCTCGTCCTCGAGACCCTCGATCCGGGCGTCACCTTCACCGATCTCGGCTTCGATTCCCTGCGTTTCTACCTGCGGGCGCCCTGGCGCCAGGCGGTGGCGCTCTACCGGCTCCTGCTCAACGAGTGCCTGGAGGTCGCCATCGCCGACCATCCGGAGGACCGCTCCGCCACCTTCCTCGGCCGCGACGCGATCCGGGCCGTGGGCTTCTCGCCCGAGGAGGCGGTGCTGCCGCCCGCGCCCCGCTCGCACCCGGCCTACCGGCTCCTCACCGAGTTCTTCGCCTACCCCCAGAAGTTCCTGTTCCTCGACCTGGCGCGGATCTCGGCCCGTACGCTCCTGCACGCCGGCAACCGGATCGAGGTCTTCTTCTATCTGTCGCGCCACGCCGCCGACCTGGAGCGGGCCTGCGCGCCGGCCACCTTCGCGCTCGCCTGCACGCCGCTGGTCAACCTGTTCGCGCAGCCCGCCGAGCCGGTCACCCTGACCCATGCGGCGCGCGAATACCCCGTGCTCCCGGATTCCCGCCGCCACGCGACCCGCGAGGTCTACGCGGTCGAGCGCGTTACCTTGACCGACCGGGCCGGGCAGAGTCGCGACGCCGTGCCGCTCTTCGGCCGCACCCTGACCGGCGCGCAGGAGGCCGGGGCGCTGTTCTGGCAGTTGCGCCGCCGCCACCTGCCCGAGGGCGGCGAGGGCACGGATGCGCGGCTCGCCCTCGTCGACGCCGAGGCCTCGCCCGCCTCGCCGACCGACGCGGTGCTGTCGGTCGATACGCTGTGCCTCAACCGCGACCTGCCGGCCCGCCTGCCCTATGGCGGCGACCAGCCGGTGCTGAAGGTGTTGCGCGGCCCCGGCGAGGTCGGGCGGCTGCGGGCGCTCACCCCCTTCACCCCGACGCTCCGGCTCGAACCCGGGGACGGCCTGCTGTGGCGGCTCGTCTCCCACCTCACCCTCAATCACCTGTCGCTGTCGAATACCGAGGGCGGCCCGGAGGCCCTGCGGGAGATCCTGCGACTCTACGACTACCGCGACGCGCCCGAGACCCGCAGCCTGATCGACGCGGTCGTCTCGGTCACGCACCGGCGCGCCACCGCCCGGGTCGCGGAGGGCGGGCTCGCCCGCGGGCTCGACATCGAGGTCCAGATCGACCGCCGCTTCGCCGAGCCCGGCGCCGCCTTCCTGCTCGGCCAGGTGCTCGACCGGTTCTTCGGCCTCTACGTCAACCTCAACAGCTTCACCCGCCTCACCTTGCGCGAGAGCGGGGCGGCCCAGCCGATCAAGACCTGGGCGCCGCGCTCGGGCGAAAGGCCGCTCGCATGAGCGGCGCTGGCGAGCCCCAGACCCTCGGCGAACGCCTGGATGCCGAGATCGACCGGTTCGACCCGTCCGAGGCCCTGCGCCTCGTCGAGGCGTTCCGCGCGCCGTCGCGGGACGGCGCGGCGGACCCACCCGAGCCGGCGCTGGCGGTCGGCGCGGTGACGAACCGCCACGTCGCCACCGCGCTCGCGCCCCCGGGCACCTTCGGGCTCGACCGGCGCGGCCTGCCGGAGGCCGCCTTCATCGGCGTCGCCGGGCCGCTCGGGCCGCTGCCGCCGGTCTATACCGAGGTGGCCCTGCACGAGCGCCGGGCCCGCAGCCCGGGGCTCGCCGCCTTCCTCGACCTGTTTCTCGCCCGCGCGACGCTGGCCTTCCTCGATGCCGACGAGAAGTACCGGCTGCCGGCCCGCATCGCCCGGCGCGGGATCGACGGCGGCGACCGGATCACCGAGGCGCTGCGAGGCATCGCTGGCCTGATGCTGCCGGCCCATCGCGGCCGTCTGGCGACGCCCGATTCGGAGCTCCTGCCCTATGCCGGGCTCCTCGGGCGCGCGGTGCGCTCCGCCGCGGGGCTCGAGGTGCTGCTCGCCGACCGGCTCGGCTTGCCGGTGCGGATCGCCCCGTTCCAGGTCCGCCGCCTGCCGATCGCGCCCGAGGAGCAGACCCGCCTCGCGGGTCCCGCCCCATCCTATGGCCGCCTCGGGGTCGACGCGGTGGCGGGCGCGGGCATCCTCGACGCGACGAGTTCCTTCCGGGTGGTCCTCGGCCCGGTCGGCGCGGCGGAGTTCGCCGCCCTCGCGCCGGGCGGCCCCCGCATGGCCGAGATCGTCGAGTTGGTGCGCCTCTACGCCGATCCCGGCCTCGATTTCGACGTGCAGGTGATCCTGCGCAAGGAGGACGTGCCGGAGGCGCAGCTCGGCGCGAACCCGCCCGCCCTGGGCTGGAACGCTTGGCTGCGCCAGTTGCCGGCGGAGCGGGACGCGGATCAATCGGTCTTCGATCCCGTGCAGGACGCGCCATGATAGGACGCGCCATGACAGGACGCGCCATGACCCCGCACGGGCGTGGCGCGGGAGCGTCGAGGACGGCCTGTCCGATCGCGTGGCGCGGGACCCGTCGGCCCGGCCGGAGTTGCTGCGGGGATTGTCGGACCGCTTCGCGTGGGGCGAGGCGACGACCCGCCAGGAGGCGCGCGACGCCGAGGGGTTGATCGACGCCCGGGCCCTCGCGGCCCTGCGCCGCGCCCTCGGTCGCACCGGCCGAGGCCGCGAGCCGGACGCCGATCAATCCGCCGAGCAAGTGGAACTCGTCGAGCGCGGGCGTGACCTGGCTCGCCATCGTCGTCGTCGGGCACGTCGCCAGCCATCGGGCGACGACGACCTCGCCGCGCGCTGTCCTTGCCAGAGCGGGCCTCTGCGAGACGGAGAGCCCGGTACCGGCGTCCCGTCACCCCTCCGGCCGTCGGCGCGCCTGCCCCGGCCGGCCGAGCCATCCGAACACTCCTCCCCCGGCGAGCCGGTCGAGCACCGCCTGCGCGTCCGGACGCGCGTCCGGATCGTCCCGGAGGAGGTCGCGCACCAGTTTCCCCAGCCGCCCGCCAAGACCGGGATCCGGCAGTCTGGCCCGGGCCGCCAGCGCATTGTCGCGGTCGCGGCCGAGCCCGACCCGCTCGCCGCGGGCGGCGGCGGCGAGCAGCAGGCCGAGGGCGTAGAGGTCGGCCGGGGGACCGCCGGGGCGGCCGGCGAGCTGCTCGGGGGCGGCGACCGACCATTTCCCAGCGAATTCCACGTCGGGCAAGGCCTCGCCGGCCCGGCGCACCACCCCGAAATCGATCAGCGTCGCGCCCTCCGGCCCGCCGCACAGCATCACGTTCTCCGGCGACACGTCGCCATGGACGAGGCCGGCGGCGTGGACGGCCGCGAGCGCCCCGGCGAGACGCCGGGCGAGCGCCGCCACCGCCGCGGGCGCCAGGGCGCCGCTTGCGTGAAGGACCTGCGCCAGGGTCTCGCCGTGGAGGAGGTCCATCACGATCACCGAGCGGCCGTCGCCGTGGCGCAGGAGGTCGCGGCCGCGGGGAATCGCCGGATGCGTCAGGCCCGTGAGCGCCCGGGCCTCGCTGACGTGGAGCCGGGCCAGCACCGGGTCGCGGGCCCGCTCCGGCCGCAGGATCTTGGCGGCGTGGTCGCTGCGCAGGTCGCGGTGGCGCACCCGGTAGACTTCCGCGAGCCCGCCGCGCCCGATCCGCTCGCGCACCGTGTAGGTGTTGGCGATGATCGTCTCGGGCAGGAGAGAGGCGTCGGGCGCGGCGGGCGGCGGGGCGGAGGCGTCCCCGTCGCCGAGCCGGTCGAGGGCGGCGCGGGCGGCGTCGAGGACGATGCGGCGCTCGGCCTCCGGGCGCGGCTGCCCGTCGCCGTCGCGCCCGATCGCCGCCACCAGGGCGTCGAGCCGCACCTGCACCCGCAAGCTCTCGCGCCGCGCCGCCTCGGCCTCCCGGGTCATCGCGCCTCGCTCCCCTCGCCGGCAGCGTCCACCACCACCACCGAGACGTTGTCGCGGGCGCCGGCGATCAGGGCGTCGTCGATGGTGCTCGCCGCCGCCTCGGACGGGCTGCCATGGCCGGCGACCTGGGCGAGGCCGCGCTCGCCCAGGGCCCCGACGAGGCCGTCGCTGCACAGGACGAAGCGGTCGCCGGCCCGCACCGCGCCCTCGGCCCAGTCGAGGGCGAAGGCGTCCTCGGCGCCGACCGCCCGCGTGACGACCTTGCGGCCCTCGCGGGTGGCGTGGTCGCGGGTGAGCGGGACGAGCTTGCGCCCGCGCAGCAGGTAGGCGCGGGCATCCCCCGCCCAGGCGACGGCGTAGCGCCCGGCGCGGATCATCAGCACGACGACGACCGCCGCCACCACCGCGTCGGGCCCGAGGCGGCGGGCGCGGGCGCGCAGGGCCTCGTTGGCCTCGGCGAGCAGGGCCTCGATCGTGCCGCGGCCCGGCGCCCCGGGCCCGGCCGGGAGACCGGACAGGCGCTCGGCCACCGCGGCGGCGGCGACGTCCGCGGCGGCGTGGCCGCCGGCCCCGTCGGCCACCGCCCACAGGCCGAGATCCGGCCGGTCCACCACCGCGTCGTCGTTGCGCGGCCGCCGGGTGCCCCGGTGGGTGCGCGCCGCCGAGACGAGGCGGACGGCCTCGGGGGCCGCCCGGGGCGCGAGCGGCTCGGCCGCCGCCGGGATCGGCACCGCCGGGGTGCAGGATGCCGCCTGGCGGGTCCAGTCCTGCCAGCCCCGATCCGCCCAGCGCCCGTCGAGGAAGGCGGCGAACTGCTCGGGCGCCGGCACGCCGCGATGCAGCAGCAGCGAAGGCGCGACGGCCTCCGATCCCTTCGTCCACCAGAGCGTGACGGCGCCGCGCGAGCCGGCCAGCGCCGCGTCGAGGGCGTCCGCGTAGGCCCGGATCGCCTCGACCTCGCCGCCGAGGCCGTAGCGGCGCGGCGCGTCCGGGACGGCGGGCGGCGGCTCCGGCAGGCCGAGGGCGGCGAGCCCGGCCTCGAAGGCGTCGAGGTCGACATCGTCGTCGAGGCAGGCGCGGGCCCGGGCCTCGGCGGCGTCGAACCAGTCCCCGGCGGAGCGGAACAGCCGCCAGGGCTCGGCGAGGCCGGGCATCTCTGCGGCGAGCACCAGGGGGAAGTACCGTCCGACCCGGTCGACCGAGGGCATCAGCACGCCGGCCGCCGGATGCGGCCCCATCGTGCCGCGCCCGAGCACGAAGCGCCAGACCGGGGCGACGAGGTAGGCCGGCAGCCAGGCCTCGCCGAGCTGGCGGCGGCTCGCCACCAGCGCCCGCGACAGCCATTGGTCGAGGGCGCCGTGCAGGGCGCCGCCGAGGCGGCGGCTGACGAAGTCGCCCCGGGTCGGAACCTTGCCGAAGAACCCGGTCGCGGCCGGGTCCGTGGCGGCCGGACGTCGCCCGCTCACCGGAACCTCGGGCAGCGGAAGGACCGCAGGGCGGCGAGCGCGAAGGGGTTGGGCCGGGTCGGGCTGCGCAATTCGAAGCTCGCCTCGCGCCCGCCGATGCTGAAGGCGAGCCGGATCCGCTCGGGTCCCACCGGCTCGGCCCGGGCCGCATCGACCAGGCGGAACAGCGCCCACGGCCCGGTGAACGAGGCCGCGTCGGGCGGGCCCGGCTGCACGGTGACGCGGGCGGCCCGGCTCGCCGGCCCCTGGCCCGGCCAAGTCAGCGTGAGCGGCCGGACGGTGCCGCGGGTATAGGTGACCTCCTGGCCGTCGGCGACCAGGGAGGCGGTGGTGGCCTCGGGGTCGAGGCGCAGGGGCGTCACCTCGAAGCTCACCGACGGCCGGTCGGTCCCGGCCTGGAAGAAGGCCCGGCGGATCTCGTCCGCCGCCTCGAAGCTGCGCAGGGCCGCCGTATTGTCCGTCGCCTGGCCCGCCTTCTCGTCCTCCTCCCGGCGCCAGCGCCAGGGCTTCGCCCCGGTCTCGACCGCGTCGGCGAGGTTCTGGCGGAAGAAGCGGGCGAACAGGCCCTCGGGCCCGAACAGGGCCGAGAACTCGGGAAGGCTCGTCTCCGCGGCCGCGTTCCGGTCGAAGGGGTAGCGCCGCTCGGTCGCCGCGCGGCAGGCCCGCTCACCCCCGGCCTCAGCCCAGCGTGTGGCGAGATCCTGCACCTTGGCCCGGTCGCGGGCGCGGGCGACGAGGTCCTCGTCGAGCGCGATCGGAATCAGCGGGCGGGCGAGCAGGGCCGCGACGTGGCCGTCGAGGCTCGCGCGCAGGGCTGCCTGCCGCTCCTCGGGGTAGAGATGGGCGAACAAGGCCGACAGGCGCTCGGCCGCGAAGCTCCGGTCGAGGCTCTCCTCGGTGCCGAGCATCAGGTAGAGGCGCAGGGCGTCGGCGAGGTCCGGCGCGGCCGGCGGCGCGGGCTCCTCCCCGGGCTTGCGCTTCGGGCGCCCGGGCGGGAGGGCGGCCGCGCCGAGAACCGTCCTCGCCGGTTCGCCGGCCGGTTTCCCGCGCTCGCCGGCGGGCTTCCTTTCTGCCTCGCCGGCGGGCCTCCCCTCTGCCTCGCCGGGGGGCCTCCTCTCTGCCTCGCCGGCGGGCTTGCCGCCCTCCCGCAGGAGGGTGGCGAGGGCGACGAGCAGGCGCGGCTGGAGGTAGCCGGTCAGCGCGCGCTCGTAGAGGTTGGCCTGGCCCGCCGTCACCTTCGCCGTCTGGTCGAAGGCGTCGAGGAGGCGCGGCGTGCGGTTCCGCGCGTAGGGCGCGGCGGCGTCGCGGGCCTGCGACAGCACGGCGTCGGCGCGCACGAAGTCGGCATCGGCGACCTCCTCCACCGGCAGCGGCGCGGCGGACGCCGCGTAGCGGGCGAGCCGCGCGTCGGTCTCGGCGAGCAGGGCGCCCTGGCGCAGGTAGCCGGCGAGCCAGGTGAGGGCCAGCCCGACCGCCAGGGCGGCGGCGAGGCCGCCGGCGGCCCGGCGCAGGATTCGGGCCCGGCGCTCGGCCGCCGGGTTGGTCGAGACGAGGTTCGCCTCGTTGAAGATCACGTCCCGGAACAGGCGCGCCAGGAAGAAGCTGCGGTGGCCGCCGGCGCTCGCCGCGGAGAAGCGCGGTAGGTCGAGGGCGAAGTGGCGGCTCGCCGTGCGGCCGACGAGGTCGAGCACGCTGCCGTCCTGCTCGGCCGAGGCGAGGTAGAGCCCGCGCAGGCGCGGCGGCGGATCGAAGCGCGAGGAGGCGGCGATCTCGCCGAGCGCCTCGTGCAGCGGCTCGGCCACTAGGGCGAGCTGGCCCGGGAAGGCGAAGATCTGCGCCCGCCGCTCGGGATCGGTCTCGCCCTGCAGGCGTTCGAGCAGCAGGGCGTTGAGGCGCGCGACCAGGTCGTCGAAGGCGCGGCCGAAGCGGTCGGCGAGGTCGCCGCCCTCGATTTCCCCCCGGGGCAGCGCCAGGGTGGTGCCCCAGACCTGCTCGCGCTCGCTCTTCGGCAGGCTCTCGAAGAAGGCGTCGAAGCCGGCGATGCGGTCGACCTTGGTCAGCACGACGTAGACCGGCACCCGCAGGCCGAAGGCCTCGTCGAGCTCGCGCAGGCGCTTGCGGATGGTGCGGGCATGGTGCAGCCGCTCCGGGGCGGAGGCCTGGACCAGGGTGTCGACCCCGAGCATCACGATGGCGCCGTTGAGGGGCTGGCGCCGGCGGTGCTTGCGCAGGAGCTTGAGGAAGCCGCGCCAGGCGGCGGCGTCCGCCTCCCCGTCGCCTTCCTGGGCGGTGTAGCGGCCGGCGGTGTCGATGAGGATCGCGTCGTCGGTGAACCACCAGTCGCAGGAGCGGGTGCCCCCCACCCCCTCGACCGATTCGCCGACGCTGTCGGCCAGCGGGAAGCGCAGGCCGGAATTGCGCAGGGCCGTGGTCTTGCCCGAGCCCGGCGGGCCGATCAGCGCGTACCAGGGCAGGGCGTAGGCGGCCTGGCGGCCCATCGTGCGGCGAAGGAGCCGCAGGGCCTCGCGCAGGCGCGTGCGCAGCTCGGCCACGTCACCTTGCGCGGCCCAGGCCGGATCGGCCTGCGACACCGCGTCGATCAAAGCCTCGTCGCGGCGGCGCCCGCGCACGAGGTAATAGAGGCAGTAGACGACGTAGGCGACCCCGATCGCCGCGACGGCGTAGATCCGGGTCTGGACCGCCGCGAAGGGCCGCCAGGTCCCGAACGAGACCGCCTCGCCGTAAAAGAACACCACGCAGGCGGCGACGAGCGCCCAGATCAGCGCGACGAGCCACCAGGCCTTGACCCGGCTGGCATAGGCGGTGGCGTAGGAGCGGATCTCGTAGATCCAGTTGAGGATGTTCACGGCCGGCCTCCCGTCGTCTCCTCCGCAGCCTCCTGCCCGTCCGCGTCCTGCGGCCCGGCTCCCTCGGGCCGCGGCGCCCTGTCGGAATCGTTGCGGCGGATCACCAGCTCGGTGCGCCGGTTCTGGGCCCGGCCCTCGCGGCTGTTGTTGAAGGCGATGTTCTCGGGGCTGTCGTTCGGGCGCACCGGCTGGGCGTCGCCACGGCCCTCGGCGCGGATCGCGTCGGTGCCGATCGACTTCGCCAGGATCGCCGCCACCGCCTGTGCGCGGGCGACCGACAATTCGTAGTTCGACGGGAAGCGCACGGTGCGGATCGGCACGTTGTCGGTGTGGCCGATGACCTGCACGGTGACGTCGTCGCCGCGGATCGCCCGGCCGATGCGCTCGAACAGGGCGACGTAGGGCGTGGCGACCTCGGCGCTGCCGCTCTCGAACAGGCCGGCATTGCGGATGCGCAAGGTCGCGCCGTTGCCGTTGGGGACGACGTCGAGGGTGCCATCGTCGATCTCGGGCCGGAGCGCGCCGCGCAGAGCATCCACCAGGCGGGTCTCGGCCCGGGCCGGGGCGGTCTGCGCCCGCGCGGGCGGGGCCGGGCGCTCGCCGCGCAGGCTCGGGGCGGCGTTGGGGGGCGCCGCGATGAAGGCCGCGAAGGTCGCGTCGGAACGTCGGTTCACCGCATCCTGCAACACGAGGTAGAGGCCCGCGAACGCCAGCACCGCGAGCCCGAGCACCGCCCAGACCAGGCGCCCGGTGCCGGCGGCGGTAAGCCGCGCGTCGACGCCGCGCCAGGCCGGCGACAGCTCGCGCTCGGCCTCCCCCCGCAGCGTCCGGTACAGGCCCTCGCGGATGCGGCCGATCTCGAGGTGGCCCTGCGGGTGCACCCGCATCCGCCCCTCGAAGCCGAGGGACAGGCAATGGTACATCAGCAGCAGGACGTCGCGGTTCGAGCCCGGATCCTTGTGCAGGTGGGCGAGCAGGTCGAAGAAGCGCTCGCCGCCGGTCACGTCGGTGTGGAAGGTCGAGACCATGCCCTGCCGGGCCCAGATGCTGTAGGCGCCCCACGAGGAGTTCAGGATCACGTCGTCGATCGTCGCGCAGAGCGCGTAATGCGCGGCCTGCGCCCGTTCGCGCGTCACCGCGACGCCGAGGATCGCCGCCTCGAACGCCTTGACGGCAGCGATGACCCGCAGGCGCAGGGCCTCGAGATCGGGCGTGCCCGACAGCGTGCGCAGCCGCGCGATCAGGCTGAGCAGCGGCAGGGCCGCCTCCACCATCGGAGGCATCCCGGTCCGGGCGAAGTCGCCGGGCTCGGGCAGCGCGGCGGCCGCCGCCCGCGGCGGCGGGGCCGCGCGGGGATCGACGTCGAGCAGAGGCGCCGCCCGTACGCCGCCCGGGGTCGGCCTCACCACCGTCGATTCCGAATCGTAGCTGCGCGGATCTGCCTCCATCACCGCCCCCCGACCGGATCCATCGTCATCGCCGACCCTCACCCCTACGCCCTAGCGTCAGATCGACATGGACAATGCACGAAACGGCCAAGCGTCGCATTGCAGCGTCAATTTCTCTTGCGTAGGAGAGTTGACGGCTGTGCTTCCCCAGAGTATCTTGCGACGGCAAAAGATGATTTGCAGGACCTTTCGCGCTCCGAGACGATGTTCGAGCGATCCGACCGAGTTTGAACCATCCGTCGTCATCCCGCGGCCGCGCAGCGTAGCCCGGGATCCATGACCGCTGACGATGCAGGACGAGGCGGACCGATCTTCGTCTTATTCTTCCACGTCGGCGGTCATGGATCCCGGGTTCTCGGCTGCGCCGAGTCCCGGGATGACGTCGAGAGATTTCGACGCGACCGCTCGAACAGGATCCGGTGCCGTCAGGTCTGCTCATGGCGATGCCTGGATGCACCCCGGACCGTCCGCGACAGCGCTACCCCTTGATCGCCCAGAGCTCGAGGTCGAGATCGGGAAAGTTGCCGGCGACGTGGATCGCCACGGCGCTCGACTGGTCGAGGTCGCGCCAGAGCGGGCCGGTGGTGTCGAGCTCGAAATAAACCGTGCCGCCGCGATAGGGCAGCTGGCGCGGCGCGACCGCGAGCGGGCGCACGCCGATGCCCGGCAGCGCCACGTTGACGAGCTGCGCGATCTGCTCGACCGGGCCGATCTTGATCTGGTTCGGCAGCGAGCGCCGCAGGGTCTCGGCCGGCACCGAGGCGCGCACCGCCAGCACGAAGCCGGCGCCGCGCAGGAGCGTGCGGTCGTTGATGGTGCCGACGCGCACCCCGTGGCGGCGCTCCTGCAGCTCGATCGGCACCGCGACCTGCTCGAGCAGCGCCGAGAGCCCGGCGCGCAGCTCGGAGAAGACCGAAGCGAAGGTGGCGGCGAGGTCGTCGTGGCGGTAATCCGGCAGTTGCGGCGCCCGCCGCGACGGGGCCGTGAAGGTCGCGATCTCGCCGGCGAGCGCGAGACAGAGGCCGTAGAACGTCTCCGGGTGGAGGCGCCCGGCCTGGGCGCTCGCGTGGCGCAGCAGCGGCTCGGCCCGGTTGAGCACCTGCAGCAGCAGGAAGTCGGCGATCTCGCCGGCGCCGCGGGTCGTCGGGTCGGCGATGCGCGCCGCCAGCGCCTCGGCCCGGTGCGAGACCAGGCCCTGCAACTCCGACACCAGGGCGGCGAGCGGGCTTTCCGCCGCGCAGGCGAGGCAGGGGGCGATGAACCGGTCGTCGAGCACCACCGCGAGGTCCGAGCGCACCTCGACCACCCGGGCGACGGCGAGGCGCTCGGTGCCGGCGAGCGGCCCGTTCGAGGGCAGGTAGGACAGGCGCAGGCGCCCGACCTCGATGCCCGCGCTGGCGAAGCCGTCGCTGTTGGCGTCCGGCGCGTCGTAGGCGCTGCGCCGCAGCCGCGCCGCCACGTCCTCGCGCCGGTCGCCCCCGACCTCGGGGCTGCCGGGCTGGCGCATCGGCACCGCGAGATGGATCGTCACGTCGCGGGTGCCCGGCGGCAATTCGAGCGGCGGCGGCTGGTCGGCATCGCCCGGCGCCTCGAACGGCGTCCCGTCCGGGAAGATGCCGCGGGCATGCGACAGGGCGAAGCGCCCGACGCCGAGGAGCTCGCGGTTGATCCCGATCTCGGTGAAGCCCCACGGATAGGGGACGAGGTCGCGGGTCAGGCCGCGCACGAAGCGCTCGGTCCAGCGGTCGGCCTGCTGGAAGTGCTGGATGCGGAGGAACATGCCCTCCGACCAGACCACGCGGTTCTCGCTCAGCATCGGCTCTCAGGGCTCCCGGATCGGCCAATCGTCAGGTGCGGCGGGCATGGATCGCGCGCAAAGGGGCGATCACGGCGTCGGCAGCGGGACCGCCCGCCGCCAGGTTGGCGTGCAGCGCGCGGTAGCGTTCCCAGGCCGCCGCCTTGAGCAGCGGGCCGACGGCGAGCCGGTTGCCCTCGCGGGCGGCGTCCTCGATCGAATCCGGCTCGATCTGTGTCCCGACCGTATCGGCGGCCTCGGCGACCGCGAGGCCGAAGGTTCGCGCATCGCGCGCGACGCCGGCCAGCCGCGCGACCAGCCGGTCGCCGGCATCGGCGCCCCCCGCCGCCAGCAGCCCGGCCACGAGGGTCGGCAGATCCTGTTCGAGCAGGCCTTGGCCTGCCGGGTCACGCTCGGGGGACGGACGGTCGAGGCCGAGGTCGCGCTCGGTCTTGCGCTGGACCGCCTCGACGGTCGCCAGCACGTCGACGAGGCGGCGCAGGAGCTGGCCGGCCCGCACCAGGGCGGCGCGGTCCGCGGGCGCCGCCTCGGGCGCCAGCCCGCCGAGACCAGTCCCCTCGATCAGCGCGGCGCAGGCCTCGCCCCAATCGGGGACGGGGGCGCCCGCCGCGACGGCCCCTGTCCCTGCCGCGGTCCCTGAACCGTCGTCGAGATGCCAGTCCGCCGGCAGGAGGGTGCGGGCCGGGGCGAGGTGCAGCGCCTCGTTGACCGGCGCGACGTGCTCGCTGCGACTGGCGAAGTCGCTGAAGGCGTCGGCCTCCGCCTCGGGCAGCTCCGTGAGCGACGTGGCGGGGGGAGCCTGCCAGCCATAGGGCAGCACCGCCTGGGCCTCCGCCGCCCCGCCGGGGACCGCCGCGAGCCAGTCGCTCGCCGGGCCGCCGAGGCCGCGCGCCGCCCGAGGCTCGCTCGCCTCGCTCGTTCCGGCGAGGATCGCCGCGACGCCGCCCTCATGCCCGACCCCGTTCGGCCCGACGGAATCCGGTTCCGCGCGCATCGCCGCCCATCCGTCCGGCGCCTCGCGGCCGACGCCGACGCGGTAATCGCCGATCCGGAAGCTGTCGCCGGCATCGAGCGCCCGGCGGTTGCCGCGGCCGACCGGCCTGCTGTCCGCTGCGAAGAACACGCCGTTGCTCGACAGGTCGACGAGGTAGAACCCGTCCGCTCCGGCCTCGATCCGGCAATGCAGCTTCGAGACGTGCCGCTCGGGATCGGGCAGCACCCAGTCGTTGTCCGGGCCGCGCCCGATGGTGAACGGACCGGCCTCGGGATCGAGGCGCCGCGCGCCGATCTCCGGGACGCCGTCCGGCGCCTGCAGGACTCGCAGGGTGAGTGTCATGGCTTCGCAGTGTCCCGGTGCGGACCTCTAGTTCAGGCGCGACAGGGGAACGCCGGTCCGGCGGCTCGGCGCGCCGACATAGACGGCGTCCCGCGGCAGGGCCGGCGGCTCCAGGAAGACGACGCCGATCGGCAGGCCCGGCGCGCCCGCGATGGTGGCCGGCTTGTTGAAGTTCTGCGCGCCGACCGCGGTCATCGTCTGACCCAGCGGCAGCAGCGCGCCGAGCGCGGCCTGAGTCCGCATCCCGCCGCCGGGCGTGGAGAGCGCGAAGCCTGTCACCGGGTCGACCGCCACGTTGCGGTTGGTCTGCAGCAGGAGTTGCCCGACCTGGCCGGTACCCTGGACCAGGGCCGCCGCGAACAGCCCGGCATAGCGCTCGAAGGCGTGGTCGTCGACGTCGCGCGAGATGCCGGTGCGGGCGTCCCGCGGCGAGATCGCATAGGCCTTGAGCGGGTACTGGCGGCCGTCGACGAGGACGAGTTGCGTGAACTGGATCGCGGCCTGGTTCGAGGAATAGACGATCTGCCCGATCAGCCGGACGCCGTGCAGCGGCCCGCTGCGCCCGGTGCCGTCGACGTCGTAGATCGTGGCGAAGATCGGCGCCTGGGGATCGTCCGAGTTGAAGCCCTGGTCGAGGGAGGCGTAGACCGTATCGCCCGCCCGCGCCACGGCATAGAGCCGCTCGCCCGGCCGCGACGGGGCGCCGCCGGAGCCGCCCGGCCCGGGCATGCCGAACCCGCCGCCCTGGCCCGGATAGCCGGCTTGGCCGTATCCCCCTTGCCCATATCCGGGCTGGCCGTAGCCGCCGGGGCCGCCGCCCTGCCCGTAGGCGCCTTGTCCATAGACGCCTTGGCCCATGCCTCCGGGTCCCGGTCCCGCCTGTCCATGACCACCCTGGCCGTAGCCACCTTGCACCGGCATCCCCTGCGCGCTGCCGTAGCCGCCCGGCTGCGGATAGGCCGCCTGCTGGAGCGGGGCGGGCGGCTACGGCAGCGCGCAGGGG
>NZ_LABZ01000096.1 GCF_001043955.1 Methylobacterium tarhaniae | reverse complement strand
TGGGGTCGCGTGGCCGGGGATATGTGAAAAGAGGAGGGGCGCGGGGCTTTGCGCCCTATGCGCCGGAAGCGTTTGGGGGCGCCTGTGCCCGATTTGTTTCTCCCCCCTGGGAGGGGGCGGGGGGGGGGGGTGGGGGGGGGTGGGGCCCCGCAGCGGACCGGGCCGCGCGGCCGAGGCCTGCGTGGTGCGCGTCGACGCTGGAGAAGGGCCGGCCTGCACCGGCGAGGCCCGCTGCGCTCATGGTCCCGGACACGCCGGCCATCCCGGCGGGGACGGCACTGGCGGGGAGCACGGGAGGCGTCACGGCAGCTCGTATTCTGTCAATCCGCCGGCGACAGCCGCCCGGCGGGGCGCCGGCTTCCTAACATGGTGCAGGGGCGAGTCAAACCCTGGCCGCGCCTTGGGGAAAACCGGGCCGTCCGGGGGTCGGGACCCGCCCCGCCGCCTGACGATCCCAGCGCGTCGCGACGCGTCGACAACCGGTCAGCCGGGGCTTAACCATGCCGCGCGACGGGTGAGAGACGACCGGATCTGTAACCAAAATTGCGCCGCCGCCGTGTAGACCAATGGGTGCAGGTGACGACAACGATGCAGATCGATCTTCCTACACTCTACTACCTGACCGTTGGGACGCTGCTGGTGGCGTTGACGATGACCCTGTGGGAACGTCAGGCCCATGCGGGACGGTCGCCTGAACTCGGGATCTGGGCCGGCGCCTACCTCGCCTTCGCGGCGGGCCTGATCGTGGCGATGAACCGCACGCACCTCCCGGGTGTCGCCGGCGCGGCGCTCGCCAACCTGCTGATCGTCGCGGGCTACCTGATGATCCTGCACGGGGTGGGGCGCCTCGACGGGCCGGTGCGGCTGCGCCCGTCGATCGCCGTGCTGGCGGCGCTCGCGCTGCTCTGGGCCACCCTCGGCGTCCGCTTTCCGGACGCGTTCTGGAACTACGTCGCCTCGCTGCCGATCGTGCTCGCCTGCGGCCTCACCGCCTGGACGATGATGCGCAGCCGCACCGCCAGGCGCCTGCGCTCGCGGACGGTCGTCATCGCGGTCGCGGCCGGGCACGGCCTGTTCAACCTGGTCCGGGCGCTCGTGACGCCCCTCCTCGTGTCGATCCACGGCCCGGACCTGCTGCCGGTCTTCGGCAAGATGACGATGTACGAGGGCGTGCTCTACTCCGTCGCCATGCCGATGGGGCTGATCGCCCTGGTGCGCGAGGAGGCGCAGGCGAAAGCCCTCGCGGCGGCCCGCACCGACTACCTCACCGGTCTCCAGAACCGGCACGGCTTCTTCGAGGAGGGCGCGCGGCTGATCGAGCACCGCCCCGCGGCACTCCTCGCCTTCGACCTCGACCACTTCAAGGCGATCAACGACCGCCACGGTCACGCCGCCGGCGATGCGGTGCTGCGGCTCTTCGCCGACACGGCCCGCCGGGCGGCCGGGCCGGACGCGCTGGTGGCCCGGCTCGGCGGCGAGGAATTCGCCGCCCTGCTGCCGGACCTCGACACCGGCGCGGCGCGACTGGTCGGCGAGAGCATCGCGCGCCGCTTCGCCGAAGCGGCCCGGCACGGCGACGGGCCCGGCATCCCGGCCACCGTCAGCGTCGGCCTGGCCGCGGGGCGCGGCGACCTGACGGCCCTGCTCTCGACCGCCGACCGGGCGCTCTACCGGGCCAAGGTGGGCGGGCGGAACCGCCTGGAGGTGGCGGCAGCCGCCTGATTGTCCCCGCCGTCCCCAGGCGAGACCCCGACTGCGCCGCGCGGACCGGCACGGCGATTGCGACGCGGGGCCCGGCCCTTTAGGGTTTCGGGCAGGTATTCCACGTGTCCAGTCGGCGTTTTCTCGGTTGGCGTTTTTCGGAGGTGAGCATGACCGCAGCGGTGGAGGAAGCGCTGCGCCGCCTCGAAGCCTCGGTGGCCCTGCTCGAATCCGCGGTGGCGCGCCGGCTCGACGCGGAGCGCAGCCACAGCGACCTCGAGACCGAGCTGGAGATCATGCGGGACGACCGGGCCCGGCTGGCGGCGGAGCTGGACGGGGCGACGGCGCGCCTCGCCGAGATGCAGTCGGTGACCGAGGATGTCGATCACCGCCTCGGTCGCGCCATCGGCACCGTCGAGGGCGTGCTCGGCCGCAGCGGCGAGCGGGGCGAGGGGTGAAGCTCCAGGATCGGCGCTCCCCGGACCGGCGCGTCCTGGACTGGCGTTTCTTGCGTTCGAGGAGGGGCTTGTGCCTCAAGTGACGGTCACCATCGCCGGCAAGACCTACCGCATGGCCTGCGGCGAGGGCGAGGAAGGCCACCTCGAGGGGCTGGCCGCGAGCTTCGACGCCCGCATCGGCGACATGCGCAAGGCCTTCGGCGAGATCGGCGACATGCGCCTGCACGTCATGGCCGCGCTGACCCTGGCGGACGAATTGGCGGAAACGAAGCGCCGGATGGAGGCGATGGAGCGCGAGACCGTGGCCCTGCGCGACTCCACCAACGCCGGCAGCGCCGAGCGCGAGGCCTCCGAGGCGCGCCTCGCCGAGGCCGTGCAGCGCATGGCGGAGCGGATCGAGCGCCTGGCCAAGCGGCTGGGGACGGTGCCCGGGGGCGCGCAGGGGGGTTGAGGCGCCGGCCTCCTCCCGGATCTGCGACAGACTTGTTCAATATCCGCGTCATTCCGGGGCCGCGTAGCGGAGCCCGGAATCCACAACCGCCGTTGTCTCAGACGAGAACGGAACGCATCCCGCTTCGTTCGGCACGACTTGTGTTTCCGGGCGCTCCTTCGGCATCCCGGACTCTCACCTTCGGCGAGCCCCGGGACGACCTTGTGCGGCGGGCGCGGGACCTGCCCGCGCCCGAGGATGACTTACACCCGCCCCGGATAGTTCGGGCTCTCGCGGGTGATCGTCACGTCGTGGACGTGGCTCTCGCGCAGGCCCGCATTGGTGATGCGGATGAACTGCGCCTTCTCCTGCATCTCCGGGATCGACGGGGCGCCGACATAGCCCATGGCGGCGCGCAAGCCCCCGGCGAGCTGGTGCAGCACGGCTGCCACCGGACCCTTGTAGGGGACCTGGCCCTCGATGCCCTCCGGCACGAGCTTGTGGGTGTCGCTGACCTCGGCCTGGAAGTAGCGGTCGGCCGAGCCGCGCGCCATGGCGCCGACCGAGCCCATGCCGCGGTAGCTCTTGTACGAGCGGCCCTGGTACAGGAACACCTCGCCCGGCGCCTCGTCGGTGCCGGCAAGCAGCGAGCCCAGCATCGCCACCGAGGCGCCGGCGGCGATCGCCTTGGCGAGGTCGCCCGAGTACTTGATGCCGCCATCGGCGATCACGGGCACGTCGGCCTCGTTGCCGGCCTCGACCGCCTCCATGATGGCGGTGAGCTGGGGCACGCCGACGCCGGCGACGATCCGGGTGGTGCAGATCGAGCCCGGGCCGATGCCGACCTTGATGGCGTCGGCGCCGGCATCGATCAGCGCCTGGGCGCCCTCGCGGGTCGCGACGTTGCCGGCGATGACCTGCACGGCGTTCGACAGGGTCTTCACCCGGCGCACGCTCTCCAGCACCTTGGCCGAGTGGCCGTGGGCGGTGTCGACCACGATCACGTCGCAGCCGGCATCGATCAGGCGCTCGGCCCGCTCGAACCCGCCGTCGCCGGTCGTGGTGGCGGCGGCGACCCGCAGGCGGCCCTGCTCGTCCTTGATGGCGTTCGGGTAGGCGACCTGCTTCTCGATGTCCTTGACGGTGATCAGGCCGATGCAGCGGTAGTGGTCGTCGACGACGAGCAGCTTCTCGATGCGGAACTGGTGCAGCAGGCGCTTGGCCTCGTCCTGGGTCACGCCCTCGCGCACGGTGATCAGCCGGTCGCGGGTCATCAGCTCGGAGACCGGCTGGCTCTGGTTGGTGGCGAACCGCGTGTCGCGGTTGGTCAGGATGCCGACGAGCTTGCCGCGCGAGCCGTTGGGGCCGCGCTCGACCACCGGGATGCCGGAGATGCCGTGCTGGCGCATCACCCCGTAGGCGTCGGCCAGGGTCTCGTCCGGGTGGATGGTGATCGGGTTGAGCACCATGCCGGACTCGTACTTCTTGACCAGGCGGACCTGCTCGGCCTGCTCCGGCGGCTCGAGATTGCGGTGGATCACCCCGAGGCCGCCATTCTGCGCCATCGCGATGGCCATCCGGGCCTCGGTCACCGTGTCCATCGCCGAGGCGATGATCGGCATGTTGAGCCGGATCGAGCGGGTGAGGCGGGTGCCGAGATTCACCTCCGCCGGCATGACCGAGGATGCGGCGGGGCGAAGCAGGACGTCGTCGAAGGTCAGGCCCTCGATGATCGTATCGGTGCTGATGCGGGCCATGAACCAACTCCTCATGCGTGCGGCACCCTTGGGTCAACCGCGAAATCGGCGTCGCGCCGGGCATTTTGCCTGGCAAATGCCTGGATTGAGTTGGCACGGGCCGATAGCACGCGTGTGTGACGGGCGCAAAGCGCTATCGCCGCAGCGCAGCGATGCGTCCCAAGCCTCTTGCAGCGAGCCGGCCCCTCTCATGCCTCGGCGCGGGCGGGCGTCAGGACGAACTCGCCCCAATCCGGCGCCCGCATCGCCCGCTGGTAGGCCACCACCGTGCCGGGCCAGAGCGCGACGTTGCGCCCGCTCGCGTCCTGGTACCAGCTGGCGCAGCCGCCCTGCTGCCAGATGCTGCCGGACAGCCGCGTCTCGAGCCCGGCGAGGTAGCGCGCCTGGGCCTCGGGCGCCGGCTCGATCGCCGACAGGTTGCGCGCCCGCATCTCGGCGAGGCAGGCGAGCACGTACTCGACCTGCGCCTCGATCATCAGCACCACGGAGTTGTGGCCGAGGCCCGTATTGGGTCCGAGGAGCATGAAGAAGTTCGGGAAGCCCGCGAGCGCGACCCCGCGATGCGCCGCCACCCGCTCGCCCCAGGCGCGGGCCAGGATCAGCCCGTCGCGGCCGACCACCGGCACCCGGGCCAGGGAGGCGGTGACGTCGAAACCGGTGGCCAGGACCAGCACGTCGAGGGGATGATGACGGCCATCCTGCATCGTCACGCCGTCCGGCGTGACCGTGCGGATCGGGTCGGTCTCCACCGTGACGTTCGGCCGGGTCAGGGCCGGGTAGTAATCGTCCGAGATCAGCACCCGCTTGCAGCCGAGCCGGTAGGGCGGGGCCAGCTTCGCCCGCAGGGCCGGGTCGGGGACCTGTCGGCGCAGATGGCGCCGGCTCGCGGCTTCGGCGAGGCGCGTGAGGCCGGAGACCCGGGTGAAGCCCAGGGCGGCCTGCGCCTCCCGCAGCCAGAACTGGACGCCGCGCAGCAGCCGGCGGGCCGGGGGAAGGCGCCGGAACAGCGCCCGCATCCGCTTGCCGATCGGCCGGTCGTTGCGCGGGACCACCCAGGGCGGCGTGCGCTGAAACAGCACCAGGTGCCCGACCTCCGGGGCGATGGCCGGCACGACCTGGATCGCGCTCGCCCCCGTTCCGATCACCCCGACGCGTTTGCCCTTGAGCGACACGCCGTGGTTCCAGCCGGAGGTGTGGAAGAGGGTCCCCAGATAGGTATGCAGGCCCGGGATCGCGGGGATCGCCGGGTGGTGCAAGGCCCCCATGCCGGAGACCAGCACCCGGGCCTCAAGCGGGCCGCGATCGGTCTCGACGCGCCACAGGGAGCGCGCCCCGTCCCAGACCGCGCCGGTGACGGCGGTGGAGAGGGCGACGTGCTTCCCCAGATCGAACCGCTCGACCAACTCGCGCAGATAGGCGGCGATCTCGGGCTGGCCCGCATAGGTGCGGGTCCAGTCGGGCTTCGGGGCGAAGGACAGGGCGTAGAGATGGGCCGGGATGTCGCAGGCCGCGCCCGGATAGGTGTTCTCGTGCCAGGTGCCGCCGACCGCGTCGGACTTCTCCACGACCAGCAGGTCGTCGATGCCCGATTGCCGGCACCGGATCGCCATGGCGAGGCCGGAGAAGCCGGCCCCGATCACCAGCACGGCGAGGGGCTTGTCCGGCCATGGCAGGGCGGACGGCTCTGTCACCGGACGGCCTCCGGCCTCTCGTGTCACCGGACGGCCTCCGGGCTCTCGTGTCACCGGACCGCCTCCGGCGTTCTGGCGTGGCTCTTCAGGAAGGCGGAGGCCTCGGAGAGGGAGCGACGGGCCTCGGGCAGGAAGGTCTGGGCGAATTGCCAGACATGCGGCACCACCGGCCAGACCGTCACGGTGGCGGAGACACCGGCCCGGCGGGCCTTCTCGGCGAAGCGCACCGAATCGTCGCGCAGGACTTCCCGGGCGCCGACATGGAACAGCAGCGGCGGCAGCCCGGACAGGTCGCCGCGCAGCGGCGAGGCGAGCGGGTCGGCGGGATCGTGCCCGGCGAGGTAGGCCCCGACCAGATCCTGGAGCTTCGCCGGGTCGAACATCGCGTCGCGGCGGGCATTGGTGCGCATCGAGTCGCCCTCCCCCAGCATGTCGGTCGAGGGCGAGAACAGAACGGCCGCGCTGGGCAGCGGCAATCCGTCCCGCCGCGCCCGCAGCATCAGCGCGAGCGAGAGGTTGCCGCCGGCGGAATCTCCCGCGATGCCGGCCGGCCCCGCCGCCGCGAAGGCGGACCAGGCGGCGGCCGCGTCGTCGAGGGCCGCCGGGAACGGATGCTCGGGGGCGAGGCGGTAATCGGGACAGAACACCCGGAACCCCCGCACCGCGAAGGCGCCGGTGAGCGGCCGGTGCGTGCGGGGGGAGCAGCCGATGAAGCCGCCGCCATGCAGGTAGAACAGGCGCGGCGCGTCCGGCGCCAGACCCGGACGCTCGGCCCATTCGCCCGGGATGCCGCCGATCTCGGCCGGGCGGAAGACGATGCCGGGTGGCTCGGGAAAGCTCGCCTGGTTGAAGATCCGCCGCGTCGCCGCGACGTCGCCGGCGGCGCGGGCGAGCTTCGGCTTCACCTGCCAGCGGATGATCCAGTCGAAGACGTGGGCGCGCAGGCTCGGCATGCTCTACTCCATGGCGCGGGCGATCAGCGACCAGTATCGCACCGGCATCAGGCGCTGGATCAGCGTCACCTGGGCGGCGTCGCGGCCGACGATGATGCGGGGTTCCCGGCGGGCGATGCCGCGCAGGATGCGCTCGGCCGCCGCCTCCGGGGACAGGCGCAGGTGGCGCTCCACGGCGGCCTTGCCGCGCGCGACCTCGGCCGGATCGAGGCGCGGGCCGACGCGGGCGTTGCGGGCGATGGCGGTGGCGACGCCGCCCGGATGCACCACGCTGACCCCGAGAGCCGTGCCGGCATATTCGTGCCGCAGGGCCTCGGAGAAGCCGCGCACGGCGAACTTGCTCGCCGCGTAGGCCGCCTGGCCCGGCGGGGCGACGATGCCGTACAGGCTCGACAGGTTGACGATCTGCGCCGCCGGCCGGCTCTCCAGCACGGGCAGGAAGGCACGGGTCATCCGCACCACGGCGCGGAAGTTCACGTCCATCAGCCAGTCGAAGTCGTCGAGCTCGACATCGGCGAAGCGGCCGGCGAGCGCCACGCCCGCATTGTTGACGAGGAGATCGAGCGGTCCGTGCCGGGCGCCCACCGCCTCCGGCAGGGCCGCGATGGCCTCGAAATCCGTGAGGTCGAGCCGGTGGGCGCCGACCTCGCGCCCGAGGGCCCGGATGGCGGCCTCGCTGCGGGCGAGCCCCTCGGGATCGCGGTCGACGAGAACGAGGCGGGCCCCCTTCCGGGCGAGGCCCAGGGCGAGGGCCGCACCGATGCCGCTGCCGGCCCCGGTGACCAGGGCCAGCTTGTCCTGCAGTGGGAAGGCGTCCGCCAAAAGCTCGCTCCGTCCGGCCCCTTGCGACTGAATCGCCCGGCTGGGCCGTGAGCGCAAGGGCCGGAGCCGATCAGGCCGCCTTGTGGACCGCCTTCGGTAGCTCGACGTCGATCTCCAGGGTCGAGACGGCGTCGCCCCGTTCCATGGTGATCTTCACCTTCTCCTGGTCGATGGCGACGTGCTTGGCGATGACCGCCAGGATCTCCTCGCGCAGGACCGCCACCAGGTCCGACCGGCCGAACGCGGTGCGCTCATGCGCCAGCAGGATCTGCAGGCGCTCGCGCGCCACCGGCGCCGTCCCGCGCCGCGACAGGAAGTTCAGCAGGTTCATGCCGCCCTCCGGGTGAACAGCTTGCCCAGGATCGACCGCTTCTCCGACGGCACGCTCATCGCCACCGTCTCGCCCTTCAGCCGGCGCACCGCATCCGCATAGGCCCGGGCCGGCGCGCTCTGGGGCGCGTTCAGCGTCACCGGGCTGCCGAGGTTGGAGGCCTTCAGCACCTCCTCGCTCTCCGGGATCACCCCGAGCAGCGGGATCGACAGGATCTCCAGGACGTCGTCGATCTTCAGCATCTCGCCCCGCTCGGCCCGGCCGGGGTCGTAGCGGGTCAGGATCAGGTGCTTCTCCAGCCGCTCGCCCTTCTCGGCCCGCTCGGTCTTGGAGTCGAGCAGCCCGATGATGCGGTCGGAGTCGCGCACCGAGGACACCTCGGGATTGGTGACCACGACCGCGATGTCGGCGTGTCGCATGGCCAGCGTGGCGCCGCGCTCGATGCCGGCGGGGCTGTCGCAGATCACCCAGTCGAACTTCTCGCGCAGTTCCCCGATGACGCGGGCGACGCCGTCGTCGGTGAGCGCGTCCTTGTCGCGGGTCTGGGAGGCGGGCAGGAGCGAGAGGGTGTCGAGGCGCTTGTCGCGGATCAGCGCCTGGGGCAGCTTGGCGTCGCCCTGGACGACGTTGATGAGGTCGTACACGACCCGGCGCTCGGCGCCCATGATCAGGTCGAGGTTGCGCAGGCCGACATCGAAGTCGACCACGCAGACATTCTGCCCGGCCTGGGCGAGGGCGGCACCGAGCGCCGCCGTCGTGGTGGTCTTGCCCACCCCGCCCTTG
>NZ_LABZ01000095.1 GCF_001043955.1 Methylobacterium tarhaniae | reverse complement strand
GGTGTTCTGGTAGGTGTTGGTCGGGAACAGGCTGGAACTGCCATAGGCGTAGACGCCGTTGCCGGAGGACGGCGCCGTGAGCGGGCCGCTGGTCACGGCGTTGGCGAAGCCGTTGGCGGTCTGCGAGTAGCGCCCCGTATTGGTGTGGTAGGACGCCGTGTAGGTGGCGCCGGGCGTGAGCGTCACCGGGTTCGAGAAGGTGGCGGTCTGCCAGCCGCTCGCGGTCTCGTTGAAGAAGGTCGCGGTGGCGAGCTTCTGGCCGGTGCTCGACCACAGGGTGCCGGTATGAGTGCCGGTATCCTGGGTGCCCTTGTAGAACTTGACCGCGCTGACCGTGCCGGCGGTCGAGGCCTGGAACTTCACCCCGAGTTCGACCGGGTTGAGGTCGTTGGTGTTGGTCGCGGCCGGCGTGGCCGAGGACGAGAACAGGCTGACCGGGCCGGTGCCGGGCGCCGAGACCGTGAGCGCGACAGTCGCCGACGAGGTGCCGCCGCGCCCGTCCGAGATCGCGTAGCTGAAGCCGGCGGCCCCCGTGTAGTTGGCGGTCGGCGTGAAGGTGACGGTGGCGTTGGTCGGGTTGAGCGAGACGGTGCCGTTGGTGGGGGCGCTCACGCCGGTGACCGTGAGCGGGTCGCCGTTCGGGTCGGTGTCGTTGGCGAGCAACGTCGCGGTCGAGAACGTCACCGCGGTGTTCTGCGTCACCGCCGGGCCGGTATCGTTGACGGCAGTCGGCCCCTGGTTCGTCGGCGTGCCGGAGGACGGGTTGAACAGGACGTCGACCCAGAAGTTGGTGTTGCTGAAAGTCTGAGTCGGGAACTGGCTCGTGTTGCTGTAGACGAAGACGCCGTTGCTGCCGCCGGCCGCCGAGAGCGGGCCGCTGGTGACTGCGTTGTCGAAGTAGTTCACGTCGCTCGAATAATGCCCGAGCGTCGAGTAATAGGAGGCGGTGTAGGTCGTGCCCGGGTTGATGGTGATCGGGGTCGAGAAGGTGGCGGTCTGCCAGCCGTCCTTGGTCTCGTTGTTGAAGGTCGTCGTGGCGAGCTTCTGCCCGGTGCTCGACCACAGGGTGCCGACATGGACCCCGCGATCGAGGGAGCTCTTGTAGAAGCGGATGCCGCTGATCGTGCCGGTGGTGGAGCTCTGGAACCGGACGCCGAGCTCGACCGGCGTGCTGTCGACGGTGTTGGTGACCGTCGGTTTCGCCGCGCCGGAGAACAGGGTCAGGGAGGGCGACGGCGTCACCGTCAGGCTGCGCCCGGCGGACGGGCTCTCCATGTTGATGCTGTCGTCGGTCGCCCGGGTGCGGATCATGTAGGTCCCGGCGACCTGCGGCGCGAAGGTGTAGCTCCAGTTCTCGTCGCCGGTGGCGGCGCGCCAGGTGACGCCGTTATCGGTCGAGACCTCGACGGCCGCGACCACCCCGCCGCCGGCATCCGTGGCGGTGCCGGTGATCGTGACGGGCGTGAATGCCGCCACGCTGGACCCTGTGGTCGGCGTGGTGATGGTCGAGGTCGGCGCGGTGTGGTCGGTCGAGGCGGAGGCCGGTTTGAGGTTCGGGTCGAGGGTTCCCGGTTGCACGCCCATATCGGCGAGCAGGTTGACCATCGCCTGCTGGATCCGCGGATCGGTCGGCGTCGCCTCGTTGTCGTGGTTGGCCGACAGGCCCCAAGACCAGTAGACGGTGCCGGCCCCGAAGACGAGGGCGCCGCTCGGCGCCCGGTAGAGCGTCAGGCTGTGGGTCGCCGTGCCCTTGCCGGTGGTGTTGCCGTAATCCTGCAGATAGGTCGACTGGTCGAGGGTGGTCGAGGACAGCCGCACCAGCCCGGCCGGAGCCGAGTTGTTGTCGGGCGCCTCGTCCCACTCGTAGCCGAGATAGTTCTTGTTCAGCGAGGCGGTCTGGCCCGGCTGCAGGTTGGCGATGCTGGTATTGCGCCAGAAGCGCTGGTTGGCGTCGTCGTACGGCACCGTGATCGTGTCGAGAACGTAGGCATCGACCTGGAAGATCGTGCCCGTCAGGGCATTCTCGGGGTCGTTGTTGCCGACCGTGCCGGCCGGCCCGCGGGGATCGCGCCAGGTGCCGGTCCATTGGTTGCTCGGATCGGCGTTCTGGTCGGCGTCCCAGGTCTCCTTGTACGAGACCAGCGTGCGGTACGGCGTGGCGTCGCTGCTGATGCTGTTGGAAAACCGCGTGCGCCAGTAGACCTCGTTGCCGCTCCAGAAGGCCAGGTTGACGCCGGCATCCCGCGCCGCCTCGACGTTGTCGCGCTGCGGGCCAGACCAGTACTCGTCGTGGCCGACATCGAGGTACATCTTGTGGTTCTTGAGCAGGCTGCCATACCGGTCGGCATCGGCGCCCGACATGTACGAGACGTCGTAGCCGTTCTGCTCGAGCCACATGATCGCCGGGAACTCGGCGCCGTAGATGTAGTCCTGCGGTCCGGCCGCGAGGCCGCCGCCGCGGGTGGTGATCGGCCGGTTGTAGCTGACCGCGTAGGCGCGGCCCGCGCCCTGGCCGGTGGCCGGGCCGTTGCCGCCGTAGAAGTTGGCCCCGCCCCAGGGATTGTAGGCCTGCCAGGTCTGGTCGGCGGTCTGGAAGATGATGTCGCTGTGGCTCGAGTCGTCCCGGACGATGAACGGGATCTCGTTCTCGCCGGCCACGCCGTCCTGGCGCGTCAGCTTGGCGATGTAGACGCCCGAGACCGCGTCCGTCGGCACGGTCCAGGAGGCCGAGATCGACCAGTTGCCGGCATCGACCATCCCGGTCGCCGCGTCGCGCAGCGGCGTCGGCTGGACCTGCCGCCCGGTCCGCTGGATCGTATCGATCTTGCGCGCGCCGAGGCCGCCGTAATAGCCGAGCCGGTAGATGTCGATCCGATAGTTGTTCGAATCGGTGTCGATCTTGAAGTTGACCGTCTTGCCGACATTCGTGCTGATATCGGTGGCGAAGCCCTCGATGTTGTCGTCGCCGGAGCCGTTGATGCCCCACTCGCTGACCGGGCTGCCGAGCTTCTGGTTCTCGAGCACGATCTTGTTGGCGGCGGTGGCCGTGGCGGTGCCGGAGGTGCTCAGCGAGTTGGCGCTCAGCGAGTTGACGGTCACGCCGGGGGAGGGCTTCGACGTGGCGACCGCGGTCGTGATCGGGCCGCTCATGCGGGGAATCTGGGTCTTGCCCGGGCCGGCCGCGGCAGTCTCCGCCCCGCCGGGCAGGGTGGTGATGGCACCGACCGGCGCGCTGCTGCCGTAACCGGGCAATTGCCCGTTGGTCGACAGGATGGTGCTGGCCGGCAGGTCGAGGATCCGGGACGGGCAGCTCACGTAGCCGCAGGAGCCGCAGCAGAACACGGCGTTCGATGCGGCGGACGGGGCCGGGGTCACGGCGAGGTCCTTGATGGTCTGGACCGGCGCCGCCGCGTCGGGCGTACCGCTCGAGCCGACGGGCGCCGCGCTCAGACGTGCCGCGACCTTGCTCGCAGATGCGGAATCGTCCCCGGCTGCGGTTGCCGCATTCAGCGATTCGCCCGCTCCAGGCATTTGGGACGATGCATTGCCGCCGGTCTGGACCGGATTCAGGGTCTGATCGGCGGTTGTCTCGTCGGAATAGAGCATGGAATCTGCTTTCGACAAGAAGGATTCGCGGTGAACGGCACTGTCACATTTGGACCTGCATTGTGGAAGGAGCCTTAGGCCGGCTGCGTGCATGGCCTTTCGGTGCAAGCGATAACTTCCGCGTACGCCTTAAGGCGGTATTCCATGATTGGTTCGGACGCGCTTTGAGTCGGCGGCAGATCGCGGTCGGACACCCGGCCGTCATTTGGCCGTTATTGCCGCTTTTGCAAGTCGTCGCAGGTCTCTCGACGAGGTCATGCTTCGCGCCGTCAGTCGTTGCAAGCGGAGCGGTCGATCCGACGACCGGAATGGTCTGTGGCGGGTCATGAGATCTCGAAATCGACGCGCAGCTTCGCTGCATTCAGCGCGGCGCCTCATCACCCGCTGCCGGGATGCGTCCCATAACGGGACGATCATTCATCTTATGTATGGTGATGGATACGCGCTATCCGACAGGTGGCAGAACCAAACATCGCGTTATCGATACGGCCAAGTTGCTGCACTGCACCGACAGCTTGAGAGTTGTCGGTGTCGATCTCTTGATGTGGGGACCGCCATCTGCCGCACGGATTAAAAATCATTGCGCCCATTTTCGCCGGGAGAACCGGCGAATCGCCTGCCTTCCGCCGATCGTTGCAGGAATATTTGATAAAGTATCGGCAAGACTACGCTGATTAACCCAGGCTTGACAGGCAAACATTGCTACTTATTGTCCGCCTCGCGCATCGGGTCGGGCCCCGGACGGGCCCTGATCTTTTTCTGACAGCGCATCGATGCCACCGCGCTCCGCGGTTCGGCTGCCTTTCCACAGATTCGGAAGTGATACATGGCTTATCAAACGGTCGCGCAGCCTTTTGCGCCGAGCAGCATTTGGAACACCCCGATTGGGTCGAACGCCCAGTTCCAGTCTGCATCCGGAGCGCAGACCGCCTCCATCCAGCACCAAGCCGGCGTCAACACCTGGATCGGCCAGGACGCGGTTCCGATCTATCAGGCGAAATCGACCGACCCGCTGGCCACCTGGAGCTATGACAGCCGGGCCACCAACGCCGACTGGACCTTCGGCAACACCTCGTCGATGAACGGCACGTTCCAGATGCGGACGCCGACCGACGTGCAGTTCAAGACCGCCGACGGCTGGGCGATCATCGTCTCCGAGGACGGCCAGCACTACATCGAGACCTGGCTCGGCTCGAAGACCGGCGGCAACAGCTACCACGCCAACTACGTCGTCGAGAACACCCTGACGGGTGACGGCATCGCCAACGTGCCGGGCGCGCACGAGGGCATCCGGGCCGCCGGCATGTCGCTGATGGGCGGCGTGGTGCAGAAGGCGGATCTCGACGCGGGCCACATCGACCACGCCGTGGCGATGGCGATCTCGACGACCCAGGCCGGCTCGGCGAAGTCCCCCTATGTCTGGCCGGCGACCGCCGCCGACGGCTTCAGCGGCAGCTATTCCGGCACCATCCCGATCGGCTCGCTGTTCGCGATCCCGAAGGACGTCGACCTGAACGCGATCGGCATCAAGACCGCCGAGGGCATGGCGCTGGCCAAGGCCTACCAGAACTACGGCGGCTACGTCACCGACACCTCCGGCCCCAACACGATGCAGCTCGCCTACCTCGAGTCGGGCGTGAGCCAGAGCCAGGCCGACAACCTGTTCAAGGACATGGGCGCCATCCGTGCCCACCTGGAGATGGTGACGAACAACACCGCCTCGACCCCGGCGGGCGGCGGCGACCACGCCGTGACCCCGCCGGTCACCACGGCGCCGCCGGCGACCTCGCCGATCGTCACCGCGCCGACCACCCCGGCGGCTCCGGCCACCGGCGGCACGGCCCAGCCGACCGTCAGCCTCGGCAGCGGGTCCGACCAGCTGCTGCTGAAGATCAGCCAGGACGCCTATCGCGGCGACGCGCAGTACACCATCTCGGTGGACGGCAAGCAGATCGGCGGGGTCCAGACCGCGAAGTCCCTGCACAGCGCGGGTCAGTCCGACCTGATCTCGGTGCGCGGCGATTGGGGCCAGGGCAACCACGACGTGGCGGTCAAGTTCCTCAACGACGCCTGGGGCGGCACGGATGCGACCGACCGTAACCTCTACGTCGACAGCGCCACCTATGCCGGCCAGAACGTCCAGGGCGCCCACCTGACCCTGGCCGATGCGGGCACCAAGCACTTCACCTTCCACGACTACCTCGTCTGAGGGTCGTGACGCCCCGCCCGCCCCTGGCGGGCGGGGTTTCCCCGAGCGCGTCCCTCCCGCCTCATCATCGCTGCGCCGCCCGCCGTGACTGGCCGGGCCCGTTGCCGCGCGCCGAACGGAGCCCAGCAACCCCGTGACCTTTCTCGATCCCCGCCCCGATCTCCGCCTTCCGGGAGCCGGCACCGTCCGGCGCGCCCGCGACGCCGCCCGCCACCTGGCCGAACCGGCCCTGCATGGGGGGCGCGACCGCTTCGCCGCCTCCGGCGCGGAGACCGAGGCTGCCGCTCCCGAGGAGGGCCTGCGCAGCGACGCGCTGACGGCCTTCGGCCTCGGCCGGTCCCGGGCCGCCTCGGCCCCGCCGATGGTGGCGGCGCTGGCGCGCCTGCGCCACGTCGTCCTCGGGGTCGCGGTCCTGAGCGGCGCCGTCAACCTGCTGGCGCTCGCCGGCTCGTTCTACATGCTCGAAGTCTACGACCGGGTGATCCCGAGCCGCAGCGTGCCGACCCTGGTGGGCCTGAGCCTGATCGTGCTGGTGCTCTATCTCGGCCAGGGCTTCTTCGACCTGATCCGGTCGCGCCTGCTGCTGCGGGCCGGGCGTGCCTTCGACGAATCCCTGAGCCGGCAGGTCTTCCGCGCCGTGGTCACCCTGCCGTTGCGCGGCCGGGCGGAGGCCGACGGCCTCAGGCCGATGCGCGACCTCGACCAGATCCGCGCCGCGCTCGCCGGCGGGGGCCCCGGCGCCCTGTTCGACCTGCCCTGGGTCCCGGTCTATCTCGGCCTGCTCTTCGCCTTCCACGTCTGGATCGGGTTCACCGCGCTCTTCGGCGCCCTGGCCCTCGTCGGCCTGACGGCGCTCGCCGAGATCCTCACCCGCCACCACGCCCGCGACGCCCGCGAGGCCGGAGCTGCCCGCGGCTTCGTCGCCGAGGCGAGCCGGCGCAACGCCGAGACCGTGCGGGCGATGGGCATGGAGCCCGACCTGGCCGGCATCTGGGCCCGGGCCAACGCCGCCTCCCACGCCACCCAGGAGCGCACCGCCGAGATCACCGGGGCGATCCACAACGCCTCGAAGATCCTGCGGGTGGTGCTGCAATCGGCGGTGCTCGGCGTCGGCGCCTTCCTGGTGATCCGCCAGGAGGCGACCGCGGGCGTCATCATCGCCGGCTCGATCCTGAGCGCCCGGGCGCTGGCGCCGATCGACCAGGCGATCGGCTACTGGAAGACCTTCTCGTCGGCCCGCGAGTGCTGGCGCCATCTCGGGGCGGCGCTGTCGGCCGCCGGCGAGGAGCCGGAGGGCCTGGCCCTGCCGGCGCCGCGCGACGGGATCACCGTCGAGCAGGCGAGCGTCGGCCCGCCCGGGGGCCAGCGCCTCACCGCCCTCGACGTCAGCCTGGCGCTCGCGCCGGGGCAGGGGCTCGGCATCGTCGGCCACAGCGCCTCGGGCAAGTCGTCGCTCGCCCGCCTGCTCGTCGGGATCTGGCCGGCGGCCCGCGGCGCGGTGCGCCTCGACGGTGCCCGCATCGACCAGTGGCGGCCGCAGGATCTCGGGCGCCATATCGGCTACCTGCCGCAGGAGGTCGAGCTGTTCCCCGGAACGGTGGCGGCCAACATCGCGCGCTTCCGGCCCGGCGCCGAGGCCGACGGGATCATCGCGGCGGCCAAGGCCGCGCGGGTCCACGACCTGATCCTGTCCCTGCCGGAGGGCTACCAGACCCAGATCGGCGAGCGCGGCGCGCTCCTGTCCGCCGGCCAGCGCCAGCGTCTGGCGCTCGCCCGCGCGCTCTACGGCGACCCCTTCCTGGTGGTGCTCGACGAGCCCAACGCCAACCTCGACCAGGAGGGCGAGGCGGCACTCACCGAGGCGATCGCCGGGGTGCGGGCGCGGGGCGGCATCGTGGTGGTGATCGCCCACCGGCCGAGCGCGCTGGCGGCGGTCGACCAGGTGATGGTGATGGCGCAGGGCCGCGTCCAGGCGCTCGGCCCCCGCGACGAGGTCCTGCCCACCCTCAACCGGCCCCGCGCCATGCCGCCGCATGCCATGCCGGCGGAGCGGCCGATGCAGGCCGGTTCGGCGAGCTTCGCGCCCGGCTTCACCCTCAAGCTCGCCCAGGGAGGGCGCTCGTGATGAGCCCGATCACGCCCGACACGCAACGCTCGATCCGCCGGCACCTGCTGGCCGGCGCGATCGGCGGCGCATTCCTGTTCGTCGGCGCCGGCGGCTGGGCGGCGCTCGCCGAGTTCTCCGGCGCCGTCGTCACCGCCGGCTCGCTGGTGGTCGAGTCCGACGTCAAGAAGGTGCAGCATCCGACCGGCGGCGTCGTCGGCGAGTTGCGCGTGAAGAACGGCGACCGGGTCTCCGCCGGCGACGTGCTCCTGCGTCTCGACGAGACGGTGCTGCAGGCGAACCTCGCCATCGTCACCCGTTCGATCGACGAATCGACCGCCCGCCGGGCCCGGCTCGATGCCGAGCGCGACGGGGCGTCCGACGTCACCTTCCCGTCCGCGCTGACGGCGCGGGCCGCCGACCCCGTGGTGGCCGGGCTGATCAACGGCGAGCGCCGGCTGTTCCAGACCCGGGTGAGTGCCCGCGAGGGCCAGAAGTCCCAGCTCGCCGAGCGGGTCGGCCAGCTCGACGAGCAGATCCGCGGCCTCGACGAGCAGATCGCCGCCAAGGCCCGGGAGATCGTCCTGATCGAGCGGGAGCTCGGCGGGGTGCGCGACCTGTGGGAGAAGAAGCTGGTGCCGATCCAGCGGGTGAGCGCACTCGAGCGCGACCTCGCACGGCTGGAGGGCGAGAAGGGGACGCTGGTCTCGACCATCGCGCAGGTGCGCGGCCGCATCACCGAGACGCGGCTGCAGATCCTGCAGATCGACCAGGATCTGCGCACCGAGGTCGGCAAGGAGCTGGCCGAGATCCGCAGCAAGACGTCGGAATATGCCGAGCGGCGCATCACCGCCGAGGACCAGCTGAAGCGCGTCGAGATCCGGGCGCCGCAGGACGGGCTCGTCCATCAGCTGGCGGTCCACACCGTCGGCGGCGTCGTGGCGCCGGGCGCCGAGATCATGCAGATCGTGCCGACCGCCGACCACCTGACGGTCGAGGCCAAGCTCGCGCCGCAGGACATCGACCAGGTCCATGTCGGGCAGGCGGCGTCCCTGCGCTTCTCGGCCTTCAACCAGCGCACCACGCCGACCATCACCGGCGCGGTGTCACGGATCTCCCCCGACCTCACCACCGACCCGCGCACCGGCCAGGGCTACTATACCACCCGGGTCGCCGTGCCGGACGACGAACTGAAGCGCCTCGGCGCTGTGCGGCTCACCCCCGGCATGCCGGTCGAGGCCTTCATCCAGACCCAGTCGCGCACGGTGCTGAGCTATTTCACCAAGCCGCTCGCCGATCAGGTCGCGCGCGCGTTCCGGGAGAAATGAGGGGTCATGCGCTGTCCGGAAGATTTCCTCCGGAAAGCGCATGACAAGCCCGCGCGGCGCTCGAGCGAAGCTGCTTTTCCGCATCGCGAAGCGATCCGCCAGGATCGCCTGACGCGATCAATCGGAAACTTTATGAGGCCCGGTCTTCGAGACCGGGCCTCGCGATTCCTCAGCCTCCGATGGCGCCGGAGGCGCCGACCACGGCCACCACCAGCCCGCAGGCCAGGACACCGATCATCGCATAGGTGATGGTCTTCAGCATCGACGGTCCTCGTTGTGCCGGGTTGGATGGTACCCGCCATAAGCCAGTTGCGTGCCAACGCAGCCTCGGCGGCGGGCGGCTCCTGGGTAGAACGGCGACCGCAGCGGAAGGTTCACTGCATCGCACAAATTCGGCGAACCCAATTGAAACGGGGGCGTCGAACTGTGCGTCGGCGCGTGTCGGGCGGTTCGGTGTGACCGAAGGCCTGGCAAAGTGCGCGCTGATGAACCCTGCCCCTTCGCGAGCTATCGCATTCACGCGACGTCAGCTGAAGTACGGGTCTCACCGCTCCTCGCAGGCGCAGGGCTGTACGAGGCAAGACAAGGCGTGGGTCTCCCGTCTCCCCGACGGCTCCGGGCTTGCCCGGGAGCTGTCGGGGAGACGGGGATGCACACGACGCGATGTGTGAATCGACGAGCCTCCGCGGGGGAGGGTGCCCGGCGGAGCCGGGCGGGAGAGGGGCAGCGCGACGCTGAACGACGTGGCGCCCGTTGTCGCGGTCGCGACGTATCCGGAAACGTGGTTCCTTCTGTCCCGGCTCACGGCGTTCGCCCCTGAACCCTCCCCCGCAGAGGGGGGAGGATTCAGGAGCGCGAAGCTTCGAAGGACGAACTACTGCTGCTGAAGGCGCTTACGCCGCCTCGCGCGACAGCTTGATCGTCTCGCGCTGGATCAGGTCGCGGTAGAAGCCGTCGAGATGCACCAGGCGATCGGGCGAGCCGTCCTGGATCACCTGGCCGCCATCGAGAACGACGATCCGGTCGAAGTCCTTCAGGGTCGAGAGCCGGTGCGCGATGGCGATCACGGTGCGGCCCTTCATCAGGTTGCCGAGCGCCTCGCGGATCGCCTCCTCCGACTCGGTGTCGAGGGCCGAGGTCGCCTCGTCGAGGAGCAGGATCGGCGAGTCCTTCAGGATGGCGCGGGCCACCGCGATGCGCTGGCGCTGGCCGCCCGAGAGCTTCACGCCGCGGTCGCCCACGATGGTGTCGAAGCCGCCGGGCAGGTCGTTGATGAAGTCGGTGCAGCGGGCGGCCGCGGCCGCGGCCCACACCTCCTCGTCGGTGGCCTCCGGCCGGCCGTAGCGGATGTTCTCGCGTAAAGAGCGATGGAAGAGCGAGATGTCCTGCGGCACCACCGTGATCGCCTCGCGCAGGGATTCCTGCGTGACCCGGCCGATATCCTGGCCGTCGATCAGGATGCGGCCTTTCTGCGGGTCGTAGAAGCGCTGGAGCAGGGTGAACAGGGTCGACTTGCCGCCGCCGGAGCGGCCGACGAGGCCGACGCGCTGGCCGGGCTGGATGTCGAGGTTGAAGTCGCCGAACACCTCGCGGCCGTCCGGATAGTTGAACGCCACGTTCTCGAAGGTGATGCGGGCGCCCTCGCCGACGAGGGGCTTGGCCTCCGGGTGGTCGCGCAGGTCGTGCGGCTGCAGCAGGGTGCGCAGGGCTTCCGACAGGCGGGCGGTGTGCTGGGTGACATCCACCAGGGCGACCGCGAGGTCGCGGGTCGCCGCCAGGATGGTGATGCCGAGCGTGCAGACCAGCACCACCTGGCCGGCGGTCGCGGCGCCCGCCTCCCACATCTTGATCGCCCAGAACAGCAGGCCGAGCACC
Source organism: Methylobacterium tarhaniae (assembly GCF_001043955.1). Classification (GTDB taxonomy): domain Bacteria; phylum Pseudomonadota; class Alphaproteobacteria; order Rhizobiales; family Beijerinckiaceae; genus Methylobacterium; species Methylobacterium tarhaniae. The sequence continues at coordinate 2,436 of NZ_LABZ01000095.1, read as the reverse complement.
GCCACGACGGTGATCAGGGCGTGCATGATGCGCAGGCGCTCGAGATAGAGGAGCGAGCGGCGCCGCGCCTTCATCTCGGTGCCGATGGTCTGGTCGAAGCGGGCGAATTCGCGCTTGTAGGCCGAGAAGGCGCGCACGAGCGGCATGTTGCTCACGAGATCGACCATCTCGCCGTCGACGGAAGCCGCCTTCTCGGCGAAGTCGTGGTGCAGCGGCTTGCCCGCGGCGGCGATGCGGAACATCAGCACCACCACGCCGCCGCAGATCACGAGCAGGCCGAGCGCCATCGGCACGCTGACGCTGCCGACGTAGAGGATGGCGCCGAACGCCGCCGCGCAGGGCGGCATCACGTTCCAGACGAACATGTTCTCGGCGGTGAAGATCGCGTTCGAGGTCGCGGTGATGCGGCTCGCCAGCGTCCCCGGCTGCCGGTCCGCGAAGTAGGACGGCGAGTGCCCGGTCAGGTGCTGGAACAGGTCGCGGCGGATGTCGCCGGTGACGTTCACGAAGGTGAAGCTGGCGATCAGACTCGCCACCCGCCACAGCATGTTGTCGGCGGCGATGAAGCAGATCAGCACGGTCAGCGCCGGCCAGATCAGGTTCGCCTCCGGTCCCTTGCCGAGGGCGTCGACGACGCCCTTCAGCCCGTATTGGGTGCTGACGGAGCAGGCCACGGCGCCCAGGACCGCGACCAGGATGGCCGCGTGGGGCACGATGCGGCGCCGCAGGTAGCGGGCCACGAAGGCCCAGGGCCGGTTGGCGTACGCGCAGAGGTCATCCATCGTGGCGATCGATCCCGGTTCTTCGCACGCGTGCGGCCCACGGTCGGGAGAGGGACGGGATGCAAGAATCCCGCCGCAGCCTCTCCGCACTCTCCCGCAGGCCCCACCCGCTTCTCGCAACGCGCAAGCGTCGCCTTGTGTTGCAGGCGAATGGTGCTGGCCGTCCTTTAATCCGCCGTTCCTGAACGGGAGTTGAGCGGCATTGCGCTGCAACCTGATTCTTCCGTCCCGTTTCAGGGCTCCCGCGCGCGCCGGGTCTCCGGCATGATCGCCACCACCAGGACGAGGGCGACGAAGGCCACAGCCGAGAGGCCCAGGAAGGCGGCGTGGGAGCCGAAATGGTCGGCCATGTAGCCCGACAGCGTGGTGCTGGCCGCCGCTCCCAGGCCCATCGCGGTGCCGACGGAGCCCAGCGCCATGTTGAACCGGCCGGTGCCGCGGGTGCAGTCGGCCACGATCAGCGGCACCATCACGCCGAGCACCGCGGCCGAGATGCCGTCGAAGACCTGCACCGCCACCAGGAGCTCGGGCGCATCCGTGTAGGCGAAGAGCAGGCCGCGGATCGGCAGGGCGGCGAAGCCGATGACGAGGAGCGGGCGACGGCCATAGGCCTGCGCCGCCCGGCCCACCGCCGGGGCGATCAGCGCCATCACCATCTGCGGGGCCATGATGCAGGCGGCGATCAGGATGGTGGCGGTCTGGCTCGTGCGCACCGTGAGCACGCTGCCGACGAGCGGCAGCATCGCCGCGTTGGCGACGAAGAACAGGGTGATGCAGGCGGCAAAGCACAGGAGCGCCCGGTTGGTGAGGAGGAGCTTCAGGCTCGCCCACCCGCCCGGCGCCTCGGTGCCCCCGGGCGCCTGGGGGCGCACCACGTCGATCTCGCTCGCGCGCACGAACCACAGGGCGGCGAGCGTCGGCAGCGCCAGGGCCGCCGTGACGTAGAACACCGCCTCGCTCGACAGGTAGTAGCCGCAGGCCCCCATGCCGGCGGCGGCCAGCGCGTTGCCGATCGAGGAGAAGCGGGCGTTGCGCCCGAGCCGTTCCCCCAGGCCCGCATGACCGACGAGGCCGAGGCTGATCGCCGCGATGGCGGGCGTGAGCGTGCAGCTCGCGATCGAGTGCGCCGCCATGGAGAGCGCCACGATCAGGAAGGTCGGGAACAGCGCCAGGCCGGCGGCCGAGAGGCCGATCACCGCCACCGACAGGGCGGCGACGAAGCGCTTGGAGGTGACCCAGTCGACGTAGGCGCCGCCGGGAACCTGTCCGAACAGGCTGAACAGCCCGCCGATGGTGAGGACCAGGCCGATATCGGCCTGGGTCCAGCTCTGGGAGGTGAAGTAGACCGCCACGAACGGGCCGAAGCCCGTCTGCAGGTTGGCGACGAAGAACGTGAAGGCGTCGAGGCCGCGGCTGCTGGTGAGCGAGGGCGCCGGCTTCTCCCACCGCCGGCCCGCGGACGCGCCGGCCCGATCCCGGCCCGGGTCCTGTCGCGTCAGCTCCTGCCTCGGATCGTGACGGGGGTCCGGTCGCATCTCTGAACGAGGGACCTCCCGGTCACGATGGGCAAGGGGGCGGCGATGGGCCTGGCGCGGTCGCGTCATTTGTCCGGCGGGTTGCGCGCCGCGGCCTCGTCGGGAGCCGGCGCCGGGGG
>NZ_LABZ01000094.1 GCF_001043955.1 Methylobacterium tarhaniae | reverse complement strand
TCCCTCTCCCTCTCCCCCTCCCCGACCGCTGCGCGGCCGCCGCGTGCCGGAGCACCACCGGGCGGCGGGTCGGGGTGTCGGTCCCCCCGCCCTCCGTGCTCCGGCGGCAGACCGGCCGGCCGGTTTCCGGATCGAGGGACCAGGTGGCGCGCAGGACGGCCTTCTGCACCGGCCCGACGGGAGCTTCGGGCAGGCGGACGGACACGGCGCCCTTCGGGGCGAAGGGGAGGAGGGTGAAGGTCATGATGCACCTCTCGGGGGGCGGCCGTCCGCGCGGCCGACGCCCAAGAGAGCGCCCGGTCAGGCATCCCCGCGCGGAGCGGCCGGCGCGAACGGCGCGGTCGATCGACCGTGACTGTCGCTCGGCATGGGGTTGTGGGTTCCTGGTTGGGGTGGCGGGGCGCGCGAAGGCCGCCCGGGCCACGGCGGCTCCCTACGCCTCCGGACAGGCGTGTCAACGCGCTTTCCCGAGCCCGAGGGCGACGGGATCTCCGCCCTGCGCGCAGGGCCGGGATGAGGCGGCGGGCAGGTGCGGGCCGCGCGGCTTTCGGCTAAGCCGATGTCGCAACGGTGGTCGCCGGTTTTGCGAGACGAACCTTGCGACACGACAGGACCCCCGGCGGCCGACGCGTCGTCCGCCGGGGGCTCCCGGGGGGCGCTCACGCGCCCGTCATGGGCGTCGCGGCGCCCGCACAGGAGCGCGGGACGGATGACGGGAGCGGCAGGGCCGATGGCGGCGGAGGCGGCCGACGGCCTTCCGACCCGGGAGAGGCTGTGGGCGATGCTGGCGATCGGCATCGCCATGTCGATGGCGGTGCTCGACGGCGCCATCGTCAACGTCGCCCTGCCGGTGATGGCCCGGGACCTGCAGGTCAGCCCGGGGGCCGCGATCTTCGTCACCAACGGCTACCAGCTCGCCGTCACCGCGGCCCTGCTGCCCCTCGCCTCGCTGGGGGACATCCTCGGCTACAAGCGGGTCTATTGCACGGGGCTCGCGCTGTTCGCCGCCGCGTCGCTCGCCTGCGCGCTCGCCGGCTCGCTGCCGGTCCTGGTCGCGGCCCGCATCGTCCAGGGCCTCGGCGCGGCCGGGATCATGAGCGTCAACATCGCGCTCGTGCGCTTCATCTACCCGCACCGGATGATCGGGCGCGGCGTCGGCACCATGGCGCTGATCGTGGCGATCGCCTCGGCGGCGGGACCGAGCGTCGCGGCGGCGGTGCTGTCGGTGGCGAGCTGGCCGTGGCTGTTCCTCGTCAACGTGCCTTTGGGCGTCGCGGCGCTCATCCTCGCCGCCCGGACCCTGCCGGCCACGCCCCGCAGCGGCGCCCGCTTCGACGCCCTGAGCGCGCTCCTCAACGCGCTGTTCTTCTGCCTGCTGATCACCGGCGTCGACGGGCTCGGCGAGCCGGGCCGGAGCGGCCCGGCGCTGGCCCTGCTGGCCGGGGCGCTCCTCGTCGGCACCGCCTTCGTGTGGATGCAGGCCCGCCTGCCGGCGCCGCTCCTGCCGATCGACCTCCTGCGCATCCCGGTCTTCGCGCTGTCGATGGTGAGCTCGGTCTGCTCGTTCTCGGCCCAGATGATGGCCTATGTGGCGCTGCCGTTCTACTTCCAGGACGTGCTGCACCTCTCGAGCACCCAGACCGGGGCGCTGATGACGCCCTGGCCGATCGCCATCGCGGTGATCGCCCCCTTCGCCGGGCAGCTGGCCGACCGCTATCCCCCGGGCCTCCTCGGCGGCATCGGCCTCGTTGCCCTGTCGGCGGGCCTCGCCCTGATGGCGACCGTGCCGCCGGACGCCTCGCCCCTCGCGATCGCCGCGCGGCTGACCCTGTGCGGCCTCGGCTTCGGCCTGTTCCAGTCGCCCAACAACAAGGTCATCATCACCAGCGCGCCGCGGGAGCGCAGCGGCGGCGCGAGCGGGATGCAGTCGACCGCCCGTCTCCTCGGCCAATCCCTCGGCGCCGCGATGGTCGCGGTGATCTTCGGCTACCTCCACACCGGCGGCACCGTGACGGTGCTGTGGCTGGCGAGCGCGCTGGCGCTGACCGGCGCCGTCGCGAGCGGGCTGCGGGTGCGGCGCTGACGGGGCAGACCTGGGCTGACCGGCGGCGTCGGCCACGCGCCGGTCCCGCCCTGGCGAAGTGGTTCCCGGACCGGCGCGGCATGGCCACCGGCATGGCGATCAGGGGCTTCGGCGGCGGCGCCATGATCGGCTCGCCGCCGGCCGACCTGCTCATCACCCGCTCCAAGGGGCCGGATCCCGCCGCATCACCCTGGCGAAGGCGCCGATCCTGTATCAGGAGCGGACGGCCAGCCCCGCCGGCCGCGATCGGAGCGGCCGCGGGACCTCGGCCGCGAGGGGCCCGGGGCCCGCGGGAACGGGCCTCGCCGGAGGGCGCCGGGCGAAGCCCCGGTGCGGCCCCGGATGGTCACGCCGTCGCGATGTACTCGCGCAGGGCCCGGTGCTCGGCCTCGACCGATTCGATACGGTGCTTGACCACGTCGCCGATCGACACGAGGCCGACCAGGCGGCCGTCCTCGACCACCGGGACGTGGCGGAAGCGGCCGTCGGTCATCAGCTCCATCACCTCGTCGATCGCGGCGGTGCGGGTGCAGCTCACCACCTTCGCGGTCATGTGCCGGGAGACCGGGGCGTCGAGCGCCGCGCCGCCGCCACGGACCACGGCCCGGATGATGTCGCGCTCCGAGAGCATGCCGAGGACGGTCTGGCCGGCATCGCTCACCACCAGGGCGCCGATGCCTTTCTCGGTGAGGAGCGCGGCCGCCTCCGCCAGCGTGCGGTGGGGCTGCACGGTCACCACGGTGCGGCCCTTCTGCGACAGGATGCGCGCAACGGTCATCAACACCTCCCTGCTCGGGCCCCGCCGGCCTGAAGCGATCCGGGCGGGACGCTCATCTGGACGAGGAGTGTGTGACCGTGCGCCGGACGACGCAAGCACCCCGGAAGTCGAAGCGAAGAGTCCTTGCTGCAGGTCAGCGTCGTCCGAGCCGGTCGACCAGGGGAAGCATCAGGAAGCCGACGACGAAGCCGCCGAGATGCGCGTCCCAGGCGACCGCGGAATCGCTCAACCCCAGCGGCAGGGCGGCGAGGCCGAACAGCAGGTTGGTGACGAACCAGATGGCGAGGAACACCACCGCCGAGCGGTTGCGCAGGAGCTCGGGGATGGTCTGCAGCCGCGTCGGCACCGGGCGCTGCCAGGGCAAGGCGGCGGGCCCGGTCGCCTCGGCCGGGTGGAAGGCGAAGCGCACCGCCGCCGCCATCAGCCCCGACACGCCGGCCGAGGCGCCGATCAGCGGCACGGTGCTCAAGGGGTCGATGAGGACGTGCAGCAGGCCGCCCGCGGCCGTCGAGACCAGCGCGATCAGGCCGTAGCGCCAGGCGCCGCAGCGCCGCGCCACCGGAGTGCCGAAGGCCGCGAGCCAGACGCTGTTGAGCAGCACGTGGGCCCAGGAGCCGTGCAGGAGCGCGTAGGTGACGAAGGTCCAGGGCATCGCGCCCGGATCGGCCACCAGGTAGGCCGCGAAGGCCTTGCGCGTCTCGACCTCGAAGGCGCTGCCCTGCGAGGCGGCGGCCGCCCGCAGCACGTCCGCGGCCCGGTCGGGATCGAGGGCCAGCGTCCAGCGCGCCGGCACCAGGGCGAGGTCGAGGAGCAGGGTGATGTCCCAGACGTCGGGCAGCACCTGCCGCACGGCGTGGATCAGGACCAGGATCCCGACCGAGGCGGTGACCACGGCGGGCATGTTGAACACCGGCACGCGCGGCGGTCGCGGGAGGTCGGGGGTGGCATCCATGCGGGCACCTTTGCGGGGCCGCAGGCCCGACCGCAAGTGCGGGCGCCGTCGCGGGCCCTGCGCGCCCCCGGCAAACGGGATGTTACCCCGTGAGAAAACACGCTTGGTGGACGAAACTCGGCGGACGAACCTTGGCGGGCAAAAAAAGGGAGAGCGTTGCCGCTCTCCCCGAAAGAGGGCGATCACGCCCAGCCGCTCGGGCTGCGCGCGGAACGCCGTCAGGACCGTGACGACGCGGGCCGGACCTGGCCCTCACCCCTTTGCATGCGGGCGGGCATAGGGTGCGCTCGCCGCCCCAGCCAGCCCGAATTCGCTGTCGTCCGCGACAATCGCGCGGGTGTGGGAGAAACGCAACATTTATGACTTGGTAACCTTAACCAAACCTTACGCTCTCGCGGCTCGGCCGTTCGGCATACGGTCTGCTGAACCGAATCAGCTCAGCCGGCCGCCGTCCCAGAACGGGGCGCCGTCCGGCGGCCCCTGGACCGCCCGATCAAAAGACCGTGCCAGACCGAGACGCCATGAAGCACCCGACCAGCCGCATGCTCCACGCCTACTGGAACGGCCTGCGCGGCGCCCGCGCGGCACCGGAGCGGGGCGAGATCGAGCCGGGCGAGATCCGCCACGTCCTGGCCGACAGCCTGATCCTCGAGATCGATGCGCCCCGGCACGCCGCCACGGTCCGGCTCGCCGGCACGCGGCTCTGCGCCCTGTTCGGCAGCGAGTTGCGGGGGTTCTCCTTCGCGGGTCTGTGGGGCGAGGCCCCGGCCGCCGATCCGTGGCGGCTCGTCGAGGTGGTGATCCAGGAGACCGCCGGCGTGGTGGTCGGCCTCGTCGGGGTGACGGAGGCCGGCGAGACGATCGACCTCGAATTGCTGCTCTTGCCGCTGCGCCACCGGGGCAAGACCCAGGCCCGGGTGATCGGCTCGCTCTCGCCGGCGGTGATCCCGACCTGGCTCGGCCTGCGCCCGATCGTGGCCCTGCGCACCGTGTCCCTGCGGATCCTCACCGCCGCCGAGGCGAATGCCGCCCCCGCCCCGCTGGCGGCGCCCCCGGCCGCAGCCAACGACGAGCCGGGCCTCGAGCGCCGCAAGCGCTTCGTGGTGCATCGCGGCGGGCGGGCCTGAGGCGGCGGTTCCTTAACCATTCCGGCGCAGGCTGCGCCGCGCGGTACGGTCCGCGCGGGGAGAGTCGCACGTCATGGCGAGCGTGATGGGCAGCGTCATGAGCCAGGCCTCACCGGCGAGCCTGCGTCCCCTCACCCTGCGGGCGGCGGTCGACCAGCGCCGGCATCACCGCGTGGCCGTGTCCCTGCTCGGCCGCTACATGCTCTCCGACCGGCAGGAATATCCCTGCCAGACCGTCGACATGTCGCCCGGCGGGGTGCGGCTGACCTGCGCGGTTGGCGGCGAGGTCGGCGAGCGCATCGTGATCTACCTCGAGCATGTCGGGCGGATCGAGGGAACGGTCGCCCGGCTCCTGCCGGACGGCCTGGCCGCCTCGATCACCGCCACCTCGCGCAAGCGCGACAAGATCGCCTCGCAGCTCACCTGGCTCGCCAACCGGGCGGTGCTCGGCCTCCCCGAGGACCGCCGGCACGAGCGCGTGGTGCCGCGCCAGGCGCTCACCCTCCTGCGCCTCGAGGGCGGGCGCGAGGTCGCCGCCCGGATCATCGACATCTCGCTCTCGGGCGCCGCCCTGTCCTGCGAGGTCGAGCTGCCGCTCGATTGCAGCATGATCCTCGGCCGCACCCCAGCCCGGGTGGTGCGCCAGTTCAAGGGCGGCGTCGCCGTGGAGTTCCGGCTGCCGCTGTCACCGGACCGGTTCGACGAGAATCTCGTTCTTTGAAGGCGGCCTCAATCGAGGAGGCCGCGCATACGAATGCCTGGAGCATCGCTCGACGAAGCGGATGCCGGTTCGTCGCAGCAACTTTGGCACAATCAAAGACCTGGAGCAGGGGCCGGTTGCGGCGCGACCGCGCGATGCTCTCGGCGTGGAAGCGCGGACCTTGATTGTAGAGGCGCCATTCATCACTCAAGCCAGTCACGTCATGCACGATCTCGACGCTGCGCTCCGCCACGAATTCGAAGCCGGGCCGGGAAGCTTCCTGCTCGCGCTGCGGACCGAACTGACCTGGTCCGAACCCGCCTTTCTGCGTCTGATCGCGCTGATGCAGGCCTTCGTCGAGCGGGAGCAGGCCCGGCCGCCCACCGAGCGGGAGAGGTTCGCGCGATGGGCGGCGGAAGGTTCTGGTATCTGGACGGGTTCGTGCGCGACTGGGCCACGCACCCCAACGTCCCGCGCGAGCATGCATCGGACTACTATGAACGGGCCTTCACACGGTTCGGGGACCTCGCATCCTGGTATTTTACTGGGGCCAGCCCCTATCAGTCCGGGAGCCTGCCGGCGTTCGGGGAATGAGACGGGGACGTGAGCCCTATGGTCCGGATCGGATCCGGACCGCGTGAGGATGCAGGCGCGACCCGGGATCCAGGAAGAATTCTCGACCTGGCAGAGAGCCGAGCATCCGGGATGGCGGTTTCGAGACCATACATGATGCCTGTTCCGGCACCGGCCAGGGCGGCCAGAGGAGAAATCCCTCCTTCGCTTTCATGCAGCCTCGGCCGAAAGCGGCCCGTCGCAGGGCCGGGCTGACCACGTTCCGGCCCCGCTGGCCCACTACGCGCCTGCCTACAGCGCCCCCTCGCGGATCGAGCCCGGATCGGCGAGCGCATGGAGCAGGCCCGCCGCCGCGTGGGCGAAGCGCAGGGTCACGGCCTTGCGGCGCGCGCCGGCCAGGGGGTGCTCCGGCGGCTCGCGCAGGATCGCGGCCCCGAAGGCGTCGGCGACGATGAGCCCGGTGTCGTCGGGCAGGATCTCCACCGGCAGGTGCTCCGGCACCGCGAAGTAGAAGCGGTCGCAGAAGTCGCGGTAGTCCGGCCATTTCCGGTCGGCGCGGAAATCCGCGACGCTCGACTTGATCTCGATGATCGTCAGCTTGCCGCAGCCGCCCAGGGCGATGAGGTCGGCGCGCCGACCGTTGGCCAGGGTGAATTCCGGGATCGTGACGGAGCCGAGCTCGGCGAACAGGCGCCGCACGCCCCGCTGCACGCCGAGGGCGGTCGGCGATTGGCGGCGGTCGACGGGGAGCGAGAGGGCGATGGCGGCGGACAAGGCTGTGGAGAGGGGCTGCTGAGAGGTTGCCGTGGGACCGAATCGGGAACGCCATCGGACCAGCTTCGCTCGATGTTGTCACCTGCGGCCCATGTCGCACCCGCGCCGCCCGGTCCATGGTCCCCGAATCCGGTCCACGCGACGGATGGAGCGGTTGATCTCACGGGCCCGCTCGTCGATGGTCGGCCGCGCCGGGAGCCGCACGAGACGGCCGGGACGGGAGGGAGGCAGGAGGCATGGTCGGGCAGCGCGCCGCGGAGGGGCGTAAGGGAGGACGGACCGGGATGCGCCTGGTCGGCGGCACGGCGCTCGCCCACGACGACGCCGTGCGCCTCGACGGCGTCAGCATCGCCTTCACCCTGAAGGGCGGAAAGCGCTACGTCGCGGTCGAGAACATCGATCTCGGGGTGATGCCGGGCGAGTTCGTGGCGGTGGTCGGGCCGACGGGGTCGGGCAAGTCGACACTGCTCAACGCCGCCGCCGGCCTGCTCAAGCCCGCCTCGGGGACCGTCACGGTGTTCTCCTCGGCGCTGTCGGGCCTCAACGCCCGGGCGGGCTACCTCTTCCAGGCCGATGCCCTGATGCCCTGGAAGACGGCGCTCGACAACGTCGCGGTGGCCCTGGAGCCGCAGCGCGTGCCCCGGCCGGACGCGCTGGCGCGTGCCCGCGAGTGGCTCGGCAGGGTCGGGCTCAAGGCCTTCGTCGACCGCTATCCGCACATGCTCTCGGGCGGCCAGCGCAAGCGCGTGGCGCTCGCCCAGATGCTGATCCGCGATCCCGAGATCCTGCTGATGGACGAGCCCTTCGGGCCGCTCGACGCGCAGACCCGGCAGATCATGGGCAACCTGCTCCTCGACCTGTGGGCGGCCAACCGCAAGGCGGTGATGTTCGTCACCCACGATCTCGAGGAGGCGATCGCGCTCTCCGACCGGGTGGTGGTGCTCTCGGCCGGACCCGCCGCCCGCATCGTCGGCGAGTTCAAGGTGGATCTCCCCCGCCCGCGCGACATCAGCGAGATCCGCCTCGAGCCGCAATTCCACGCCCTCTACAAGGAGATCTGGTCGTGCCTGCGGGTCGAGGTCTCCCGCGCCTATGCGGACGCTCCGGCGTGACGCGCCCCATCGGAGACATCGCCCCGTGAACCGCCCCATGAACCGCCTTGGTCTCCTCGCCCTGCAGATCCTCGTCGGCCTCGTCGGCCTGGCGATCTGGCACGTGCTCACCGTCTATCCCGTTCTCGGCGCACCGAAGCAGATCCAGTTCTTCTTCTCGACCCCGGTCGACGTGCTCAAGCGGACCTGGACCGAGATGTCGAACCCCGAGATCTGGGGCCACCTCTGGATCACCCTGCAGGAGACGGTGCTGGCCTTCGTCACCGGCGCGCTCGGCGGCATCGCCTTCGGGTTCCTGTTCGCCCGCAATGCGCTCCTGGCGGCGGTGTTCGACCCCTACATCAAGGCGGCCAACGCCCTGCCCCGGGTGGTGCTGGCGCCGATCTTCGCCCTGTGGTTCGGGCTCGGCATCTGGTCGAAGGTGGCGCTCGGCTTCACCCTGGTGTTCTTCATCGTGTTCTTCAACGTCTACCAGGGCGTGCGCGAGGTGAGCCCGGTGGTGCTCAACAATGCCCGGATGCTCGGGATGAGCGAGCGCGGGCTGCTCCGCCACGTCTACTGGCCCTCGGCGCTGACCTGGATGTTCTCCTCGCTCCACACCGCGGTCGGCTTCGCCCTCGTCGGGGCGGTGGTGGGCGAGTATCTCGGCTCCTCGGCCGGGCTCGGCTACAAGATCCACGAGGCCGAGAGCGTGTTCGACGTCACCGGCGTCTTCGCCGGCATGCTGATCCTGACCGTGTTCGTCATCGTCATCGACACGGTCGTCACCCTGATCGAGAACCGCCTCCTGGTCTGGCGCCCGCAAGCCGGCGGCCAGAGCTGACAGAACATAAGCCTGAGACAGCAAGGGAGACATTTCCAATGCAACGCCGCAGCTTCCTCGCCGGCGCCGCCGCCCTGGCCCTCGCGCCGGCCGTGCCCGCCCGGGCCGACACCGTGAAGGTCCGCATCGGCGTCGGCGGCAAGCCGCTCCTCTACTACCTGCCGCTGACGATCGCGGAGCGGAAGGGCTTCTTCAAGGAGGAGGGCGTCGACGCCGAGATCAACGATTTCGGCGGCGGCGCGCGCTCGCTCCAGGCCCTGATCGGCGGCTCGGTCGACGTGGTGACGGGGGCCTACGAGCACACGATCCGGATGCAGGCCAAGGGCCAGGACGTGCGCGCCGTCTGCGAGCTCGGCCGCTTCCCCGCCATCGTGATCGGGGTGCGCAAGGACCTCGGCGACACGGTGAAGTCGGCCGCCGAACTCAAAGGCCGCAAGATCGGCGTGACGGCGCCGGGCTCCTCCACCGCGCTGACCGCCCAGTACGCGATGATCAAGGCCGGGCTGAAGGCCACCGACGCGGCGCTGATCGGCGTCGGGGGCGGCGCCGGCGCCATCGCGGCGATGAAGAAGGGCGAGATCGACGCCATCTCGCACCTCGATCCGGTGATCGCCAAGCTCGAGGCCGACGGCGACATCAAGGTCATCATCGACACCCGCACCGAGGCCGGCACCCGGGCCCTGTTCGGGGGCCCGAACCCGGCGGCGGTGGTCTATACCAAGCAGGACTGGATCGAGCGCCACGCCGCCGCGACCCAGAAGGTCGTCAACGCCTTCGCCAAGTCGTTGAAATGGATCGTCGCCGCCTCGCCGGAGGAGATCGCCGACACGGTGCCGCCCGCCTACCATTTCGGCGACAAGGCGCTCTACGTGCAGGCGGTGAAGAACTCGCTCGAGAGCTATTCCCGCACCGGCATCCCGACGCAGGAGGGCATGGCGAGCGTGCTGGAGCTGGTGCGCACCCTCGATCCCGAATTGCAGGTCGCCAAGATCGACCTCGCCACGACCGTCGAGGACCGGTTCATCAAGCGGGCGATGGGCTGAAAGAACCGGTCCGGAAGACCCGTCCGGACCGGATCTCGAGAACCCGCGCGGCACCTGCGCCCGCGCGGCACTTGCGCCCGCGCGGCACTTGGGCTCGTGCAGCATCTCGGCTGCGGCACTTGGGCTGCGGCACTTGGGCTGCGGCACTTGGGCGAAGCCGAGATCCGCCTCACGCCCACCCCACCCGGGTCGCGGCGGCGCGCGGCTCGGGCGTCGTCGCGTAGCGGCCCTTCCCGTCGGCCTTGGCGCGGTAGAGCGCCGCATCGGCCTCGGCGAGGAGCGCCTCCGGCCCCATCCCCGGCATCGCCCAGCCGATCCCGATGCTGAGGCCGATGCCGACCCCGAAACCGTCCGGCCCGAGCTCGTAGGGCACCTTCACGGCCTCGATCAGGCGCGCCGCCACGACGGCCGCCTCGCGCACCCGCGCGCCGCAGGCCAGGATCACGAACTCGTCGCCGCCGAGGCGGGCGGCCCGCCACTCCTCCGGGATCGCGGCCCTGATCCGCCCGGCGACCTGCACGAGCAGGGCATCTCCGGCGGCATGGCCGAAACGGTCGTTGACGGCCTTGAAGCCGTCGAGGTCGAGATAGAGCAGGGCGAGGGCGTCGGCCTCGCGCGGCAGGCGCCCGGCAAGGTCTTCCATCAGCCCGGTGCGGTTGCTCAGGCCGGTCAGGTGGTCATGGGTGGCCTGGCGGTGGCTCTCGCGCTTGGCGAGCAGCACCTGCACGTAGCCGTGGTTCAGCCGCATGACGGTGCTGCGTATCGCGACCATGAAGAGCAGGCCCAGGAGCGTGCCGATCAGGTACCAGGCGTCGGCGCGATGGATCGGCAACACGGTCTTCAGCGGCAGGTCGCACAAGGCGGCCATCGCGACGGCGAGACGCGGCGCGCCGTAATTGCGGGTCACGATCCCGCTCACGATCCCCATCATGGTGAGGGGCGCCAGGATCTGCAGCAGCGCGTCGCCGCTGACGAAGCACAGGACGGTCGAGAGGCCGACGAGGCCGGCCCAGAGAAGGCTGCTGGCGAGCAGGAGGTCCGTCGGTACCCGCCCCCCTCGGCCGATCGCCCGGTGGAGGTACAGGAACAGCCCGACCCGCAGGACGAGGAGCCCGGCATCCGCCGCCAGCAGACCCAGGAAGACCGGCCCGGGATGCCGGATCGCGGCCGCGACCTCGATCGCCAGCATCGCCGCGGCGCCCATGACCAGCGAGGCGATGGAGGGCAGGAACGTCGCGAGCAGGCGGCTTCGCAGGTCCTCGGGCAGGGCGATGCCCGGATCCGCCAGCCACCGCAGGAGCGCCGCCTTCGGCATCGTGTAGGTCGGAGTGACGTCGGGCATCTGACCGCTTCCGGATGCGGCCCGGATCCGGGCGGCACCTTCGGTGTGTGCCGCGGCCGCTTAACAATCGATGAGACGATGCCGCCGGATTGCGGCTGTTCGGATCCGCATCCTGCCGGTCGAGGCTGCGGTCCTTACTTTCCACGGCTGCCGTTACCGCTTCGTCATGCGCGCCGCAGCCAGTCGATCAGGCCTGCCCCGGGGGCGAGCCAGACGAAGGCCCAGACGAAGGCCGAGGACAGGTTGGCGAGCTGGAACCACAGCCGCGGCAGCAGCGCCACGCCGGCCACCAGGGGCACCACCGCGCGGGCCGGGCCGATGAAGCGGCCGACGAAGATCGCCCAGGCGCCCCAGCGCTGGCAGAAGGTCTCGCCCTTCTGCACCATCTCGGGATAGCGGCTGAGCGGCCAGAGCCGCTTGGCGCCGTCCTTGTAGTATCGGCCAATCTCGTAGGAGACCCAATCCCCCAGGATCGCCCCGATGGCGGCCCCGACCATCACCGGCAGGAAGGGGATCGCGCCGGAGCCGATCAGCGCCCCGATCCCGATCAGGATCACCGTCGCCGGCACCAGCAGCGAGAGCACGGCGAGGGATTCGCAGAAGGCGATGATCCCGGTGATCACCGGCGCCCAGGCCTGGTGGTCGCGCACGAAGTCGAGGACCGTGGCGCGTAAGCTCTCGAAGTCCATGAAGCCTTGACCGTGGGTGAGCGGGATGGCGGGACAAGTCGGGGAGGCGGCCGGGCGTTCCGTCTCCCCGGCGGTATAGCGGGCAGGTATGAGCACCGCGTGAACCCGCGCCGGTGCGGCCGGGGGCGCGTTTTCGCGGTGCGGAAGAGGTTGCCAGACGCGGCCGCTCCGGGGATCGTGCGGGCCGGCGCGACGGCCGAGGGCCGGTCGCATCGTCTGCGGGGTCTCGTATCGCGATGAACGTCCTGTCGATCCAGTCCCACGTCGCCTACGGCCATGTCGGCAACGCCTCGGCGGTCTTCCCGATGCAGCGCCTCGGGGTCGAGGTCTGGGCGGTCCACACCGTGCAGTTCTCCAACCATACCGGCTACGGCGCCTGGCGCGGCCGGGTGTTCGATGGCCCCGCCATCGAGGAGCTGGTCGAGGGCATCGCCGAGCGCGGGGTGCTGCCCACCTGCGACGGGGTCCTGTCGGGCTATATGGGATCGGCCGATATCGGCACCGCGATCCTGCGGGCGGTGGCGCGGGTGCGGGCGGCCAACCCGGCGGCGCTCTATTGCTGCGACCCGGTGATCGGCGATGTCGGCCGCGGGGTGTTCGTGCGCCCCGGCATCCCGGAATTCATGCGCGACCACGCGGTGCCGGCGGCCGACCTCATCACTCCCAACCAGTTCGAGCTCGACTACCTGAGCGGGATCGAGATCCGCACGCTGGCCGACGCCAAAGCCGCGGTCGCGGCCGTTCAGGCGAGCGGCCCGAAGGTGGTGCTGGTGACCTCGCTCCACACCGAGGAGACGCCCGACGACAGCATCGACATGCTGGCCGGCGAGGGCGGGCGGTTCTGGCGCCTGCGCACCCCGCGGCTGTCGCTGAGCGTCAACGGCGCGGGGGACGCCACCGCCGCCCTGTTCCTGGTGCATTACGCCCGCAGCCGCTCGGCCGGCGAGGCCCTGGGGGCTGCCGCCGCCTCGGTCTTCGGCCTCCTGCGCCGCACCGCCGAGGCCGGCGCCCGGGAGATCCTGACCGTCGCGGCGCAGGACGAGTTCGTGGCCCCGAGCCGCACCTTTCCGGTCGAGGCGGTGTGAGAGGCTGCCGTCATGGCCGTTGCGCGGCACGGCCATGACGGCTCCGCGCGGCGGCCACGCCCGTCCGCGGGGCTTGCGCCGTCCACCCGATCCGTGCTGCCTCGCCGCACGCCTTCCGAAGGACGGATGACCGATGCCCGCACGCCGATACGCCACCCTGGACGTGTTCACCGAGCAGCCGCTCGCCGGCAACCCGCTGGCGGTGGTGCTGGATGCCGAGGGGCTGGACGATGCCGCGATGCAGGCCATCGCCCGGGAGTTCAACCTGTCCGAGACGGTGTTCGTGCTGCCGCCCGCCGAGGCCCGGCACCGGGCGCGGCTGCGGATCTTCACGCCCACCCAGGAGCTCGCCTTCGCGGGCCATCCGACGGTCGGCACCGCGGTGCTGCTCGCCCTCGGCGACCGGCGGGCGGAGGTCGCCGACGCGGTGGCGTTCGGGCTCGAGGAGCAGGTCGGCGTGGTGCCCTGCGTGGTCGAGACCGGCGAGGGATGGGGCCGCGCGCGGTTCCGCCTGCCGCGGCTGCCGGAGAGCTGGGGCGAGGAGCCGGACGCGACGGCGCTGGCCGCCGCCCTGAACCTGTCGCCGTCCGAGATCGGCTTCGCCCGCCACCGGCCGAGCCGCTACAGCGCCGGCACGGCGTTCCACCTCGTGCCGGTCCAGGGTCTCGACGCCCTGGCGCGGGCGCGGACCAGCGCCGAGGCGATGGTGCAGGCCCTCGGGCCCGGCGCGAAGGTCTTCCTCTATACCGGTGAGACCGGGGACCCGGCCCACAGCTTCCGGGCCCGGATGTTCGCCCCCGCCGCCGGCATCGCGGAGGATCCAGCGACCGGCGGCGCGGTGGCGGCCTTCGCGGGGGCGCTGATGCAGTTCGAGCCCCTGGGCAGCGGCACCCACGACCTCACGATCGCGCAAGGGGTCGAGATGGGCCGCCCGAGCGAGATCGCGCTCCAGCTCACCATCGAGGACGGAGCGTTGCGCGCGGCCGAGATCGGCGGCAGCGCCGTCCTGGTCTCCGAGGGCGAGCTGCGCCTGTGACGGGGATCACCCTCATGCCGGCCCGCCGCGTCGAGGCCAGGATGGTCGCCCATGACTGGCCCTGGGCCCGGGACAGCCGGGCCGCCATCCAGGCCCATTGGGAGGCGCGGCGGGCCGCCCGTCCGGCGATGTTCAACGGCACGGTGCTGATGCTGCGCCGCTTCGACCTCGCGGACGGGGTTCTCACGGCCGAGCTGTTCGAGGCCGAGTACGCCGCCCTCACCGCCCTCAAGGATTGGGGCTTCCCGGACGGGACCGTCCTCAACGTCTTCGCGGCGGCGGTGCCGCGCACCCGGGACGGCGCCTTCCTCCTCGGCGAGATGGGCCCGCACACCGCCGCGGCCGGACGGGTCTATTTCCCGTGCGGCACGCCGGACCCGACCGATATCGACCCCGACGGTCGCGTCGACCTCGCGGCGAGCGCCCTGCGCGAGCTGCACGAGGAAACCGGCCTCCTCGCGCCGCAGGGGCCGGATCCCGGCTGGGTCATCGTGCGCGACGGCGGCCTGATGGCCCTCCTGCGCCCGGTGCAGCTCGACGAGGACGAGGCGACGGTGCGGGGGCGGATCGCCGCCCACCTCGCCGCCGAGGCGGAGCCCGAGCTGTCGGCCATCGTCGTCGTGCGCCGCGACAGCGATCTCGACCCCGCCCGGATGCCGGCCTTCGTGCGGCACTACCTCGCGCGTGTCCTGGCCGAGGACGCGTGATACCGCAGCGCCTTCGAACAGACTCGTCCGAAGGCGCTGGCTAAGCCCGAACGGGCGCCGGCGCTGATGCATCGACGTGTCGATGCATAATACCAGATGCTGACGCATCAGGCCGTTGACCCATCTCGAATTTTCGATTTCAAGCCAAAAGCTTGGCGACAATTCGAGAACGGAACCAAAGGTCGTTCTCTTTCGACCGTTGGTATACGCGCGCTGGTGTGGAACCGCCGGTCCCGGATAGGCCCGGGACCGGGTCGATGCGCCGGGGGGGCTCTACGCGAAGACGAAGTTGGCCGTCGTGAGCGCCTCGAGCCGGGTGCTCTGCAGCGTCACCGCATCGTCCGCCCCGAAGGCGATCACCAGGTCGGCCCCGTCCTGGCGGCTCGCCGCCTGCACCGCCGCGAAGCTCGTGAACGCGCCGCCTTTGAACGCGATCACGTCGGCCTCCGGGCCGTCGGCCACGAAGTCGAGGATCCGGTCGCGCCCGTCGCCCCGGCCGAAGGCGAAGACGTCCGGCCCCGCCCCCCCGCTCAGCAGGTCGTCCCCGGCATTGCCGAACAGCAGGTCACTGCCGGCGTCGCCCGCCAGGGTGTCGTTGCCGGCCCCGCCCGACAGGTCGTCGGCGCCGTCCCCGCCCGAGAGCCGGTCGTCGCCGGACTCGCCGAGCAGCCGGTCGTTGCCGGCATCGCCGGTCATGAAGTCGTTGCCGCCGCCGCCATGGACGAGGTCGTCGCCGGCCTCGCCATAGACGCCGTCGTTGCCTTCGTCGCCGAACAGCAGGTCGTTGCCGTCCTCGCCGTGCACCTCGTCGTTGCCGTCTCCACCCAAGGCGAAGTCGTTGCCCGCGCCCGCGCCGATGAAGTCGTCGTCCTGCTGGCCGGCGACGATGTCGGCGCCGTCGCTGCCGAACAGGGTGTCGATGCCGGTGCCGCCATAGACGCGATCGTCGCCGAGGCCGCCATCGACCCAGTCGTCGTCGTCGTCGCCGAACAGCAGGTCGTTGCCGGCACCCCCGGCGACGGTGTCGCGGCCCCAGCCGCCCGAGCCGAAATCATCGCCGCCGCCGCCGACGACCCGGTCGTCGCCGTCCTGGCCCAGCAGGATGTCGTTGCCGGCCAGGCCGCTCAGCGTGTCGGTCCCGGCCCCGCCCGCGAGCCGGTTGCCGGCGTCGTTGCCGGTGAGGGCGTCGTTGCCGGTCCCGCCGGTCGCGTTCTCGATCAGGGAGGCCGGGTTTGCCCCGAAGAGACCGGCATTCGCGACGTTGCCGCGGGCGATGTAGTCGCTGTCCCGCTCGCCGGAATTGCCGAGATTCGCGAGCTGGCTCGGCGCGAAGGTCGACCATTGTCCGGGGTTGAGGTCGACCGCCAGGTCCGTCGTGTAGTTCGACAGGTCGTAGGTGTCGTTGCCGCCGCCGTCCCAGAGCGTCATCAGGATGAAGTTGTTGTCCGGCCTTCCCTGGGCGACGCCGTCGACCGACGTCTCGCCCGTCGCCGCGTTCCAGGTATAGACGGTGTCGCCGCTGTTGTAGGAGTAGTTCGCGCCGTACAGGTACTGGAGGGCCGCGATGTCGTCCTGCATGAAGGTCGTCGGGTGGTTGGGCGCGTTGTCACCGCTGTCCAACTGGGCGCCCGGATACTGGACGTACGTCATCACCGAGTATTCGTACGAATTGTGATCGTACGGCAAGACCGGGAACTCTATCCCGTGAGCGTCCTGCTCCATATGGCCGTGCTTGAGCCCGAGATTGTGCCCGGTCTCGTGCATGAGGCCGGCGGAGTAGGCGAAGCTGCCGAGCGCCGGGTTCGTGTAGCCGGGGCCGTACCAGCTGTCGCCCTGGGCGAAGGGAGCGCTCGCCGGCGGGGCGCCATGATAGCCGAGTTCGGGCGGATTCGCCTCGGCGCTGCCGTTGCCGGGAGGATGCAGCCCCGTCTCGGAGAGAATGGCCGGATCGTCCGAGTAGTTGATCGCGCTGGCATTGGCGAAGCGCAGGTCGGCGCCGGATGCCGTCGTCTCGGTGAAGGTCAGGTTGGCGATGTCCGCCACGTTCGCCAGCAGCCGGCGGACTGCGTCCTGCTGGGCTGTGTTGAAGGCGGTGAAGTCCTTGATCTCCGCGTAGGATCCGTATTCCGACGCGCTCGCCGGGAACGAGTAGGTGAGGTGGGTCGTATCCCATTTCCAACCCCACAGGATCCCGTCGATATCCTGCCTGCCCGTTGGTTCGACGACGCCGATACCGACCACATCTTCCTCCCGTACGGATCGGAGCGCGCCGTGCCTCGCGCTCCCTCGTGCCGGGACGAGCAATACGGCTCAAAAGACGCCGAACCCTTAACCGTCCGGGACGCTCGAAGTCGAAATCTCGATCAGGGACTGCAAGACTCGGCTCCGGACGCAGGGGTTTCACCGGCGGACAAGCCGCAAACCGGACGCGTAGACCTGCCGGTGCCTTCGATCATCGCTTCGCCCCCGGGCTCCGGCCTCCCGACGCCCCCTGCCGGGGGCTTCGTCTTGGCTCGATCTCGTCCTTGCCCGCCACTTCCCTTGCCCCGCCACCTCCTTTGGCCGGAGCACCCGGCCGGATCATGCGCCGCCTCCGCACCGGGCCAGTCCCGAACGGCCCGGTGCGCCCGCGCCCCGGATCGGGGCGCAGGGCGGTGGCCGGGCGCACGCTGCCGCCGGCGGATGCCGAGGGACATGGAAGGCGGCGGGGGGCCGGTGTGGTAAGGCGCGCCCTTGCGGGACCCGCGGGCCGGTTCGCGGGTTCCCGCTCCTGACACTCGCAGCGGACACGCCATGGTCGCCAAGCTCGTCGAACTCGTCCGGGAGGCCGCGGCCGAGGCCCGGCTCGTCGCCCGGAGCTACCCGTCGGGCTGCAGCGCCGACGCCCTGCCCTGGGCCGTCATCAAGCGCTTCGACGACGACGTCCGCGGCCGTGTCGAGCGCGATCCCCGGATCGAGGACGGGCGCGACCAGGTCCTGATCGCCGCCGTGACCCTCGCCGAGGCCGCGCCGGACGAGGATCGTGCGCCCGAGCGCGAGCGGCTGGTCAAGGCGATCAACGACCTCGAATGGGTGACCGTGAGCCGGGGCATCGCCAACCGGGCGGCGGCGGCGCTCGGATACGGCGAGGCCGGGGGGCGGCTGCGGGATGCGGGCTGAGCCCGCGGCGGGGACGCGGCACGGCGGGCAGGGCGGCGCCGTACGGAGCGCCGGACCATCGACGATCCGCCCGCGCCGGCGGACGCCGCAGCCGAGTCGCGCCCCATGCCTTCGAAATCACCTAAGGTCGTGATTGTAGATCGGTAAATATCAAGAAGACGACGATCGAGTTGCACAATTCTGTGCCGGTGCGAGATCGTGTCGGCGGCAGTGACGGATGCGCCTTCATGCGGCCCCTCCGAATTGCCCCGGCCCGATCCCGCCCTAGATGCGGCCCTGGCCGGATCGGGTCGGCCGGCGCGACGAGGGGTGAGATCCGTGACCGATCCACGGCAGCCGCTGAAATCTTCCGCTGCGGCAGCGGCAGCGCTGCCGACGCTCCGGCGCGGGGACCAGCTGTTCGAGACCGAGCGGCGGCTCAACGCCGTGCTCGACAACGCCTCGGTGTCCATCTTCCTGATGGATGACCGGCAGCACTGCATCTACATGAACCGCGCGGCCGAGCAGCTGACCGGCTGGACGCTGGCCGAGGTGCTGGCGCGGGACTGCCCGCTGCACGACATCGTGCACCACACCTATCCGGACGGGCGGCCGTTCCCGCTGCACGAATGCGCCATCGACCGCGCCTTCCCGGAGAACAACCAGGAGCGCGGCGAGGAGGTGTTCGTCCACCGCGACGGTCATTTCTATCCCGTCGGCTTCACCGCGAGCCCGATCCGGGACGATGCCGCCCACGTCATCGGCACCATCATCGAGGTGCGCGACATCAGCGAGGAGAAGGCCGCGGCGGAGCGCCAGCGGCTGCTCATCGACGAGCTGAACCACCGGGTGAAGAACACCCTCGCCACCGTGCAGTCGATCGCCGCACAGACCTTCCGCGGCCGCTCCGACCAGACCAGCCGGGCCTTGTTCGATGCCCGCCTCGCGGCGCTCTCCAGCGCCCACGACGCGCTGGAGGCGGACCATTGGGAGAGCGCCAGCCTGCGCGGGGTGGTGGAGCGGGCCCTCGGCCCGATCGGGGCCGACCGCGTCGGGCTCGACGGGCCGGATGCCCGCCTGCACCCGAAGGTGGCGGTGACCCTCGGCATGGCGCTGCACGAGCTCGCCACCAACGCCGCCCAGCACGGGGCGCTGTCTGTGCCGGAGGGCCGCGTCGCGGTGTGCTGGACCCTGGAGGGCGGCGAGGAGGGCCGCCCCCGCCTCGCCCTCGACTGGCGCGAGGAGGGCGGCCCCGCCGTCACGCCGCCGGCCCGCCGCGGCTTCGGCTCGCGGCTGGTCGAGCGCCAGTTGCCGATGGAGTTCGGCGGCAGCGCCGAGATCGCCTACGCGCCGGACGGTGTCGCCTGCCGCCTGCGGATCCCGCTGACGCCCCTCGGCTGGGCCGGTCAGGCGCTGGTGCAGGCCGGCTCGGCCGGAGGATCCCCGGCGCGATGAGCACGCTCGACGGATGCCGGGTCCTGCTGGTCGAGGACGAGAGCCTCGTCGCCATGCTGGCCGAGGACATGCTGCTCGACCTCGGCTGCGAGGTGACGGTGACGATGCGCCTCGACCAGGCGCTGGCCCGGGCGCAGGAGCAGGCCTTCGACCTCGCCGTGCTCGACGTCAATCTCGGCGATGCCCGCAGCTACCCGGTGGCCGACCTCCTGCGCGCCCGCGGCGTGCCGTTCCTGTTCGCCACCGGCTACGGCCGCCAGGGCGTCGACCCGGCCTACCAGGCCGCCCCGGTGATGCAGAAGCCGTATCAGGCATCGCAGCTGGAAAGGCTGCTCACCCATCTCCTGGATTGCGGGGAGCCGGCCCCGGAGGATGCGGCCGGGGCGCGCCCCCCGTGCCGATGCCTGGAGCGCGGCGACGGCCTGCCGGGGTTCCGGGCCGACCCGCTGCCGTGACGCTGCCAGACCGGGCGTGGCGCGAGGCTCGAACCGGCGGTCATGCCCCACGCGTGGTCCCGAACGCCGCCACAGGCTCGCCGGGCGGCCCGGCCCGCTCCCGGCGCGGGCGGTTCTCCGCTCGCCCCTGAATCTGCCGGGGCCTTCCGATGCGCCGCTCGCGCCATGTTGCGCGCGACACGCGGCTTTGCACGGGTGGAGCATCGACCTTGCAGGCCGGGACCGTCTCCCGTAAGTTCAAGTGCCTGTACACAAAGAAGAATTAGTGTGATTCCAAACTGCCGCCACGGGACGGGCCGCGCCGGGCTTCGCCTGCTCTGATGCACACCGTCGCGATCCGCAGCGGCCGCCTCGCCGCATTGCGCCCACTCGCCCCGTTCTTCTGCCTCTACGTGACCTTCGGGGCCACGCTCGGCTTCCTGTCCGGCGGGGCGCCGCTGATCCTGCGGGCGCGGGGCCTCGACCTCGCCGCGGTCGGGCTCCTGCAGCTCATCAACCTGCCGGTCGGGCTGACCTTCCTGTGGGCGGCCCTGCTCGACCGGGTACGGCTGCCGTTCCTCGGCCATCGCCTCGGCTGGATCGTCGCGGCGCAGGGCGCCACGGTCGCGCTGCTCGCGGTGCTGAGCCTCGGCGAGCACTGGCCCTTGCCGGCGCTGCTGGCGCTCGCCATCGCGACCTGTGCCTGCGTCGCCACCATGGACATCGCGCTCGAGGCCCTGGTGGTCGAGACGGTGCCGGCGGAGCGGAGGGCCTACGTCGCCTCGGCCAAGCTCTGCGGCGCCTCGCTCGGGGGCATCCTGGGGGTCGGCGTGCTGGTCGGCTCCTACGACGCGCTCGGTTGGCCGCTGGCGCTCCTCGCCTGCGCCGGGCTCGACGCGCTCTGCCTGCTGCCGATCCTCACCTATCCGGAGGCGCGGCTGCGGGGGGCCGGCGGGCTGCCCGAGCGCTGGTCGGGCGCGTTCGAGCGGCTGCGCGTGCTCACCGGCCGCATCGCCGCGCTCGGCGCCTACTTCGCCGCCGCCTACCTCGTCGGCGGCCCCAACACCCTGGCGCTGCTCGATCTCGGCGTGCCGCTGGGCCGGGTCGGGTTCCTCACCGGCAGCGTCCTGCCGGCGGTCAACCTGGCGATGGCGCTGATGGCCGGCGGCCTCGCCGCCCGGTTCGGCACCGTGCGGCTGATCGGGCTCGGCGGGATCGGGGTGCTGGCCGCCGGCGGCCTGATGGCGGCGGCCTGCCTCCTCCGGTCGGACGGGCTCGCGGTGACCGCCACGGTCCTGAACTTCGTCTTCGGCGGCTTCCTCGGGGTGCCGGTGTTCAACATGATCTATCGCTGGGCGGAAGGACCGCGGCCCGCCACCGACTACGCGCTGCTGTTCGGGGCCGCCTTCTTCGCGGCGATGCCGCTTCGCGTCGCCGCCCCGGCGCTCGCCGGCTGGGCCGGCTGGCCGGGCTACTTCGCCGCCACGCTGCCGCTCTACGCCGCGGCGCTGGCGTGGCTGGCGCTGACGGTCGTCCGCACCCTGCGGGCCGACCGGGCGGAGGGACGAGGCGTTTCGCGATGATCCCCGACATCGCCGCCTGCGTGCCGGCCTCCCTCGGCACCTATCGCGACGGCGTGGCGGCGGGGCCCGGCGGGCCCGGGGCGACGCCCCTCGTCGCGCTGCGCGATCCCGCGGTGTTCGACGCCACCCTGACGGCGTTCGAGGCCGGGCTCGGGGTCGTGCCGGGCACGGTCGACCGGCGGGCGCTGGTCTCGTACTGGAGCCAGTTCTACCTCGCCCCGCTCGCCACCCCGGTCCTGACGGCGCTCGTGCGCCTCGGGCGGCCGCTGCCGCTCGCCTTCGCGACGACGAGCCTCGAACTCGACGCGGCGGGCCGCCCGGCCCGCTTCCTGGTCCAGCCGGAGGCGGCACGATGCCCGCCCTGCCGCCCGGCCGGGATCGCCTCCGGCGGGCTCGCGGGCCTCGTCGAGGACCATCTGCGGCCCTTCGTCGAACTGTGCCGGGAGCGGTGCGGCATCGCCCCCCGGGTGATCTGGGGCAATGCCGCGGTGATCCTCGACTACGTCGCCCGCGAGCTCGGCGAACCCGAGACGCTGGCCTGCCCGGAGGTCGCGACCTGCCTCGGCTGGTGCGGGCCTCCTTGCGCCGCGCCTTCCCCCGCCGCGAGGAGCCCCCTCGCCCAGGCCCTGTGCGACACCGCCGCGGGCCGGCGGCGGCGCACCTGCTGCCTGCGCCAGCGCCTGCCGGGTGTGCCGTCCTGCGGGGCGTTGTGCCCGCTCAAGGAGAGCGGGGCGTGCTGCGGGGCCGGGGGCTCCTGAGCCGGACGGCCTTCGCATTGCGCCCGCGAGGGATCGGTCACGGGTCGATGATGTGCGGCACGAAGCGGGCCCGGTCCGTGGTGACGAGCCCGTCGCTCTCGCGCAGGCACAGGCCGGCGGGCTCGTCCCCGACCATCCAGCTGCCGACGAGGGCGTGGCGCCCGTCGAAGCGGGGCAGCGCGGCGAGGCCCTGGCGCACGTAACCCTCGCTCCCGTAGGGGCCTTCGACCCGCGCCGCGACGGCGCCGTCGCGCAC
>NZ_LABZ01000093.1 GCF_001043955.1 Methylobacterium tarhaniae | reverse complement strand
CCCGGGCGCCCCCCCCCGCCAGCGCCGCCAGCGTCGGATCGACCCGGGCGAAATGGTCCTCCCACGTCGGGGCCCGGTAACCCGCGAGGCGGCCCGCCATCTCGGCGCGGAGCGTCGAGCCCGGCGCCGCCAGTTCCTCGATCACCCGCATCCAGCCCGGACCGTCGAGCGGGTGCAGGAACTCCGCGAAGGAGCCCGCGACCTCGCGGTGGACCGGGATGTCGGAGGCGACGACCGGCAGCCCGCCGGCGGCAGCCTCCACGACCGGGAGGCCGTAGCCCTCGGCGAAGGAGGGCATCAGCAGCGCCGTGGCGTGGCGCATCAGCTGCACCAGTCCGGCGGTCGAGAGGCCCGACACCTCGGTGACATGGGCGCGCACCGCCGGGCAGCGCTCCAGGAGGTCGATCACGTTCTCGCTCTCCCAGCCCCGCCGCCCGACCACGACGAGGCGCGGCGTCGCCTCCCCGAGCCGCAGGCTCAGCTCGCGCCAGGCCGTGAGGAGGCCGATCAGGTTCTTCCGCGGCTCGATGGTGCCGCAGACCAGGAAGAACGGACGCCCCGCCGCGGCTGCGGGCGCTCCCTGGAAAGCGGCCTCGATCCCGAGCGGGCCGACGGTGATCGGCGGGACCCGGCGCCCGAGGCCGGCGAGGTGGGCGGAGAAGCGGCTCCCCACATCGGCGGAGTTCACCACGACGGCTTGCGCGTGGCGCGCGACCGTCTCCATCCGCACCCGGTGGCGCTCGGCCTCGCCGGCGCGGCCGTATTCGGGATACTCGATCGGGATCAGGTCGTGGACGAAGAAGAGCGGCCGGATGTCGGGACGGTCGTAGAGCCAGTCGAACCGCGCCGGCTTGTCGAGGCGCAGATGCGAGGTGTGGAGATAGAGCGCGTTCAGCGGCACGCGCTCCGGGCCCGGCGCCCGGACGGCCGTGAGCCAGGCCCGCCACTGCCGCGCCCGGCGCTCGCGCGCCCCGTCCGGCTTCGCGGAGACCGGGCCCCGCTCGGGCGCCGGCAGGCCGAGCCGGCCCGCGAGGTCGGGGAAGACCGGGTCGTCTCCGGCCGAGATCTCCTCGGTCCAGGCCGCCATGGCCGCCTCGACGAGGCCCGCCATCTGTGCCCGATCGAGCACCTTCGGGCCGAACGGCGTCGAGACGATCCCGAAGCGGGGGCCGGGCTGCCCCAGGAGGTGCCGGGCATAGGCCAGGTCGACCCGGTCGATGCCGGTCGGGCTCGCATGCCGCAGGCGGGTGACGAGGCGGGTGAGGTCGAAGGCGACGGGATGGGGGCGCATGACGACTCGAGCCATGATGTCCTGGATGCGGTGATGCGGGTTCCTACACAGCCGCGGGCCCGGAGCCCAACACCCGTTCCCGTCCTCCCCGTCACGGGCCGTCCTGTGCGGCAGCGCACAACGCCGCCCGCGGGCTGTGGATAGTCGCTCTTGCAACGCTGAGCGGTGATGATTTATCGCATTCGTCACCGCTCCGTCGCGCCGCGGTGACAAGTGTCGGGCGCGCCGATTAAGATCGTGGGTCGGCGCTGGGTCGACGTTCGGGTGAGACAATGGCGATCGTCGATCTGGATCGGGATGCGGTGAAGAACGGCTTGGCGGACGGCTCCGTCCTGCTGATCGACGTGCGCGAGCCCAACGAATTCGCCTCGGGCCACATCCCGGGCTCCGTCTCGTTCCCGCTCTCGGACTTCGACATCGAGCGGCTGCAGGCGCTGATCGCCGCGGATGGCCGCCGGCCGGTCCTGTCCTGCGCCGCCGGCGTACGCTCGGCGCGGGCGCTGCAATACCTGCAGAGCCAGGGCATTCCCCTGACCGAGCATTATGCCGGCGGGTTCAAGGACTGGGCCAATGCCGGCGAGACCGTGGAATAGCTGAGAGACCATCCCGCCTCCTGGCGGTTCGACTTCCCCCGGCCCCGGGAGGGCCGCGCCGAGGGCGGCGCGATTCCCGAACAGGCCAGCCCTCGACGCAGATGCTCCCCCGGCGCATCTCCCCCCGCGTCCGACGGGTCGCATGCACGAGATGAACGGGAGAGTGAGTATGCGCAGGCTGAGGCTGGCGGCGGTGATCCCGGCGCTCGTGCTGATGGCCGGTATCCCGGCGCGGGCCCAGGCGCCCGGCGGGCCGCCCCCGACGGTCACGGTCGCCAAGCCCGTGGTCAAGGAGGTGGTGGAGCACGACGACTTCACCGGCCGCTTCAACGCGATCGAGTATGTCGAGGTGCGGGCCCGGGTCACCGGCTACCTGCAGAAGATCCACTTCCAGGACGGCGCCGTCGTGAAGAAGGGCGAATTGCTCTTCACCATCGACCGCCGGCCCTACAAGGCGGCGCTCGACCAGGCGACCGCGGCCCTCGATTCGGCCAAGGCGCGGCTGAACTTCACCCAGACCGACCTCGAGCGCGCCCAGACGCTGAGCCGGTCCGGCAACATCTCCGAGCAGGTCACCGACCAGCGCCGGCAGAACTCGCTGACCGCCCAGGCCGACGTCGACAACGCCACCGCGGCCCTGCGCCAGGCCCAGCTCAACTACGACTTCACCGAGGTGCGCTCGCCGATCGACGGGCGGATCTCGCAGCGCAACGTCACCGAGGGCAACATCGTCATCACCGACCAGACGATGCTGACCACCATCGTGTCGCTGGACCCGATCTACTTCTCGTACACGGTCGACGAGCGCTCGTTCCTGGCCTACCAGAACACGCTCAAGATCGGCATGGGCGCGACCCAGAACGAGCACACGGCGCCGATCCTGGTGGCGCTGACCGGCGAGGCGAAGCCGACCCGCAAGGGCGTGCTCAACTTCGTCGACAACCGGGTCGACGAGGCGACCGGCACGGTGCTCCTGCGCGCCACGGTCGAGAATCCGGACCGCTTCATCAAGCCGGGCCTGTTCGGCATCGTCAGCATGCCGGCCTCGAAGCCCTATCGGGGGATCCTGATCCCCGACGACGCGATCGGCGCCAACCAGGACAAGCGCCTGGTCTACGTGCTCGGGCCCGACAACGTTATCCAGCCCCGCAACATCCGCCCCGGTCCCAAGATCGACGGCTACCGGGTGGTGCGCGACGGGCTCAAGGGCGACGAGACCATCGTGATCAACGGCCTGACCCGGGTGCGTCCGGGCGCCAAGGTCACGCCCGAGGTCAAGGAATTGCCGCCGGTCCGCGAGTGAGCGACCGCGCCGCCCGCTGACGGGCGGCGCCTCCCGTCAGGACGCCACGCCCGAGAATCCGAAGGGCGCGAGAGGCCCACCGATGCGTTTTGCCCACTTCTTCGTCGACCGGCCGATCTTCGCCTCGGTGACCTCGATCGTCATCCTGATCATCGGCTACGTCTCCTACATCTCGCTGCCCGTCTCGCAATATCCCGAGATCGTGCCGCCGACCGTGGTGGTGCGCGCCTCCTATCCGGGCGCCAATGCCGAGACCGTGGCGGCCACCATCGCGACGCCGATCGAGCAGGAGATCAACGGCGTCGACAACATGCTGTACATGTCGTCGCTGTCGACCAACGACGGCAACATGCAGCTGACCGTCACCTTCGCGCTCGGCACCAACCTCGACATCGCCAACGTGCTGGTGCAGAACCGGCTCTCGGTCGCCCAGCCGCGCCTGCCCGGCGACGTGCGCAACCTCGGCGTCACGGTCCGCAAGTCCTCGCCCGACCTGATGATGGTCGTGCACGTGCTGTCGCCCGACGGCACCTTCGACCAGAACTATCTCGCCAACTACATCTACCTGCGCCTGCGCGATCCGCTCCTGCGCCTCAACGGCGTCGGCGACATCACGGTGTTCGGCGGCTCGGAATACGCGCTGCGGCTGTGGCTCGACCCCAACAAGCTCGCCTCCTACCAGCTCTCGACCACCGACGTGATCAACGCGCTGCAGGAGCAGAACGTCCAGGTGGCGTCCGGTGCGCTGGGCGCGCCGCCGGCTCCCGCCGACCAGGCCTTCCAGTTCACCGTGCAGACGCAAGGGCGGTTCCAGGACCCGAGCGAGTTCCGCAAGGTGATCGTCAAGGCGTCCGACGGGCGCCTGGTGCGGATCTCCGACATCGCCCGGGTCGAGCTCGGGCAGAAGGACTACACCACCAAGTCGTTCCTCAACGGCCAGCCGGCGATCGGCATCGGCGTGTTCCAGCGCCCCGGCACCAATGCGCTGGAGGCGGCCGAGCAGGTCCAGGCGCTGATGAAGACCCTGTCCAAGGACTTCCCGCCCGGCCTCGAATTCAAGATCGCCTACAACCCGACCGAGTTCATCGCCGAATCGGTGCACGAGGTCTACAAGACGCTGGCTGAGGCGGTCGTCCTCGTCGTGGTGGTGATCCTGGTCTTCCTGCAGAGCTGGCGGACCGCGATCATCCCGATCATCGCGATCCCCGTGTCGCTCGTCGGCACCTTCGCGGTGATGGCGCTGCTCGGCTTCTCGCTCAACAACCTGACGCTGTTCGGCCTCGTGCTCGCCATCGGCATCGTGGTCGACGACGCGATCGTCGTGGTGGAGAACGTCGAGCGCAACATGGCCGAGGGGCTCTCGCCCGGCGAGGCGGCCCACAAGACCATGGACGAGGTCGGCGGCGCGGTCGTCGCCATCGCCCTGGTGCTGTCGGCGGTGTTCATCCCGACCGCCTTCATCCCGGGCATCTCGGGCCAGTTCTACCGGCAGTTCGCGCTGACCATCGCGGCCTCGACCATCATCTCGATGTTCAACTCGCTGACGCTGTCGCCGGCGCTCTGCAAGCTGCTCCTCAAGCCCCATTCCGAGCACCACCGGCCGCGCTTCTTCCTGGCCCGGTTCGGGTCGTGGGCCGCCAACACCTTCAACCGCGCCTTCGACGCGACGGCGAACGGTTACGCGGCGACGATCCGCTTCCTCACCGGGCGGCTGGTGCCGCTGCTGGCGATGCTGCTGCTCTATGCCGGGGTGATCTACGGCGTGCTGCACCTCGTGCGCACCACGCCGACCGGGTTCATCCCGCTCCAGGACCAGGGTTATCTCCTCGTCGTGGTGCAGTTGCCGCCGGGCTCGTCGCTCGAGCGCACCACCGCGGTGGTGCAGGAGGTGTCGCGCCGCTCCCTCGACATCGACGGCGTCGGCAACACCGTGGTCATCGCCGGCTTCGACGGCGCCACCTTCACCAACACCACCAACGGCGCGGTGATGTTCCTGCCGCTGAAGCCGTTCAAGGAGCGCCTGGAAAAGGGCCTCACGGCGGGCAAGATCCTGCAGGCCGTGCTCGCCAAGACCGCCCCGATCCAGGAGGCCCGGATCATCGCGATCCCGCCGCCGCCGGTGCGGGGCCTCGGCAATGCCGGCGGCTTCAAGATGCAGGTGCAGAGCCGCGAGGGCTCGGACATCGCCCGGCTGCTCCAGGTCTCGGGCGACCTCATCGGCGCGGCCAACCGCGACCCGGCCCTCACCCGCGTCTTCACCACCTTCGGCAACGACACGCCGCAGATCTACCTCGACATCGACCGCACGGTGGCGCGGATGCTGAACGTGCCGCTCGCCAACGTGTTCTCGACGCTCCAGGTCAATCTCGGCGGCGCCTACGTCAACGACTTCAACACCTTCGGCCGCGTCTACCAGGTCCGTGCCCAGGCCGACGCCAAGTACCGGATGGAGAAGTCGGACATCGAGCGGCTCAAGGTCCGCTCCTCCACCGGCGCGCTGGTGCCGATGGGGACGCTCGCCAGCATCCGCGACATCTCGGGTCCGCAGATCGTCCAGCGCTACAACCTGTACTACTCGATTCCGGTGCAGGGCGATTCGCGGCCGGGCGTGTCCTCGGGCCAGTCCCTCGACGCGATGGAAAAACTCGCCCGCCAGACCCTGCCCGACGGCATGAGCTTCGAGTGGACCGACATCGCGTTCCAGGAGAAGGCGGTCGGCAACACGGCGATCTACGTCTTCGCCCTCGGCGTGCTCCTGGTCTTCCTGGTGCTCGCCGCGCAGTACGAATCCTGGGCGCTGCCGCTCTCGATCCTGCTGGTGGTGCCGACCGGCGTGCTCGCGGCCCTGGCCGGCGTGCAGTTCCGGGCGCAGGACAACAACATCCTGACCCAGATCGGCCTCATCGTGCTCATCGGCCTCGCCGCCAAGAACGCGATCCTGATCGTCGAGTTCGCCCACCAGATCGAGGAGAGCGAGCGCCGCGGGCCCGTCGCGGCCGCCGTCGAGGCCTGCCGCCTGCGCCTGCGTCCGATCCTGATGACCGCCTTCGCGTTCATCCTCGGCGTGGTGCCGCTCGCCTTCGCCACCGGCCCCGGCGCCGAGATGCGCCAGGCGCTGGGCACCGCGGTGCTGTTCGGCATGCTCGGTGCGACGATCTTCGGCCTGTTCCTGACCCCGGTCTTCTACGTGGTGATCCGCAACATCCTGATCCGGATCAACCGCTGGCGCGGGGTGGAGGACCACCACGGCGAGCCCGAGCCGGCGCGGTAAGGGGAGGGGCCGGGTCGAGGCCTCCATCGACGCTCGTGCCGCCGCACCTATATGCGGCGGCACCTCCCGCCTCGATAGGTCTCGCGCGTGCCCGGTTACCTGCCCTTCGCGGGCGCCCTCAAGCTTCCTGCCTTCGTCTGCGACAATTGCGGGTTCTGGCAGCGCCACTTCGCGGCCCCGCCGAGCTGCCCGATGTGCCTCGACGCGCGCCACGTGGTGCCGCAGGACGGCTGGCGCTTCCGCGATGTCGCGGAGGCGCAAGCCTCCTTCCCCTGTCACTGGGCGGAGGTCGAGCCGGGAGTCTGGAAGTTCTGGAACGAGCCGGTGACCGGCATCGGGCCGAGCGCCTACCTGATCGTGACGCCGGACGGCAATATGGGCTTCGAGGGCTGCCCGGTCTTCAGCGAGGCGGCGCTCGACCACATCGCGGCCCTGGGCGGCATGACGGTCCTCTCGGCCTCGCATCCCCACAGCTACGGTGCGCTGCCCCAGCTCCAGGACCGTTTCGATCCCGAACTGTGCCTGCCGGCCGCCGACTTCACCTGGAGCGCGGCGCTCCAGGTCTCCTGGCCCTACGACGACGTGCTGGAGCCCGTGCCGGGCCTCACGCTCCACCGCACCGCCGGCCATTTCGACGGCCACGCCGTGCTGTACGACCGTCGCCGGGGCATCGTGTTCTGCGGCGATGCGCTGAAGTTCGAGCTGAACCCGGAGAACCCGCGCGAGGCGCTGACGATCTCGGCGCACAAGGCCTTCGTGCGCGGCGTGCCGCTGACCCACGCCGAGCTCACCCGCTACCGCGCGGTCTTCGCCGCCCTCGACTTCCACCAGACCTGGACGCCGTTCGAGCAGGCGGCGAATGTCGGCCGGGCGGAGGTGCTGGCGCTCATCGACGCGATGCTGGCCGGGCGGCCGCACGCCTATCCGGTGCCGGTCTCCGCGCTGAGATAGCGCCGCGGCTCACAGCCCGAATTGCGCGCCGGTATCCCCCGGGGTGACGAGGCTGCGGGCCCGGCTGCGGGCGGGCAGGAAGGGAAGGGCGGCGCAGGTCGCCCCGACGCTGTCGCAGAGCCGCTCGACCGCCCGCACGATCTCCGGCGGGCCGGCGACGTGGACGGTGTCGCTGCCGCGCAGGGTCGGCAGGTGGGCGGTGACGGGGCCGTGGCGCACGTCGGCCTGGCCGCGGCGGTCGCGGCTCGCCGCGAGCGTGATCTGCTGCACGCCGGTGCCGCGCAGCCAGTCGAGGCCGGGGCGCATGTAGAGGTCGTCGGCGTCCGTTGCGCCGGCCACCACCACCATCTCGCGGCCGATCTCCAGGTGACGCGCCGCCCGGGCGATGGCCCAGATCGGCGCGAAGCCGGTCTCGGCCGCGACCAGGACGAGGCGCCCGGGCCCCGGCCGGTAGGGGATGCCGCCGGCGGGTCCCTTGATCCGCACCGCGTGGCCGGGACGCACCGCGTCCCCGAGGGCGAGGCCGAGGGCACCGCGGTCGCGGCGCAGATGGAAGACCAGCTCGTTGAGCTCGGTGTTGCCGTCGATGCGCTGGGTCGGGCAGTAGGGCCGGGCGGGCAGCCCCGCGAAGGCGACCTCCACGGCCTGGCCGGGCGCGACGTCGAGGGCGCGCGAGACCGTGACCACCACTTCCATCACCGCGCCCGAGAGCGGGGTCGCGGAGAGCAGCGTGCCGGCACGCTTGGCCGTGCGCAGGACGGTGAGCGGCGAGGGGGCCGGGGCCGGCCGGGTGCCGGCCCCGTCGCCGAGGCGGGGTCGGGTGCGGCTGGTGTTGCGCAGGCGCGGCAGGGTCTCCTGCTGCCCGGAATCCTGGACCACGCCGTCGCGGCCGGCGGCGACGTTGCGGGGCAGGGCGGTATCGAGGGGCGTGTCGCCGGTCGCCACACGGACGGGCTTGCCGTTGACGACGAGCGAGCAGCGGGGGCTCATGGCCGTCTCCGTGCGACTTTTCACAGGCGGTGGGACGTGACGAGGGGGCGCCACGTCGTCAGCGGGGTGCGAACAGGAGGCGCTCGACCAGGGAGGCCCAGCGGTCGCGGTCGGCACGGAGGTTGTCCTGCACGTCCTCGCCTTCGGCCTGCTGGGTCGTGAGCGCCGCGACCTGGGCGCGCAGCTCCGCCGCGGCCTCCCGCTCGGAGCGCAGCACGGCTTTCATCACCTTGTTCTCGGCTTCGAGCTGGGCGACGAGGTCGTCGATTTCCTCGATCTCCGCCTCCTCCGGCGGAGGCAGCCGGTAGGGCCGGGGTCCGAGCCAGCCCGGCGGGAGCAGCAGGCGCCGCACCAGATCGAAATCCGGGCCGGTCCGCTCCCGATCCGAGATGTCGTACGCCGCCTCGCCCATCGCCGCCACTCCGCGCCTCGTCCAGGCCGTGCGGATCGCGCCCCGACGGGCGCGCCGAATCATCTCCACAGCCAGGATGACGATGCTGTCGTCATGGTTAAAGACCGTTTAAGCACTCTCCTCGCATTCGCGCGATTGACCCGGCGGAGCCGCCGACACACTCTCGCCGCGCTATCCCGGAACGGGCATCGATTCGCCCGCTCCGGAACCACGGAGATCGCGATGCTGGACGGACGACGGGTGCTGATCGTCGAGGACGAGGCGCTGGTCGCCCTGGAGCTGACCGAGATCGTGACCGGCTCGAACGCCCACGCCGTCGGCCCGGCCCGCACCAACCGCGAGGCGCTGGCGCTCATCGAGTTCGAGGAGATCGACGTCGCGATCCTCGACCTCAACCTCGCCGACGGCGAAGCGACGCCCACCGCCGAATGCCTGATCGGCAAGGGCGTGCCGGTCCTGATCTGCACCGGCGGCGTGCTGCCGCGCGCGATGCGGCTGATGTGGCCGGACCTGCCGATCCTGAGGAAGCCGCTGAATCCGGAGCGGCTGGTGGAGGCGTTGGGGGCGTTGTGCGCGGAGCCGGTCGGCGGGGGCCGTCACTGACCGCTGCGGCACGGGCCCGCGGGACCACCTGAGCGGTCATGCTCCGACGTCAGGGAGCGGCCGGTGCGGTGAAGGAGATCCGGCGCAAGGCCTCCCCGATCCCGGGCGAGCCCTCGACCGCAGGGCCGGCCGGCCTCCCACGTGAATCCGCCGCCGCGTCCAGCACCGACCTCATGATGGAAGATTGCCACGCGAAGTACGGGTTGAAGGTCAGCCGTGCGTGCGTCTTGTTCGCCTCGCGATATCCCCAGTCCGAGTACCAGACCTCCGCTCCGCGCTCGCAGGCCTGCAAACCGGCCTCGTCCTGCCCGTTCCAGCAGATGCGCGAGGTGCCCCGGTCGCCATAGAGGCGGTTCGCCGGGCTGAACAGGATGCCCATGTGGGAGAACTGGCTGATCCGCCATTCCGGCAGCCGGTCGCTGCGAACGAAGATTCGCGCCTCGTCGCCCGGCCTCGCCGGTGTCTCGCCGTACCAGATCAGCCGGCTGGCCGGGTGCGGGAAGCGATCACGGAACGTGTCGAGCAGGTAGGCCGAGTCCAGCACCGAATCGTTCCGGGCCACGACCATGAAGACCGGCTTCCCGTAGGGCCGCTCGTCGAGCTGCCGCCGCACCGCCTGGCTGCTGCGATAGAATTGCGCGAACCCGTTGGTCGGCACCGTCAGGTAACGCACCTCGTTCTGGAGCGGCGCGCGTCCGCCCGGCGCCAGCAGCCACGGCCGGACCCGGGCGAGCAGCGGCGTCATCCAGTCCAGGGGCACGTCCGACTTGAAGCCCGGGGAGAACAGCACGAGCCCGGCGATGGTGTCATTCGCGTAGGCGTATTCCGTGACCAGGTTGGCTCCGGTGGAGAACCCGCCGAGAAAGACCTGCCCGACGTCGCGGCGCAAAGCCTCCGTTTGCTCGCGCACGACCTGACGCCACTGCTCCACGTCCACGTCGAGCAGATCCTCGGGTCGTGTGCCGTGGCCGGGCAGGAGAACCGTGCGGACGAGGATGCCGCCCGCGGCGAGGTCCCGGGCGACGTCGTGGAACGACCAGGGTGAATCCCCGAGCCCGTGCACGAGGAGGATCCCCCGGGCAGGCTTCGCGCCCTGCCTCGGCATGGCCGGCCGCCACTCCCGCGGAGCGTTCAGGGTCACCGCATCGTCCGAGCCCCAGCGCGCCCGCAGGCGGTCGAAGGCCTGGTCCCGGTGCGCGGCGAAGGTCGGTGGCTCCGGCGAGAGTCCGGAGGCGGCGGCTCGGGCTTGCGCTCCCGTCGCGACCAGGACGGCGAGGAGCAGTGCCGTACGTAACACCTTCATCGGGCCTCTCCTCGCCACGAGGGCCAGCTGGACCTGGGCGGGTCCAGACCCCGCACCATCGCGGACGGCTCCCGTCGCAGAAAGGCCGCGCCCCATCTCCCGCGACGGCGGCGACCGATTCTGTGCGAGACCACACAGGATCGACCGGCCACGACACCCGGGCCGGCCCTCACGCCGCCTCCGGCGCCGCCCCCACCAGCTGCCGCGCCTGCAGGATCGACATCGGCTCCCCGAACGCGAACCCCTGCGCGTAGTCGCAGCCGACCTCGGCCAGCGCCAGGGCGTCCGCCTCCGACTCGGCGCCCTCGGCGATGATCTCGAGCCCGAGTTCCTGCGCCATCCGGACGATCGAGCGCAGGATGCCGGAGCGGCCGTTCGCCATCTGGCGCACGAAGGAGTGGTCGATCTTGATCGTGTCGAAGGGGAAGCGCTGCATGTAGGTCAGCGCCGAGTAGCCGGTGCCGAAATCGTCCAGGCACAAGCCGGCGCCCAGTTCGTGGATGCGGGCGAGCATTTGCGCTGCGTATTCCGGGTTCTCCATCACCAGCGCCTCGGTCAGCTCCAGCTTGAGCGAGCCGGGGACGACGCCGGTGCGGGCGAGCACGGTCTTCACGTCGTGCAGGAGGTCGTGGCGCAGGAGCTGGCGCGAGGACAGGTTGACCGAGGCGAAGATCGGCGGCTCGACCACCAGCGCCTGCTGCCAGGCCGCCAGTTCCGCGGCGGTGCGCTCCAGCGCGAAGACGCCGAGATTGACGATGAGGCCGGACTCTTCCGCGATCGGCAGGAAGACCTGGGGCGCGACGCGGCCGAGGCGTGGGTGGTCCCAGCGGAGCACGGTCTCGAAGCCCGCCACGGTGCGGTCTTCCAGCCGGACGATCGGCTGAAACAGCACCTTGATCTCGTTGCGCTCCAGCGCCCGGCGCAGGTCGCTCTCCAGCATCATCCGCTCGCCGCGGTCGGAGCGCATGGTCGGGCGGTAGACCTCGATCCGGTCGCCGCCCTGGCGCTTGCCGTTGATCATCGCGAGCTCGGCGTTCTTGACCACGTCGTCGCGCTTCACCACCGCGCCCGCCTCGTGCAGGGCGACGCCGATCGAGGGCGTGAGGAAGATCTCCCGGTCGGCATAGGTGATCGGCGTGGTGATCGCCCGGCGGATGCTGTCGGCGAAGGCGATGATCCGGTCGGGATCGCGCTCGGAGAGCAGAATGATGGCGAACTCGTCGCCGGCGACGCGGGCCAGGGTGTCCTGCGGCCGCAGCAGCCGGTTGAGGCGGCGCGACAGCGTCAGCAGGATCGAATCACCCGCCGAGAGCCCGATCGCGTCGTTGACCTGCTTGAAGCGGTCGATGTCAACCACGAACAGGGTCGGTTTCAGGCGCGGGTCCTGGCTCGCCAGCGCCAGGGCGGCGTCGAGCCGGTCGTTGAACAATTCGCGGTTGGGCAGGCCGGTGAGGTTGTCGTGCACCGCGTCGTGCAGCAGCCGCTCCTCGGCGATCTTCGCCTCGGTCACGTCCGCGATGGTGCCGACGATGCGCACCACCTCGCCGTCGGTGCCGATCACCGGCCGCGCCTTGAGGCGGAACCAGTAATAGGGACCGGCCGCGGAGCGCAGGCGGAAATCCTGGGAGATGCGGCCGCGGCGCTCCTCGATCACGGTGTCGAGGGCCGCCGAGTAGCGCTCGACGTCGAAGGGGTGGAGGAGGGAGAGCCAGTTCGCCTGCGGGCCCTCCAGGGCCCCGCGCTTGAGGCCGAGCTGCCCCTCGATCTCGGGGCCGGCGAAGACCCGATCCCCCGGCACGTCCCAGTCGAACACCACGTCGCCGGCGCCGGTGAGCGCCAGCGCCCGGCGCTCGGTATCGGAGACGAGGCTGTTGCCCAAGCCCCCGCCCGCGAAGGCGTGCTGGAGCACCGTGAAGCCGATCAGCATCACGATCAGGACGAGACCGCCGATCAGGGCCGGCTGGACGAGGTCGTTGTGGAGCTGGCCGGTGATGGCGAAGCCCGCCGCCACCACCCAGGCCAGCAGCAGCAGCCAGGTCGGGATCAGCAGGATGGCCCGGTCGTAGCCGTTATGGATGGCGAGGTAGACCACCAGCAGCAGGCCGATTCCCGCCACGGTCGCGATCGAGATCCGGGCGACACCGGCCGCCACCGGCGGGTCGATGACGGCCAGGCCGACGAGGCCGCCGAGGAACAGGAGCCAGATCAGGGCGACGTGGCTGTAGCGCACGTGCCAGCGGGCGAGGTTGAGATAGGCGAACAGGAAGACCAGCAGGGTGGCGCCCAGCACCGCCTCGGCCGAGGCACGGTAGATCCGCTCGGCGGCCTCCGTGACCGGGAAGATGCGCTGGAAGAACCCGAAATCGATGCACGCATAGGCCAGCACCGCCCAGGCGAGGGCGGCGGCCGCCGGGAAGATGATGGCGCCCTTGACCACGAACACGATGGTCAGGAACAGGGCCAGCAGCCCGGCGATGCCGATGATGATGCCCTTGTAGAGGGTCAGCCCGGTCGCCTTCTTGCGATAGGCGTCCTGGTCCCAGAGGTAGACCTGCGGCACGTTGGGGGTGCGGAGTTCCGCCACGAAGGTGACGGTGGTGCCGGGATCGAGGGTGATGACGAACTGGTCGGCGTCCGGGCTCTCGTCGCGCTCGGGCCGGATGCCCTGGCTCGCCGTGATGGCGGCGATGCGCGAGCCGCCGAGATCGGGCCAGACCACCCCGGAGCCGACGAGGCGGAAATGCGGGGCCACCAGCAGGCGGTCGATCTGCTCGTCGGTGTCGTTGGTGAGCGCGAACACCATCCAGTCCGGCCGCGCTCCGGTCTCGCGCGCCTTCACGGCGATGCGGCGCACGATGCCGTCCTTGCCCGGGGCCGTCGAGATCTGGATCAGGTCGCCGTCCGAGCGGTAGCGCTCGATCGCCGGGGTCAGGTCGATGGCCTGCGAGTCGAGCGTGACGCGCACGGCCTCGACCGCACGGGCCTCCGGCGTGGCGAGGAGCAGGCCGGCGAGCGCGGCGAGGCAGGCGAGGACGAATGAGTACGTGCGCAAGCTTCGGGGTCTTCCGACCGGACGGGGACGGCCACGGCCACGGGGGCGGCTCAAGGAGGGTGCCGGACCGTACTGACGCCCAAGCTTCCGAGCAAGGCGGAGGCCTCGGATCTCCCCTGCCGTCCGCGAGAGCGGCCGTCGACAGGCTTCGATCGCTCCGCTTTGCGGCCAAATCAAGTTGGGCTGTGGGCAGGATGATCGGTGCCGGCCTCGGCGAGCGAGACCAGCTCCCAGCATTCCGGGTGGCGCATCAGCTCGGTGAGGAACGCGAAGGTGAGGGCGTGGGTCGGGCAATTGGCGACGATGCGCCCGAGGATCGGCCGGCC
>NZ_LABZ01000092.1 GCF_001043955.1 Methylobacterium tarhaniae | reverse complement strand
CAAGCCGATCCGGATCGGCTTCCCGGTGCCGCTCACCGGTGCCTTCGGGGCGGAGGCGAACGACCAGGTCCGCGCCGCGCAGATCGCCATCAAGGAGTTCAACGAGGCCGGCGGCTTCGAGGGGCGCCAGGCCGAATTGCTGGTGCGCGACGACAAGCTCAATCCCGGCGAGGCGGCCACCCGCACCCTGGAGCTGATCGAGAAGGACCAGGTCAACTTCCTGGTCGGCGGCCTGTCGGCGGCGGTGACGCTGTCGATCAACAACGTCGCCCGCGAGCGCGGGGTGATCTACAACTCGATCACCCAATCCGACGCGATCAACGAGGCGAAGGATTTCGGCCGCACCACCTTCCACGAGGCGCTGAACCCGCACATGACCGCGGGCGCCGTCGGCCGCCACGTCTTCCCGAAATTCGGCAAGCGGGTCGCGTTCCTGAGCGCCGACTACGCCTATGGCCACGAGATGATGCGCGGCTTCAAGCGGGCCGGCGAGGCTTCCGGCATCCAGGTCGTGGCCGATATCCGCCACCCGATCGGCGCCTCGGACTATTCCGCCTTCCTGCCCCGCATCGCCGCGCTCAAGCCCGACGTGCTGTGCCTGTGCAATTTCGGCCGCGACCAGGTCGTGTCGATCCAGCAGGCGACAGAATTCGGCTTGAAGCGCACCACCAAGCTGGTGGCTCCGGTGCTGCTCTTCACCTCGCGCAAGGCGGGCGGCGAGGCCTTCGACGGGGTGATCGGCGGCACCTCCTATTACTGGCGCCTGGAGGACAGCGTGCCGAGCGCCAAGGCGTTCAACGACAAGTTCCGCGCCGCCTATAACGGCGCGGTGCCCTCCGATTACGGCGCGCTCGGCTATGCGGGCGTCCGCTCGGTGCTGGAGGCGGTCAAGGCGGCGAAATCGATCGAGACCGACAAGGTGGTCACCGCCATGGAGGGGCTGAAGGCCGATTTCTACAAGGGGCCGCAGAGCTTCCGGAAATGCGACCACCAATCGATCCAGTCGGTCCTGGTCATCGAGTCGAAGTCGAAGGACATGAAGACTCCGGACGACGTCTTCACCATCGTCGGCACCGAGGGCCCGGACGAGAAGTTCCTGCGCAGCTGCGACGAACTCGGGCACAAGGCGTGACGCGCGATCGGGCGGGAGCGCACGGATGAGCGAACTCACACTGGGCGGCTTCCCGCTCGATCTCCTGGCCCTCCAGGTCGTCACCGGGATCGCCCTCGGGGCGATCTACGTGCTGGTGGGGATCGGGCTGTCGCTGATCTTCGGGCTGATGAACGTGGTCAACTTCGCCCACGGCGCCTTCTTCATGCTGGGCGCCTATGTGGGCGTGTTCCTGTACGGCTATACCGGCAGCTTCTGGCTCAGCCTCGTGGCGGCGCCGGTGGCGATGGGGCTGCTCGGCCTCGCGGTCGAGCGCGTCCTGGTCCGCCCGCTCTACGGGCGGGGGATCGACGATCCCCTGCTCCTGACCTTCGGCCTGTCCTACGTGATGATCGAGGCGGTGCGCATCGCCTTCGGGCTCACCGGCCTGCCCTTCGGCGCACCGCCGGAGCTGCGGGGCGGGATCGATATCGGCATCGGCTACTTCCCGCTCTACCGGCTGTTCCTGATCGTCTTCGCGGGACTCGTGGTCGGCGCCCTGTGGCTGTTCATCGAGCGCACCTCGTTCGGGCTCGTCATCCGGGCCGGCGCCCGCGACCCGCAGATCGTGCAGGTGCTCGGCATCCGCATCTCCCGGGTCTGGCTCGCGATCTTCGGCCTCGGCTGCGCGCTCGCCGGGCTCGCCGGCATCCTCGCCGCCCCGCTCCAGGGCGTGACGCCCGAGATGGGGATCCCGGTCCTGGCGGAAGCCTTCGTGGTGACGGTGGTGGGCGGCATGGGCTCGCTCGCCGGCGCGGTGCTGGCGGGGCTGATCGTCGGCATCGTCGTCGCCATGACCTCCCTCGTCGCCCCTGACATGACCAAGATGGCGATCTTCGCCCTGATGGCCCTGGTGCTGCTGGTGCGGCCCCGCGGCCTCCTCGGGCGGGCGGGGGCGCTCGGATGACCGCCCGGACGCCGAGCCGCACGATCGACGCCTCCGCCGCCGTCCCGGCGGCCCGCCCGGGTGCGGGCCGGACCGGGCGCGGGCTGGCGCTCGCCTCCCGCCACCGGGTCGCCCTGACGCTCGCCTTCCTGATCGTCTTTCCCTGGATCGCCCCCTACCAGGCGCTCGCCGCCAACATCCTGGTGCTCGGGCTCTACGCCCTCGGGTTCAACCTCCTGTTCGGCTATACCGGGCTCCTGTCCTTCGGCCACGCGGCCTTCCTCGGCGGCGGCGCCTATGGATGCGGCATCGCCATCGTGCATTACGGGCTGCACCCGGTGCTGGCCCTCGTCGCCGGGACCGGGCTCGCCACGCTGATCGCGGTGGCGATGGGGGCGCTCGCGATCCGCACCCGCGGCATCTACTTCGCGATGACGACGCTCGCCCTGTCGATGTGCGTCTACTACGCCTTCTACCAGGCGGAATCCTTCACCGGCGGCGAGAACGGGTTGCGCGGCATCAACGTGCCGAGCCTGACCCTGCCGGGCATCCGCCTCGACCTCCTGAACCCGACCGTGAAGTACTACGCCGTGCTGGCGGTGGTGGGGCTCGCGGTCTGGCTGTTCTCGCGCCTCCTGTCCTCGCCCTTCGGCGCCGCCCTGGAGGCGATCCGGGAGAACGAGAACCGGGCCCAGGCCTGCGGCTACGACGTGCGCCGGATGAAGCTGGTCGCCTTCGTGATCTCCGGCGCCCTGTGCGGCCTCGCCGGGGCCCTGCAGGCGATCCATCTCTCGATCGTGCCGATCGAGACCATGCACTACTCCACCTCCGGCCAGGCGGTGATGATGGCCCTGCTCGGCGGGATGGGGACCTTCTTCGGCCCCTTCGTGGGCGCGGCGACCTTCTCGCTGCTGCAGGACGGGCTCACCACGCTCACCAGCCACTGGCAGCTCTTCGTCGGCGCGATCTTCATCGCCTTCGTGCTGTTCCTGCCGCTCGGCATCTGGGGCGAGGTGCTGGCGCGCCTCAGGAGGGCGGGATGGTGAAGGCCGAACCCATCCTCGCCGCGCGCGGCCTCGGCAAGAGCTTCGGCAGGTTCCGCGCCCTGTCCGACGTGACGGTCGCGTTTCCGGAAGGCGGCATCACGGCGATCATCGGCCCGAACGGGGCCGGCAAGTCGACCTTCTTCAACCTGATCTCGGGCGCCTTCCCGCCGAGCGAGGGACGGGTGCTGTTTCGCGGGCGCGACATCACCGGCCTGGCGCCGCACCGCTTCGCCCGGATGGGCATCGCCAAGTCGTTCCAGATCACCAACGTCTTCCCGCATCTCACGGTGCGCGAGAACGTCCGCGTCGCCGCGCAGGCGCGGACGGTCCGCTTCGCGCTGTTTCGCGACCGCTCGGCCTACCCCGAGCTGACCGAGCGGGCCGAGGCGCTGCTCGCGGCGGTCGGCCTCGGCCATCGCCTGGACCGGCTCGCCCGCGAGCTCGCCCACGGGGAGCAGCGGGCCCTCGAGATCGCGGTGGCGCTCGCCGCCGAGCCGAGCCTTCTCCTCCTCGACGAGCCGACCGCCGGCATGAGCCCGGAGGAGACCCGGGCGATGATGGACCTCGTCCAGCGCCTCGCCGAGACCTGCACGCTGATCCTCGTGGAGCACAAGATGAAGCTCGTCATGGGCCTGTGCCGCCGGCTCGTGGTGCTGCACCAGGGCCAGCTCCTGGCCGAGGGCAGCCCCGACGACATCCGGGCGCATCCGGAGGTGCGCCGCGTCTATCTGGGCAAAAGCGCGTGAGCGCGGTCGTGACGGATGCGCGCGTGAGCGCGGGCGCGCAGGATGCGCGCATGAGCGCGGGCGCGCAGGATGCGCGCATGGGAGCGAACGCCCCGCTGCTGGCGGTCGGGGACCTCCAGGCCTGGTACGGCCACTCCCATGTCCTCCAGGGCATCGCGCTGGAGGTCCGGCCCGGGGAGATCGTGACGCTGGCCGGCCGCAACGGCGCGGGCAAGACGACGACCCTCAAGGCGATCATGGGGCTTGTGGCGAAGCGCGCCGGCCGCGTGACCTTCGCGGGCGAGGACATCCTCGCGCTGCCGCCCGACGCGCGCTTCCATCGCGGGCTCGCCTACGTGCCCGAGGAGCGGCGCATCGTGCCGGGCCTGACCGTGGAGGAGAACCTGCGCCTCGGCATCCTGGCCGCGAAGAACCGCCGGGACGAGGCGCGCCGGATCGAGGCCATCGCCGAGACCTTCCCGCGCCTCAAGCAGCGCCTGAAGCAGGAGGCGATCACGATGTCGGGCGGCGAGCAGCAGATGCTCGCCATCGCCCGCGCCCTCATGGCCGAGCCGGTCATGGTGCTCCTCGACGAGCCCTCCGAGGGCATCATGCCGGTCCTGGTCGAGGAGATGTTCGAGCAGTTCGTGGCGATGAAGCGCGCCGGCACCACCATCCTGCTGGTCGAGCAGAACGTCGAGCTGGCGCTGGAGGTCTCGGACCGGGTCTACATCGTCGATGGCGGCGCGGTGGTGCACCATGCGCCGGCGGCCGAGCTGCGGGCGGATCCGGAGATCCAGGCGCGCTATTGCGCGGTGTGAGGCCCGACCGCCGGCCCTCGGCAGACTCGCCTTGGCAAGTCAACGCGTCGTCCGCTCGGACTCTCGATTTGCCGCAGATTCTCGCCACGGAACCGGCAACCGCTTTCGTGAAATCTGCTGAGGTCTCCCGGGGGCTGCGTCCAATCCGCTTGGTCCAATCCGCTTGCCAGCCGGCCCACCGGGACACATTCAGGATCGGTGCCACCTCCTGCCCCTTCCGCCTCCGTCCCGGACATGACGACCTTTGATCACTCCGCCCGCGAGGGCCTGCCCCCGGCCCGGCGCCGGCAGGCGATGGTCGCGGTGCTCGCCGGCGTGGCCCTCGCCACGCTCGACACCGCCATCGCCAACACCGCGCTGCCGACCATCGCGGCCGATCTCGGCGTCGATCCGGCGGATTCCGTCTGGATCGTGAACGCCTACCAGCTCGCCGTGGTGGCGACGCTCCTGCCGGTCGCGGCG
The DNA here is from genome assembly GCF_001043955.1 of Methylobacterium tarhaniae. GTDB lineage: Bacteria > Pseudomonadota > Alphaproteobacteria > Rhizobiales > Beijerinckiaceae > Methylobacterium > Methylobacterium tarhaniae. The sequence continues at coordinate 11,738 of NZ_LABZ01000092.1, read as the reverse complement.
CTCGGCGAGATCGTCGGGCAGCGGCGGGTCTACCTCGCGGGCCTGGCCCTCTTCACCGCCGCGTCGCTCGTCTGCGCGCTCGCCTGGTCGCTGCCGGCGCTCGTCGCCGCGCGGGTGCTGCAGGGCGTCGGGGCGAGCGCCCTGATGGCGGTCAACGTCGCGCTCATCCGCTTCATCTACCCGACCCACGAGCTCGGGCGGGGCCTCGGCCTCAACGCCTTCGTGGTCGGGGTCGGCTTCGCCGTCGGGCCGACCGTGGCCTCGCTGATCCTGGTGGCGGCGCCCTGGCCGTGGCTGTTCGCCATCAACCTGCCGATCGGCCTCGCGGCCCTCGGGATCGCCCGGCGCGCCCTGCCCGAGACGGGCCGCGCCGGCCACGCCTTCGACGGGGTCGGCGCCCTCCTCAACGCCGCCACCTTCGCGCTCCTCGTGCTCGGGCTCGGCGAGGCCGCCCATGCGGGGCCGCTCTGGCGCGTGCTCGCGGAATTCGCCGGCGCGCTCGCCTGCGGCGCGCTGCTCCTGCGCCGCCAGGCCGGCCACCCGGCCCCGATGCTCGCCGTCGACCTGCTCAAGCGCCCGCTCTTCGCGCTCTCGGCCGCGACCTCGGTCTGCTCCTTCGCCGCGCAGGGGCTCGCCTTCGTGTCGCTGCCGTTCCTGTTCCAGCACGCCCTCGGGCGCTCGCAGGTCGAGACCGGCTTCCTGATGACGCCCTGGCCGGTGGTGGTCGCCCTGATGGCGCCGATCGCGGGCCGCCTGTCGGACCGCTACCCGCCGGGACTCCTCGGCGGGATCGGCCTCGCGCTCCTGGCGCTCGGCATGGGGCTCCTGGCGGCGCTGCCGCCCGAGCCGAGCGTGGCGGGCATCGCCTGGCGGATGGCGCTCTGCGGGGCCGGCTTCGGCTTCTTCCAGGCGCCGAACCTGCGCGCCATCATGACGAGCGCGCCGCCGTCGCGCTCGGGCGGGGCGAGCGGCATCGTCGCCACCTCGCGGCTCCTCGGCCAGACCACCGGGGCGGCCCTGGTGGCGGCGTGCTTCGCGATCGCCGCGGCGCACGGCCCGGCCCTGGCGCTGGGGCTCGGCGCCGCCTTCGCCGGCATCGCCAGCGTGGTGAGCGTGTCGCGGCTCGTCGTGCGTCCGGGGCAGGGGGCGGCGGATCAATCGGCATGAGGGGGCCTGCCCTCATGCGCTATCGTCGCGCGCCGCCACGCTGCGCGGCGCGAGCCGCCATCCGGCGCGCACCGGAGGCGGCGCGGCACCAGGGAGGGAACCTGCCGTGATCCACGTCCTCGCCATCATCACTACCAAGCCCGGCCAGCGCGACACGGTGCTCGAGGCCTTCCGGGCCAACGTGCCCGCCGTCCATGCCGAGGAGGGCTGCATCGAGTACGGGGCGGCCGTCGACACCGAGGGCGCCGGCCCGATCCAGGCGCCGCTCGGGCCGGACACCTTCATGGTGGTCGAGAAATGGGCGAGCCTCGACGCCCTCAAGGCGCATGCGGCCGCGCCCCACATGGCGGCCTACGGGGCCAGGACCAAGGACCACATCGTCTCCCGGACGATCCACGTCCTGTCGCCGGCCTGACCCCGTCCCGGCGCCCTCATCCCGAGGGCGCCCTGACCTTGACGCCGAGCATCGCCTCGAAGGGCAGCACCATCGCGCCCTTGTCCCGGTCGCCGTGGCCGGCGCGCAGGGCCATCTGGTAGGTCGTCGTGGCGGCGGCCGTCACCGGGAGCGGGAAGCCCCGCGCGACCGAGACCGCGGCGGCGCTGACGAGGTCCTTGTAGGCCTTGCCCAGGGGATATCCCTCGTCGAACTCGCCCCGCAGGATCCGCGGCACGAAGTATTGCGAGGCGTAGCTGCGGCTGGTGCCCGTGGTGACCACGCTCGCCAGCCGCTCCGGGTCCAGGCCCATCGCCACCGCCATCGGCAGCACCTCGGCGAGCGCCGCGATGTTGATGTCGTAGATCACGTTGTTGATCGTCTTGGTGAGCTGGCCGCTGCCGAGCGGTCCCATGTGCAGCACCTGGGCGCCGATGCGCGCGAGGAGCGGCCTCATCGCCGCGAAGGTCTCGGGCGCGCCGCCGCACATCACCGTGAGCGTCCCGGCCTCCGCCCCGGCGGGCGCGCCGGAGACCGGCGCGTCGAGGACGTGGACGCCCCGCGCCTCCAGCGCCTCGCCGAGGCGCACCGCCTGGCCGTGGGCGATGGTGCTGAGATCGACCAATGTGGCCCCCGGCGCCAGACGGGGGCCGAGCCCGTCCGGACCGAACAGCACCGCCTCGACCACGTCGCCGTCGGGCAGGCAGAGGAAGAGCACGTCGGCGCCCGCCACCGCCGCCCTGTCGGTCGTGACGGTGATGCCGGGCTCCGCCAAGCCGGCGACCCGGCCGGGATCGGCGTCGACCGCCACGACCGTCTCGGTGCCGTCCCCCTTGCGGGCGAGGTTGAGGGCGATCGGCCAGCCCATCTGGCCGAGGCCCATCACGGCGATGCGGCGGCTCATCGGGCGGCGCCCGTCTCGCCGGCGGACTTGTCGTCGGCCGAGTCGATCCCGATCGCCTCCAGGAAGCGCGACACCATGTTGTAGGCGCCGATCGTGGCGGTCAGCTCGACGATCGCCCGCGGCTCGAAATGCTCGCGCAGGGCGGCGAAGATCGCGGGCTCGACGTGGATCGTCTGGGTCATCGCATCGCAATAGGCGAGGACGGCCCGCTCGCGCGGCGCGAACGCCTCGGATCCCTGCCAGTCGGGCAGGGCGTCGAGCTGGGCCTGCGTCACCCCCTCGCGCAGGGCGATCGGCACGTGCTGCTCGGCCTCGTAGCGGGCGCCGTTGAGATGCGCGACCTGGACGATCACCAACTCGCGGATGTCGCCGGGCAGGTCGCAGCGCTGGCGGATCGCGGTCAGGAAGGTCAACCAGCCCTCGGCGACCGGCGGGCTGTGCAGCAGCATCGCGTAGAGGTGCAGGATCTCGCCGCGCTCGGCGACGATCCGCTCGGCGAGGGCGGCCGTCTCGGGCCGGGTGGGATCGGCGTAGGGGATGCGGGCCACGGATTCGGTTCCTCCACAACACCGCCATCGCTACACCAGAATGCCCTCGCGGTGTGCTCGATCTCCTGGCCCCAGGAGAAGCCGAGGGAGCCCGACTGGCTCACGATCCCGATCGCGTGCGGGGCGAACGGCCGGCGCGCGGGCCCCCCCGAGACGGAGAGGCCGGCCCCGGTGACGTAGTTGACGAGGCCGATCGTGTTCGGCCCGACGAGGCGCATGCCGGCCTCTCGGGCGAGGGCGACGAGGCGCCGTTGCCGCGCGACGTGGTCCGGCTTGCCGGTCTCGGCGAAGCCGGCGGCCAGGACGCCTCGCACTCGATTGCGTCACCCGGCGCTTTTACATGCCGTCCCCGCTCGTGCCGCGCTCCTCCCATCGGGCATCCAACTCCGCTCGCCGCTCGCGTCCATGGTCTCCCCTCTAAATATAATGTGGCATGGCGGTGTCGCTGCCGTGGCATCATCATCGGCGTGATTAAGCTAGCGATGTGATTCCGGTGCCTTTTTCGACTTGCGATGATGAATTTTGAGGTTTTTGAATTGTTGTCCTCGGCCGCAAAAGCTCCGAAATATTCTATATAATCGCCTTTGCAATCGAATTGATGTTCTGTGAATATTAATCTATATTTTTCCAAGGATTTTTTCTGATTTAACACAAGGGAATGGCTTGACGAGACTGGGTCAGTTTTGATTCAATATGTGAATGGATGTCTAATCCATGTGAGCGGCTGTTGCAGAAAGTCGGGTGATCCTGCTTTCTTGCGATGATAGACGATGAAAATGCAGGATTTCAATATTCTGCATTTTCGATAGGAGCATTATAAATGGAAGCCGGGTTGATCCAAAGAGTTATAGATGTTTTAGGAGGTGAATGGGTCGCTAAAGACAACCATATTTCTGCTACCATATTGAAAAGCGGAACTATGGCGTTCATGGGTATTCGCGATGCGGCGGCCGTGATCGAAGAAGACGATGATTTGTCGAGCAAGACTGAGCCGCAGCTGGCCAGTCTGGCGCCGCCGCCATCTAAGGTGGATTGGCGAAATAACAATGGAAATTACGTTACAGAGATCAAGTATCAGGGCGCGTGCGGGTCATGCGTGGCGTTCGCAGTGTGTGCAATGCTCGAGTCGAGGGTGCGGATCCTGCGAAATGATCCGAATTTGGAGATCGATCTATCTGAGGCCCATCTGTTTTCCTGCGGCTGCACGAATTGCTGCGACACCGGGTGGCACAATCAAAAAGCGCTCAAATTTGCTAAGAAAAAGGGGATCGGCCTGGAAAAGGATTTTCCCTATAAGCCTGGCAATCAGCCCTGCCCGAAGCCGCCGCTCTCGCATTTCTTGAAGGTGAAATCATATTCGGCCATCAAGAGCAACGAAACGCGCAGGCGCATTATAGCCACCAAGGGTCCTGTTGTCGCCTCAATGCAAATTTATGACGATTTTAGAAACTATGCTGGAGGGATTTACAGTCATGTGACCGGATCCCTGATCGGGCATCATGCTGTATGTATCGTGGGGTACGACCATGACGATAAATACTGGATCGTAAAAAATAGTTGGAACACGAGTTGGGGTGACAATGGATTTTTTAAAATAAAATATGATCAATGTGAAATCGACAAAAGTTTCGCATTCTACGACGCAGACATTGTTTTTGCGCCAGCAAATTTACCATCTGCAAACAATCGGATATCATAATCGCTCAAGAAGGAGTCTGTCCATGCCCAGAAAACAGCTCTTGCGTCCCGTATCCGAAAATACAAGCGCAACGGCTCATGTTGGCCAAAGCGTTGCTGTCGAATTGCGCGGCGGGGGAGGCAGTGGATTCGCTTGGCAGCCGGTGTCCCCCTTACCAAAGGGCGTTAGTTTAAAAAAGGAATATAAAATACCGTCCTCGAGGGCGAGTATTGGCGGTGCAGGAAGGGAAATACTAAATTTTTCTTTTGAAAAGAAGGGTCATTATCAGGTAGATCTAGAATTTGTGTCCCCGGGTGGGCATGAAGTGGTGGAAACGAAAAAACTGAATTTTGATATCGATTAGATATTTATAAGCTGCTGCAATCTTATCGCCATCGATCGCACATGTCGGCGGCGATAAGATTGCCGCATGTTTTATATCATAATGATATAATCTGTAATGCAAATGAAAATGCTGTCGTGGTCGCCGTGAATATGCGAGGCGAGCTGAGATAGACCGTACCGTGGGCGCGACCCGCCAGCCGGTACGGCGCTCCGTGGATCGCCGAGCTGCGCACGCTTTCACCGTCGGCCCGCCCGACCCCGCCGCAAGCGGTCCCGGCCCACCACCCTGGCAGAGGCCGAGCGGGCCGCTTCAGACGCCGTTCAACTGCGCGAGTTCGTCGTCGATACACAGGTCCTCGCCCACTTGCTCCCGGCCCGGATCGCGCAAACCAGCGAGCTGCTGGCCACTCGTGACCGGGAAACCGAATGACAGCGCCAGCGCGACGAAGGCGCGCAGCGCTTCGGACAGCCTGTTCCCATCGCTGCGGCGCCGAGCGGGAGGGCGCCTCGAAAGGCTGATAACCTGCGTTGCGACGTGAGCGAGGACGGACGCGATGCGCCAGGGAGCGCCGAGCTTGCAGAGGTCGCGGTGGCGGTTCTGCCTCTTCACGCTCCTCTACCTCTACCAGGGCCTCGTGGCCGGCTTCGCGCTGACCGCGCTCGCCAACCACTTCGCCGCAGCCGGCGCCTCGACGGCGGAGGTCGGCCGCCATCTCGCGGTCGTCGGCCTGCCCTGGGTCCTGCAGCCGCTGCTCTGGGGGCCGCTGGTCGATCGCGCGGCGCCCCATCGCATGGGGCCGCGCCGGGCCTGGCTCGTCCTGTCCCTCCTCGGCGCGCAGGCGAGCCTGGCGGGCCTGCTGCTGCTCGGCGCGCGCCCGAGCCTGGCAGCGGTCAGCATCGTGCTCGGCCTTCACAGCCTCGCCGCGTCCCTGGCCGACACCGCCACCGACCGCCTGATCGCCGGCAGCGTGCCCGCCGACGAGCTGGGGCGCACCAGCGCCGCAACGCGGGCGGGCTTCGTGACCGGCAGCGCTGCCGGGACCGCGCTCTTCGCGTGGATCCTCGCGGCGGACGGCGTCCCGGCGGCGTCGGGGGCGCTGCTCGCCCTGACCACGCCGCTCGCCCTCGCCGCGTCCCTCGTGCGGGAGGCGCCGGAGGACGCGCTCGTGTCCTTTCGCTGGCGCACCGCGCCGCGGGCCCCGGGCCGCGGACGGGTCCTGGACACCATCGCCTTCGCGCGCCGGCTCCTCGCGGCGTTCCGGACGCGCGACGCGGCGCTCCTGCTGGCGCTGTGCTTTGCCGTCGATCTCGGGCTCGCGCTGTTCCAGGTGCCGTTCGCCGTCGCGCTGGTGCAGGTCCATGGCTGGGACGCGGGCGCCCTCTCGCGCCTGCAGGCGGCGCTGGCGCTTCTCGGCGGCACGCTCGGCGCGGCCGGGATCGGCGCGGCCGTCGACCGGATCGGGCCGGGGCGGGCCCTGCGGGCCCTGCTCCTCGCCTGCGCGGCGGCGTTCGGCGCCGCCGGCTTGCTGATCGCGGCCGGCCTGGAGGCCGCGATGGGTCCGGTCATCCTGGGGCTGGCCAGCGTCGTGCCGGCGCTCCTCTACGTCGCCCTGCTGCCGACCGTGCTGCTGGCGAGCCGCGCGGGACGGGCCTCCGCGACGCAGTTCCAGATCTACATGGCGGCGATGAATCTCGGCGACGTCGCCGGCGCGGCTTTGGCCGGCCCGCTCGCCGCGGCGGTGGCGCCGACGCTCGTGGCGCTCGGCGTCGCGGGCCTGTTCCTGGTCTGCGCACGCGCCGCGCCCGGCCGGTGAGCCGATGCGGCCTCAGCGGACTTGCGTCGGCAAGCCAACGCTTCGTCCGCTTAGGTCCTTGTTTGGTCGCAGATTTCTGTCGCAAAACCGGCGACCGCTTTCGCGAAATCTGCTTAGGTGAGGCCGTAGCCCGTCCCGATGCTCAGGTCGGGCCGGGTCCGGAGCCGAGGAGCGCGGCCGGCGGGGCTCACATGGCCGATCGTCGCGCTTGACGGTCGGGGCCAAAACCCGCCTTCTAAGGCGATAACAAATACCGATCGGGAGGAAGTCTTGATGGTCATGAAGCGGTTGTTGCTGTCTGCCGGATGTCTCGTGTTGTCGGCTTGGCCTGCCTTGGCGCAAACGAAGATCAAGGTCGGCGTCTTGAACGATATGTCGGGCGTCTATTCCGATATCGGCGGTAAAGGCTCGGTCGTCGCGGCGCAGCTAGCGGCGGAGGACTTCGCGGCGATCAGCAAGGACGTCACCGTCGAGATCCTGGCCGCCGACCACCAGAACAAGCCGGATATCGGCGCCGGGGTCGCGCGGCAATGGTACGACCGGGACGGCGTCGACGCCATCTTCGACGTGCCGACCTCCTCCGTCGCCCTCGCGGTGAGCCAGGTCACGCGCGAGAAGAACAAGATCTTCATCAATTCGGGCGCCGGCACCACCGACCTGACCGGCTCGCAATGCTCGCCCAATACCATCCACTGGACCTACGATACCTATGCGCTCGCCAACGGCACGGGCGGTGCCATGGTCAAGCGCGGCGGCGATACCTGGTTCTTCCTGACGGCGGATTACGCCTTCGGGCAATCGCTGCAGAACGAGACCGCGGCGGTCGTGACGCGCAACGGCGGCAAGGTCCTCGGCTCCGCCAAGGTGCCGTTTCCGGCCAGCGACTTCTCGTCCTTCCTGCTTCAGGCTCAGGCCTCCGGCTCGAAGGTCATCGGGCTCGCCAATGCCGGCGGCGACACGATCAACGCCGTCAAGCAGGCGCACGAGTTCGGCATCACGCAGGGCGGGCAGAAGCTCGCGGCGCTCTTGTTCTACGCGCAGGACGCCAAGGCGCTCGGCCTCGAGACCGCGCAGGGGCTGGTGCTCACGGAGGCCTTCTACTGGGACCTGAACGACGGGACCCGGGCCTTCTCGGAGCGCTTCGCCAAGCGGGCGAACGGCAACATGCCGAGCATGAACCAGGCCGGCGTCTATGGCGGGATGATGCACTACCTGAAGGCGGTGGCGGCGACGAAGTCGAAGGATCCCAAGGTCGTGATGGAGTGGATGAAGGCCAATCCGACCGACGATCCGCTGTTCGGCAAGGGCCTGGTCCGGCCCGACGGCCGCACGATCCACGACATGTACCTGTTCGAGGTCAAGAAGCCGTCGGAGTCCAAGGGCCCGTGGGACGTCTACAACAAGCTCACGACCATCCCGGGCGACCAGGCGTTCAAGCCGATGAGCCAGGGCGGCTGCCCGCTGGTGGGCAAGAGCTGATGGCAAAGAGCTGATGGCAAAGAGCTGACGGTGCCGGCCGTGCGGTCCGTGCGGGATCGCGCGGCTCGGCGGGTGTCGCGGGTGCCGTGATTGCAGGTGTCATGATCGCAGGTGCCTCGTCAGGCCGCCCGCACCGGGCCGGGATCCAGGGCGGCGACGAGGATCGGCGCGGGCGCGACCGCCACGGCGGTTAGGCACGCGAGGTCTGCGCCGCCATCGCGGCGGCCAGCAGCATGCCTGCGAGGAGCGCCGCCGGGCGGCCGGCCTCCGCGAAGGGTCCGAGCGCGATCGGCGACGCGCAAAGCCTCGACCGCGCCGGTGAGGCTTGCCTCGCGAGCAAGAGAACCGGGGCGGCTCGTGTGTCTCGCGAGAAGGCCGAGACGGCATTCGGTCGGTCAACGGGGTGACGTGCTGAGCGCGGCACGATACCGACGGTCGTCCTCGACGACCGTCGGTAAGAACCCGTGCGGACCGGGCCCGCCGCGCCTCAGGCGAAGACCCGCCCCAGAGCCCCGTCGATCGCCTCCACGATCCGGTCGATATCCGCCGGGGTCGCGATCAGTGCCGGGCTGAGGCAGAGCGTGTTGTTGAGCCCGGCGAGCGAGCGGTTGGTGGCACCGATGATGACGCCGTGCGCCATGCAATCGGCGACCACGGCCTGGACCCGCTTCTCCTCTGCCGGCTCCTTCGTGGCGCGGTCGGCGACCAGCTCGGCGCCGTAGAACAGGCCCTTGCCGCGCACGTCGCCGACGACGGCGTGGCGCTCGGCGAGGCCATGGAGGCCCGCCATCAGCCGCTCGCCCATCGCCACCGTGTTCTCGAGCAGGCCCTCGTCCTCGATGATCCGCATGGTCTCGAGCGCCGCAGCCGGGCCGGCGGTGCAGCCGCCGAAGGTCGAGATATCGCGAAAGTAGGACATCGGGTCGGCGGCGTCGTCCTTGAACAGCGCGAACACCGCCTCGGTCGTCGTCGTGCAGGCGATCGCCGCGTAGCCCGAGGCCACGCCCTTCGCCATCGTCACGAAATCCGGCTGCACGCCATAGGTCTGGTAGCCGAACCACGCACCGGTGCGGCCCATGCCGCAGACCACCTCGTCGATGTGGATCAGGATCTCGTGCCGGCGGCAGATGTCCTGCACCTTCTCCCAGTAGCCCTTCGGCGGGGTGATCACGCCGCCGCCTGCGGTGACGGGTTCCAGGCAGATCGCCCCGATGGTGTCGGGTCCCTCGCGCAGGATCACCGCCTCGATCGCGTCGGCGGCCATCTCGCCGTAATTCTCCACCGCCCCCCATTGGCTGCGGTATTCGAGGCAGTGGGGCACCATCACGAAGCCGTCCGGGAACGGACCGTACTGGTCGCGCCGCTGGTCCTGGCCGGCCGCCGCGAGCGCGCCGATCGTGGTGCCGTGGTAGTCGCGCTCGCGGTAGAGGATCTTGGCTTTGCGTCCGCCATGGTGCCGGTGCGCGATCTGGCGCACCATCTTGAACACCTTCTCGTTCGCCTCCGAGCCGGAGTTCGAATAGTAGACCCGGCTCATGCCGGGCATCTTCTCGATCAGCCGCTCGGAGAACAGGGCCGCCGGCACCGAGCCGGCCGAGCCGGCGAAGTAGTTGAGCTTGACCAATTGGTCGCGCACCGCATCGGCGATGCTGGTGCGGCCGTAGCCGACATTCACGGTCCAGACGCCACCCGCGACCGCGTCGAGGTATTCGCGGCCGGTCGCGTCCCAGACGCGCATCCCCTTGCCTTCGACCATCACCCGCGGGTCGACGGACTCGTAGGGCTTGTGCTGCGAGAGGTGGTGCCAGACATGGGCCCGGTCGGCCTCGATGACGTGGCGCAGGTCGTTGGTGCGGGACATGTCGTTCATGGAGCGGTTCCTTCCGAAGGGAACGGGGCTTCGCGCGGGCCGGCCGGCGGCCCCGTGGGTCGTGTGACCGGCTGACGCCTCAGGCCACCGGGTCGCGCTGGATCGCGAAGGGCGCCCAGGACTGGGTCACCGGCACGATCTCCAGGCTGTTGATGTTGACGTGACCGGGCAGAGAGGCAACCCAGCCGACGGTCTCGGCGATGTCCTCGGGCTGGAGCGGATGCGCGCCCTTGTAGAGGGCATCGTAGGTGGCCTGGTTGCCGCCGGTGCGGACCAGCGTGAACTCGCTCTCGGACAGGCCGGGCTCGATGGAGGTGACCCGCACGCCCTTGGCCGAGAGGTCGCAGCGCAGGCCCCGCGAGAATTGGCGGACGAAGGCCTTGGTCCCGCCATACACGTTGCCGCCCGGATAGGGCCAGTTCGACGCGATCGAGGCGAGGTTCACGACGAGGCCGCGCTGGGCGATCAGCCGGTCGAGCAGGAGCCGGGTGATCGTGACGAGGCCGACGACGTTGGTGTCGATCATCGTCCGCCACTGGGCGAGGTCGCGATCCTGCGCCGGTCCGGTGCCGAGGGCGAGCCCGGCATTGTTGACGAGGAGCGAGACCTTCGCGAAGGCCGGCGGCAGCGAGGCGAGCGCCTCCCGGGTGGCCGCCTCGTCGCGGGTGTCGAAGGCGAGCGGATGGGCGTGCTCGCTCCCGCCGAGCGTCGCCACCAGGGCGTCGAGCCGGCCGCGGTCGGCGGCCGGTCACCACGAGGCGCCAGCCGTCGCGGGCGAGGCGGCGGGCGATGGCGTCGCCGAAGCCGGTGGTGGCTCCGGTGTCCGCCGCGCCGAAGACCGCGAGCGTCCCCTTGAGCCGGCCGCGGTCGGCGCCGCCAGCAGGATCTTCGAGGTCTCGCCGATGCCGCACCAGATGATGACGAGCGGCAGGTAGGCGAGCGGCGGCAGCGGCCGGTAGAACTCGATGAAGGGATCGAGCACAGCGCGCAGGGTCGGGTTGAGGCCGGTGGCGAGCCCGAGAGGGATCCCGATCAGGGCCGCGAGCACGAAGGCGGCGGCGACGCGCAGGAGGCTCATGCAAGGCGGCCTCGAGCGTCAAGGAGATCAGCGGCTGGAGCTTCGATCGGGTCGACGACGACGACCGGGCGCCGACGGCAGGGCCCGGAACACCGTCTCGTCCACCGTCCGGAAGCCCTCCACCCGCATCTGGCTCGCATCCGCGCCGTTGGCGCCCGCCAGCGTTACCTGCGCGGTCTTCTCCGCCAGCACGCCATGCTCCACCAGGGCGGCCGCGAAGGCCTGCGTCGCCGCGTGATCCCGGGCGAACTCGTCGCAGAACGCCATCGCGGCCCGCGCCCGCTCCGTCGGCCCGCCCGCTTCGTCGAACAGCGGATCGGCCCCGTCCTGCGCGGCGTCGCGGCTGATCAGGTCGCTCGCCCCGTCGATCCCGAGCATCGCATCGCCCCCGGTCAGCGGGATCGCCGCGGCCTCCGCGGCGA
>NZ_LABZ01000091.1 GCF_001043955.1 Methylobacterium tarhaniae | reverse complement strand
CCCCTGCTGACGCAGGGGCCACCCTCCCCCGCAGAGGGGGGAGTGGATTGGGCGCCTCAACCTGAAACGCACCAGCACGCCAATGACCATGGTGTCATTTCACAGGAACTAACCCCGTGCTCCTCCTCACCCTCGCCGTCGAGCAGGTCGTCAACGGCCTGTTCCTGGGCGCGATCTACCTCCTGATCGCACTCGGCCTGTCGCTGATCTTCAGCTTGGGGGGCATCGTCAACCTGGCCCACGGCGCGTTCTACGCGATCGGCGCCTACCTGACGATTCAGCTCTCGCCTGTCCTCGGCTTCGGCGGCTCGATCGTCGCCGCGCCGGTCCTCGTCGCGGCGATCGGCCTTCTGGTCGAGCGGTTCCTCTTCCGGCGCTTCTACCGCGCCGACCCGATCCTCTCGCTGCTCCTCACCTTCGGCCTCGCCATGGTGGCCGAGCAGGGCCTGCGGATGATCTTCGGGGCTCCGCCCCTGCCCTACGCGATCCCGCAGGCCCTGCGCGGGCAGATCTTCGTCGGCGACTTCGTGCTGTCGCGCTACCGGCTCACCATCCTGGCGGCGGTGGTCGTGGCGGTGGCCTGCGTCTGGGTCCTGCTCCAGCGCACCACCTTCGGGCGGGTGGTCCGGGCCGGGGTCCAGAATCCCGACATGGTCGCGGCCCTCGGCATCTCGCTGAAACCCTACATGGCGACCGTGGTGGGCGTGAGCGTCGGCCTCGCGGCTCTGGCCGGGGTGATGCTGGCGCCGATCTCCGGCGTGCATCCGGCCATGGGCGCGGAAGTGCTCACCGGCGCCTTCGTGGTGGTGGTGATCGGCGGCCTCGGCTCGTTCTGGGGCGTGGTGCTGGCCGCCCTCATCGTCGGCATCGTCCGGGGCCTGATGGTGCTGGTCTATCCCGGCTTCGCCGAGGCCGCGATCTACGCCCTGATGGCGATCATCCTGCTCGTCCGGCCCCGCGGCCTCCTCGGCGAGCGCATCCTGCGGTTCGAGTGACGACCATGACCGACCGCAGCGAGAGATTCATCCTGCCGCTCCTGGCGGCGGCCCTCGTGGCCCTGCCCTTCGGCCTCCAGGCCTTGGGGCTCACCCTCACCTCGGCCACCGACGTGGTGGTGTTCGCGGTGGCCTGCATGGGGCTCAACATCCTGGTCGGGCAGACGGGCCTCGTCTCCTTCGGCCACGGCGCCTTCTTCGGGCTCGGCGCCTACGCGGCGGCGATCGGCCAGCGGACCTTCTTCCCCGGCACCCTGCTGCCGCCGACCCTGTTCGCCCTCGCCGTCGTGGCCGTGGCGGCCCTGCTCCTCGGCCTGCTGATCCTGCGGCGGCGCGGCGTCTACTTCTCGCTGCTGACGCTGGCTCTCTCGGCCCTGTCCTTCACGATCGCCTTCCGCTGGACCGCGCTCACCGGCGGCGAGAGCGGCTATGGCGGCGTCGAGCGGACGCGTTTCCTCGGGCTCGACCTCGACGCGGCCTGGACCTGGTACGGGCTCGTGGCCGTCATTGGCTTCGCGGTCGTCGTCGGGCTCGCGCGCTTCCGCCGCTCGCCCGTCGGCACGGTGCTGGAGGCGATCCGCGAGAACGAGCAGCGGGCGCGCTTCCTCGGCTACCCGACCAACCGCTACAAGCTCCTGGCCTTCACGGTCTCGGCCACCGTGACGGGGCTGGCAGGCACTTTAAGCGTCTTCACCCACCGCTTCGCCTCGGCCGAGCCTTTGGGCTCCGCCTTCTCCGGCGAGTTGCTCGCCATGGTGGTGATCGGCGGCATGCGGGGCTTCGCCGGGCCGGCGATCGGGGCCCTGTTCTTCATCCTGTTCCGCGAGATGCTGTCGATCTGGACCGCCAACTGGCTGTTCTGGTTCGGTCTCCTCTTCGTCGGCTTCATCCTGTTCTCGCCCGACGGGCTCGTCGGCATCGGCCGGCGGCTCTACCGGATGGTGCGTCCGCCCGCGACCGAGGACGCCGCCATGGCGGGCCGCCGGGCCGGCGTCCCCGAGAACCTGCCGCCCTTCCTGCGCCCCGACGGCGTGATCGACGGCGTCATCCTGGCAGCCCGCGGCATCGCCAAGCGCTTCGGCGGGCTGAAGGCGGTGGACGGCGTCACCATCGCGGTGCGCGACCGGACGCTGCACGCCCTGATCGGCCCCAACGGCGCCGGCAAGACCACGGCCTTCAACCTGATCTCCGGGATGTACAAACCCGATTCCGGCACCGTGACCCTTGGCCCGACCTCGATCGCCGGCTTCGCGCCGGAGCGGATCTGCGAGGCCGGCATCGGCCGCTCGTTCCAGATCACCAACCTGTTCCCGGCACTGACCGTCGAGGACAACATCCGCCTCGCGGTGCAGGGGCGGCGCCCCGGCCGGTTCAATCCCTGGCGCGACGCCCGCGCCGACCGGGAGGCCGCGGCCGAGACCGCCGAGATCCTGCGCTGGCTCGGCCTCGCCGGGCTCGAGCGGGCGGAGGCCGGCTCGCTCTCCTATGGCGGCCAGCGCCTGCTCGACATGGGGGTGGCGCTGGCGACGAAGCCCCGGGTGCTGCTCCTCGACGAGCCGCTGGCGGGTCTGGCGGCGGCCGAGCGCACCCGCATCGGCGACATCATCAAGCGGGTCTCGACCGAGGTGCCGGTGCTGATGGTCGAGCACGACATCGACCGGGTGTTCCAGATCGCCGACGCCGTCACGGTGATGAACGAGGGCACGGTACTGGTCGACGGCAGCGTGGAGGATGCCCGCACCAGCCCCAAGGTGCAGGAGGTCTATATCGGCTCCGGCACCGCCGCGATGGCGGCGCGTCCCCGCCCGAGCGCCGCCGAGCCGCAGGTCCTGCTCTCGCTTCAGGGCGTCGATACCTTCTACGGCAAGAGCCACATCCTGTCGGGCGTCACCTTCGACGTGCATGCCCACGAGATCGTGGCGCTTCTCGGCCGCAACGGCGCCGGCAAGTCGACCTGCCTCAAGACCATCACCGGCCTCAGCCCTCATGCCGCCGGCCACATCCGGCTCGGGACCGAGACCCTCGACGGCCGCTCGGCGGCGGCGATCGCCCGGGCCGGCATCGGCTACGTGCCGCAGGGGCGCGGCCTTTTCGCCGGGATGAGCGTCGCCGAGAACCTGGAGCTCGGCCGGCTCAAGCGCCGCACCGGCAACGGCGTGCACTGGGACGAGGAGCGGGTGCTGTCCTATTTCCCGCGCCTGCGCGAGCGCTGGCGCACCCCGGCCGACTACCTGTCGGGCGGCGAGCAGCAGATGGTGGCGGTGGCCCGCGCCCTGTCCGGCGACGTGCGGGTGCTGCTCCTCGACGAGCCGTTCGAGGGCCTGGCCCCGGCGGTGGTCGAGAGCCTGTTCGAGACTTTCGACGCCCTTCGCCGGGAGGTCTCGATCGTCATCGTCGACCACAATCTCGACCTCGCGCTGGCCCTCTCCGACCGCACCGTGGCGCTGGAGCGCGGCCGGGTGATGCATGTCGGCCCCTCGCAGGCCCTGCGCGACGACCTCGGCCTTCGCCGGCAGGTGCTGTGGCTGTAAGTTCTTGTTGATGATCCGCTCCGGGGGAGATTCGTCACCGATGCCAAACGTTGCCGTCGTCGGGGCCGGGCTGATCGGCCGGTCCTGGGCCGTGGTCTTCGCCCGGTCCGGGTTCGCCGTCCGCCTCACCGACATCCACCAAGCGGCACTCGACGCCGCGCCCGGGCACATCGAGGAGGCCCTGCGCCAGCTCGAGGCCCACGGCCTCGTCACGGACGTTCCGGCCATCCTCGCCAGGATCCGAACCTGCCCCAGCCTCGCCGAGGCGGTGGCCGGGGCCGACCTGGTGCAGGAGAACGGCCCCGAGACCGTCGACGCCAAGCGCGCGCTGTTTTCCGAGCTCGACGTCCTGTGCGGGCCGGACACCATCCTCGCCTCCTCGACCTCGGCCATCGTCGCCTCGCTGTTCACCGAAGGACTCGCGGGCCGCGCGCGCTGCCTCGTCGGCCACCCGGTCAACCCGCCCCACCTCGTGCCGGTGGTGGAACTCTGCGGTGCGCCCTGGACCGATCCGGCGGTGGTGGAGCGGGCCCGCGCGCTCTACGAGGAAGCCGGCCAGGCGCCGGTGACCGTGAACCGCGAGGTCGAGGGCTTCGTGCTCAACCGCCTGCAGGGCGCCCTGCTCTCGGAAGCCTTCCGCCTCGTCGCCGAGGGGGTGGTGAGCCCGGCCGATCTCGACAAGACCGTGGCCGAGGGCTTGGGCCTGCGCTGGTCCTTCCTCGGGCCCTTCGCCACCATCGATCTCAACGCGCCGGGGGGCGTGGCCGATTACGCCGCCCGCTACGGCGGCTTCTACGGCCGGCTCGCCGCCGATCCGGCCCCCGCCTCGGTGTGGTCGCCCGAGAGCACCGCCCGCATCGTCGCCGCCTGGGACGGCGGCCCCGATCCCGCTTCGCCGGCGGAGCGCAGCCGCCGGCGCGACGCGCGCCTCGCGGCGCTCATGGCGCACAAGCGCGCCCAACCCTGACCTGACGTGCAGGATGCACGTCAGATCGGACTTTTGCTTTTGCATCAGGTTCGCCGCCGAACCGGTCCCCATTGCGGCGAGTGATGCTCAGGAGGAAACGTCATGGCCAAGAGAAAAGTCGTCATCACCTGCGCCGTCACCGGGGCGATCCACACCCCCTCGATGTCGCCGCACCTGCCCGTGACCCCCGACCAGATCGCCGAAGCCGCGATCGGCGCGGCGGAGGCGGGCGCGGCGATCGTCCACCTCCATGCCCGCGACCCGAAGACCGGCAAGCCCGACCAGTCCCCGGAAGCCTTCGAGCCGTTCCTGAAGGTCATCAAGCAGCGCTCGAACTGCGTGGTGAACCTCACCACCGGCGGCGCCCCGACCATGGGCATCGACGAGCGCCTCGGGCCCGCAGCCCATTTCAAGCCGGAGGTCGCCTCGCTCAACATGGGGTCGATGAATTTCGGCCTCTACCCGATGCTGGAGCGGTTCAAGACCTTCCAGCACGACTGGGAGCAGCCGTACCTGGAAGGCTCGCGCGACCGGATCTTCAAGAACACCTTCGCGGATATCGAGCACATCCTGACCACCTGCGCCGAGAACGGTACCCGGTTCGAGGTCGAGTGCTACGATATCGGCCATCTCTACACACTCGCCCACTTTGCCGACCGTGGCGTGATCAAGCCGCCCTTCTTCGTCCAGAGCGTGTTCGGCATCCTCGGCGGCATCGGCCAGCACCCGGAGGATGTCCAGCACATGAAGCGCACCGCCGACCGGCTGTTCGGCGCCGATTACCGCTGGTCGGTGCTGGGGGCGGGCCGCAACCAGATGACCATCGCCGCCCAGGCGATCGCGCTCGGCGGCAACGTCCGGGTGGGGCTGGAGGATTCGCTGTGGATCGGGCCCGGCCAGATGGCCGAGTCGAACGCCCAGCAGGTCCTGAAGGCGCGCCAGATCATCGAGGGGCTGGGGCTCGACGTGGCGACCCCGGACGACGCGCGGGAGATCCTGGCGCTGAAGGGCGGCGACCGGGTGAATTTCTAGCCGAGTGACTTGCGCTGTACTCTGGAAGCGCGACGCCCAACCCTCCCCCCTCTGCGGGGGAGGGTGCCCGGCTGCGAGTGCGAAGCACTCGTGCGCCGGGCGGGAGAGGAGCAGCGCGACGCCGATCCAGGGGGCTCCCACCAGAACGGTTCCCCTCTCCCGGCTCGCTTCGCTCGCCACCCTCCCCCGCAGAAGGGGGGGAGGGTTCACGCGCGGCAGCGTCGTGCCGATGACGGAAGCTTGGACTACGGCACCATCGCCCCCTGCGTCTCGACATACACCGCGTAGACCGACGTGCTCGCGGTCATGAACAGCCGGTTCTTCTTCGGCCCGCCGAAGCACAGGTTGGCGCAGGTCTCCGGCAGGTGGATCTTGCCG
Source organism: Methylobacterium tarhaniae (assembly GCF_001043955.1). Classification (GTDB taxonomy): domain Bacteria; phylum Pseudomonadota; class Alphaproteobacteria; order Rhizobiales; family Beijerinckiaceae; genus Methylobacterium; species Methylobacterium tarhaniae. The sequence continues at coordinate 7,902 of NZ_LABZ01000091.1, read as the reverse complement.
ATGAGATCGCCGGACGGCGTGTAGCAGCGCACCCCGTCCTCCTTCGGGTCGGCCCAGCCCATCGAGCACCAGACATTGCCGTCGACGTCGGTCTTCACCCCGTCGGTGAAGCCCGGCGCGAAACCCTCCGCGAAGACCCGGTCCCCGGTGAGCCTGTCTCCCTCGACGGTGAAGGCGCGGATGTTCGAGCGTCCCCCATGGGTGAGGCCGCTATCGACGACGTAGAGGATCTTCTCGTCGGGTGAGAAGGCCAGCCCGTTCGGCCGGTCGATGCCCTCGGCCGCCACCCTGGCCTGGCCGGTCGACGGATCGAGGCGGTAGACCCGGGTCGGCAGCTCCGCCTTGTCCTTGTGGCCCTCGTAGAACCCGTCGATGCCGTAGCCCGGATCGGTGAACCAGATCGCGTTGTCGGAGGTCACCACCGCGTCGTTCGGGGCGTTGAGCGGCTTGCCGTCGAACTTGTCGATCAGCACCGTGATCCGGCCGTCGGGCTCGGTGCGGGTCACCCGGCGGGTGTCGTGCTCGCAGGTGATGAGCCGGCCCTGCCGGTCGCGGGTATTGCCGTTCGAGTAGTTGGAATTCGCCCGGTACACGCTGACATGGCCGTTCTCGAGCCAGCGCATGATCCGGTTGTTGGGAATGTCGCTCCACAGGAGATAGCCGCCGTCCCGGAAGTAGACCGGGCCTTCCGCCCAGCGGAAGCCGGTGGCGATGCGCTCGATCGCGGCGTTGCCGACCTTGTAGCGGAAGCGCTTGTCCAAAGCCTCGACCCGCGGGTCGGGATAGCGGGTGCCGGGCAGATCGCCGAGGGGCAGCCGGTCGGCCCGCGCCGCGACCGTGGTCGCCGCCAGGGCGGCGGCGCCCGCGAGGACGTCACGTCGGTTCATCACTCGTCTCCTCCCATCCGGTCTTCGTGCCGGACGGTCGCACTGTAGGGCAGCCCGCGCCCCGACCGCGAGGGAATTCGCGCATCGCTGTCGCGATCAGCGCCGAGTCGGCGCCGACGAGTCGAGCGTAGTGTCCAGGCTGCCAAATGCCGCAGGGCGGTTGCATCGGATGGTGCCATTTTCGTTGTATCGATCTCTGCACGATTCGAAGCGATTCGTATTTGACGCGAAATTTCGAGTTGATCTGTATAAATTCCTAATCTGAGGATCCGGTTTTTGCGTCACTATCGTTCGTGGCTGCTTGCACTTGCCCATTCTGTCCTGTTATTGCCTTCGGCAAGGGCCGAAAATCCTCTTCCGATTGAGAGGCCCGTGCGTATCTACTTGATGCGCGGCTATGGTGGCACGATGACGTCGTCGGGCATCGACGAGATCGGCCGCAAGCTCCAGAAGCAGATGCCCGAGAGGCCGATCATGGTCGGCAACTGGGAGGATTGGGAATTTTTCGTGGCCGACGCTCTGGCGAACCGCGCGGCGCGCGTCGTGCTGGTCGGCTTCTCGAAGGGGAGCGAGGCCGCGGCGCAGGCGGCGGGCGAGCTGGCCTCCCGGCAGATTCGCGTGAAGGTCATCGGCCTCGACCCGTTCTGCATGGCGCCGGTCGTCGCCCGGCTGCCCGAAATCGAGGCCATCAATTTCTATCGCAACAGCTGCGGGAGCGTCGCGGACGGGACCATGGCCGGTGCCGAGAATGTGAGGCTCGGCGACACTGGGTCGGGGCTCTCCGACCATCTCGCGGTGCAGCACGATCCGGCTGTGCAGGCCCTGGTCGTCGAGGCGGCCCTGGGGGGCGCCTCGGACGATCCGACCCGCGAGAAGCGAGCACAGAGGCTATCCCGCCGATAGGCATCCGGCTCGCCGCATGGAGATGCGAGTGGCAGGGCGAGCCGGGTCCGGCTCACCCGCGATAGGCGTCCCCGTCCAATCCATGCGGCCGCCCCGCCGCCAGCAGGGTCTCCCAGACCGGGTCCGGCAGCGGCACCCCATCCGCCAGGCGTTGCGCCCGGGTCCGCCGCTCCGGCTCGCCCGGCAGCAGCACCTCGCCCCCGGGCACCGGCCGCGCGCTCTTGAAGAAGTCGAGATAGGCGCGGGTCTCGCGCACCATCGCGTCCTCGGAGCCGAAGGCCTCCGGCGTCATGTAGAGCGAGAGCATCCCGTTGCAGAACCGCCGCGTCCCCGGCCCGGCGGTGCCGGATCCGGTGAGGGCCCCGGCGAGCAGCTCGCACATCAGGGCCAGCCCCGAGCCCTTGTGCTCGCCGAAGGCCCGGATCGCACCGGCGCCCTTGAGGTTGTCGCGCTCCGGGCCGTCGAGGGGGCCGTACAACGTCGACGGATCGCTCGACAGGCGGCCGTCCGGCTCGATCAGCACGCCCCCGGGCAGCGTCTTGCCTCCTTGCGAGGCGACCAGCACCTTGCCCTCGGCCACCGCCGAGGTGGCGAAGTCGAGGATCACCGGCTCGGCCCCCTGGACGGGGAAGCCGGCGGCGAAGGGCGCGGTCGAGAACCGCCGGTCGACCGAGCCGAAGGGCGCGACCAGCAGGCTTCCCGCCACGTTGACGAAATGCACCGAGGCGAGGCCGGCGCTCGCGGCCTGCTCGGCCCATTCGCCGATGCGGCCGAGATGGCCGGCATGACGAAGCGCCACGATGGCGACGCCGTTCTCACGCGCCTTGCGGATGCCCAGCTCGGTCGCGAAGGGGCCGGCGGTCTGGCCGAAGCCGTAATGGGCATCGACCAGCGCGAAGGCCGGGCCGTCGCTCACCACCTCCGGCGTGCGGTCGGCCTCCACCTCGCCGTCGCGCAGCCAGGCGACGTAGCGCGGCACCCGGATCACCCCGTGGCTGTCATGCCCGGTCAGGTTGGCGGCGACGAGATATCGGCCGATCCGCTCGGCTTCGGCTTGAGAGCAGCCCTCGCGCGAAAAGATGTCCCGCACATAGGCGGTCAGGCCGCTGGCTGAGATCTGCATGGAATCCTCCCGGTTTCTTGATTCTGGCGCGCCGGAGAATGGCCGCGCCGCGGCTTCAGGTCGAGGGCGTCCGGCGCAGATCTGCCCGGGCATTTTTAATCCCGGAGGGATGGACATGGCAGCGCTGCCGGTGTCTCATCCGGGCCAAGGCCGGGCCTCGGGGCACCGGTCATTTCCATGGGAGGAACATGCCGATGAGGACGACGCGCCGCGTTTTCCTGAAGAGTGCGGCCACGGTCGCGGCCACCGGCCTCGTTGCGCCGTCGATCATCCGTCCGGCCGGCGCCCAGGGCGGCACGGTGCGGATCGGCATGGTGCTCCCGGTGACCGGGCCCGGTGCCGATGCCGGCCGTTTCGCCCTCAACGGCGCTAAAATCGCGCTCGAGGCCGTCAACAAGGCCGGCGGCGTGCTGGGCAAGCCGCTGGAGCTCGTCACCGAGGACGACCAGACCACCAATCCGGGCGCCGTGCTGGCCTTCTCGAAGCTCGCGTCTCAAGCCGATCTCGTGGCCTTCCTCGGCTCGATCCGCTCGACCCAGAACCACGCCATGGCGCCGGACATCCTCAAGACCGGAAAGCCCGTGGCGTTCGGCGGCACCGATCCGGTACTGACCCAGCTCGGCAATCCCTGGTTGTTCCGCTTCCGCCCGAACGACAGCTTCTCGGCCCGCGTCATCGCCGAATACGGCGTGAGCAGCCTCAACAAGAAGAAGTGGGCGATCATCCACTCGACCGATGCCTTCGGCACCAGCGGCGCCAAGGCGCTGACGGAAGCTCTGGGCAAGGCGGGCGCCACGGTGGCGCTCGACCAGGGCTACACCAACCAGAGCCAGGACTTCACGCCCGTCGTGCTGGCGATCCGTCAGTCCGGCGCCGACGTGATCGGTTCCTACTTCACCTTCGAGAACGACCTCGGCATCTTCGCCCGCCAGCTGCGCCAGCTCGGCGTGCAGGCGCCCTGGGTCGGCTCGGCCTCGATCGTCAACGTCACGGCGCTCAAGCTCGCCGGCCCCTCGCTCTACAACACCTACGGGGTGGCGGATTACGCCGAGGAATCGAGCGACGCGGCGCGCAACTTCGGCAAGGCCTACCGGGCGGTGATGAAGCTCGCCCCCGACAACCAATCCTCCTGGACCTTCGACGCCGTGACGGTGCTGGCGAAGGCCATCAACGCCGCCGGCAAGACCGACCCGAAGGCGATCCGCGAGGCCCTTCTCGCCATCCGCGGCCACGAGGGGGCGGAAGGGACCTACAACTTCGACCAGAACGGCGACGGCCTGCACGGCTACAACGTGGTGCGCAACGACAAGGGCAACATCGTCTTCGACAAGCGCATCGACTTCTACAAATCCTGACCTTTCGAAGAACCCGACCGGGACGGCGGTGAGCCGTCCCGACGCCGTCTCGGCCGCTGCCTCATCCGCGGCGGCACGACCCATTCCCTTCGATCGGGGCGGGCCCGCATGGACCTCATCCTCCAGCTTCTCTTCACGGGCATCGGCATCGGCGCCGTCTACGCCCTCGTGGCGCTCGGCTTCGTGCTGATCTTCCGCGCCACCAACGTGGTGAACTTCGCCCAGGGCGAGTTCTCGATGGTCGCCGCCTTCCTGATGGTGGTCTTCGCCGTCGACCTGCAATGGCCGTATTGGCTGTCCTTCCTGCTCGCCATCGGCGGCATGGCCTTGCTCGGGGCCCTGTTCAACCTCGGCGTCTATTATCCGTTGCGCCACCGCACCTACCTGCCGGTGATCATCTCGACCATCGGCGCCTCGATCTTCCTCGCCAACACCACGCTCGCCCTCTACGGGCCGCAGCCGCAGGTGCTGCCGCCGGTCTTCGAGACGCAAGGCTTCCTGGTCGGACCGGTCTTCCTCGACACCCAGTACCTGCTGATCATCGCCGTGACCGCGGTGCTGGTGGCGTTCCAGTACTGGTTCTTCGAGCACACCCTGCTCGGCAAGAAGCTGCAGGCCACCTCGCAGGACAAGGAGATGGCGGCACTGCTCGGCATCCCGGTCGCCGGGATGATCATGCTGACCTTCGTCTACAGCGCGGTGCTCGGCGGCATCGCCGGCATCCTGGTCGCCCCGGTGCTGTTCGTGTCGATCCAGATGGGCGCCACCATCGCGCTGAAGGCCTTCGCCGCCACCATCATCGGCGGCTTCGGCGACGTGACCGGCGCGATCATCGGCGGCCTCGCCCTCGGCATCATCGAGACCTTCGGCGCCGCCTACATCTCGGTGCCCTACAAGGACGCCTTCGCCTTCATCGTCCTCGTCGCCTTCCTGGCCCTGCGCCCGCAGGGGATCTTCGGCGAACGCATCGCGGAGAAAGCATGACCGGTTCCCCTCGCCCCGTCGCGGCGGACCCGGTGTCCGCCCCCGAAGCTCCCGCCCGCCGCTTCCCCATCGGCACCCTGGCCTATGCGGGCCTGGTGGCGGCCGCGGTGTTCCTCGCCGCCACGACGCCGTTCAGCGGCTACGTGCTCAACATCCTGATGCAGGCCGCGACCTACGCCATCGCGGTCATCGGCCTCACCGTCGTGCTCGGCCTGTGCGGGCAGATCAACCTCGCCCAGGCCGCCTTCTTCGGCATCGGCGCCTACGCGGTCGGCCTCGGCACCGTCGATCTCGGGATCAGCTTCTGGCTCTGCCTGCCGGTCGGCCTCGTGCTGGCGCTGATCCTCGGCGCGGTGCTCGGGGCCTCGACGCTCCGTTTGGGCGGCCACTACCTCGCCATGGTGACGATCTCGTTCCAGCAGATCCTGACGCTGATCATGATCAACTGGATCCCGGTCACCCACGGGCCGGACGGCGTGCCCAACATCAAGCGCCCCGGCCTGTTCACCGATGGCCAGAGCTACCTCGCGCTCTGCGTCTTCGTGCTGGCGGCGGTCGCCTACGCGGTCTGGCGGATGCCCAAGACCCGGCTCGGCCGCGCCATGCGGGCCGTGCGCGACAACGAGCTGGCCGCGGGCGTCACCGGCATCGACATCTACCGCACCAAGGTGATGGCCTTCGCCATCGGGGCGCTGCTCGCGGGGCTCGGTGGCGGGCTGTTCGCCGGCAGCTTCACCTATATCAGCCCGGACCAGTTCTCCTTCGCCGAATCGGTGGTGTTCCTCACCATGGCGCTCTTGGGCGGCGTCGGCTCGCCGGTCGGCGCGGTGATCGGCACCGGGCTGCTGATCCTGATCCCGGAATGGCTGCGCTTCCTGAAGGAGATCCCGGGCCTGTACCTGGCGATCTACGGGCTGGCCGTCATCCTGATCGTGGTGTTCATGCCGGAGGGCATCTGGGGCTTCCTCGGCGACCAGGTGAAGCGCCTGCGGCCGCGCAAGCCCGCCCCGCCCCGGGCCCAGGACCTGACGCTGACGCAGGAGGCCGGCACGTCCGCCCCGGTGCTCGAGGTCGAGGGCCTGTCGAAGCATTTCGGCGGCCTGAAGGCCGTGGACGAGGTGAGCTTCACGGTCACCCGCGGCGGCATCCACGCGCTGATCGGCCCGAACGGTTCCGGCAAGACCACGACCCTCAACGTGCTGTCGGGCCTCTACACCCCGACCGGCGGCCGGGTGCGGCTCAACGGGCAGGACATCACCCGCTTCGCGCCGCACCAGCGCGCAGGCTCCGGGCTCGGGCGGACGTTCCAGAACATCCGCCTGTTCCGCTCGATGAGCGCGCTGGAGAACGTGGTGATCGGGGCCGAGCGGCCGGGCAACGGCATCGTCGCCCATGATCGTCCCTCGCTGGAGGCGCGGGCCAGGGCGGCCCTCGCCTTCGTCGGGCTGGAGGCGCGGGCCGACGAGCCGATCTCGTCCTTTTCCTACGGCCACCAGCGCCTGGTCGAGATCGCCCGGGCGCTGGCCGGAAACCCGGTGCTCCTCCTCCTCGACGAGCCGGCGGCGGGCCTCAATTCCAGCGAGAAGAACGCCCTGACCGCGCTCCTGCGCCGGATGGCCGCCAAGGGCCTGACCATCCTGATCATCGACCACGACATGACCCTGGTGAGCGACGTGGCGAGCCACATCACGGTGCTGAATTTCGGCCGGCGCATCGCCGACGGGGTGACCGCCACGGTGTTGCGCGAGCCGGCGGTGATCGAGGCCTATCTCGGCCAGGAGAGCACCGAGGGGCCGAATGTCGGCCTCAAGACCGACCTCGCCACGGCCTGAAGCAGGAGACGCGACACATGGCACTCCTGGAAATCCGCGACCTGACCGTGCGCTACGGCGAGATCGAGGCCGTGCGCGGCATCTCGTTCTCGGTCGAGGCCGGCGAGGTCGTGACCCTGCTCGGCTCCAACGGCGCCGGCAAGTCGACGACGCTCAAGACCATCTCCGGCCTGGTGAAGCCCGCCGGCGGCGAGGTGCTGTTCGAGGGGCAGTCCCTCCTCGGCCTCAACCCCGAGGAGATCGTCCGCCGCGGCGTGGCGCATGTCCCGGAGGGGCGCCGGGTCTTCCCGGGCCTCACGGTCCGCGAGAACATCATGCTCGGCGCCTCGAACCGGAAGGGGCTCTCGACGCGCCAGATCCGCGACGAGGCGGAGGGCATGTTCGAGCTCTTCCCCGACATCCGCCGCTTCGGCGACGCGCTCGGCTGGACGCTCTCGGGCGGTCAGCTCCAGATGGTGGCGCTCGCCCGCGGGCTGATGGCCAAGCCCCGCATCCTGCTCCTCGACGAGCCGTCGCTCGGTCTCGCCCCGGTGATCGTGCAGGCGGTGTTCTCGATCATCGCCGAGGTGCGTCGGCGCGGCACCACCGTGCTCCTCGTCGAACAGAACGCCCGCATGGGCCTCTCGGTCGCCGATCGCGGCTACGTGCTGGAGACCGGGCAACTCGTGCTCAGCGGCGCGCCGCAGGATCTGTGGGCGAACGACGACATCCGCGCGGCGTATCTCGGCGGGCGGGCCAAGGCGGAGGCTTTGGCGCATTGATCCTGGCCGGCTGAAAGGAGTGGCGCGGGTTGCCCCCTCTCCCACACGGGAGAGGGG
>NZ_LABZ01000090.1 GCF_001043955.1 Methylobacterium tarhaniae | reverse complement strand
TTTCGGGCAAGCGTTTCGGGCGAGTGCTCCGCGCGTGACGGCCGCCCCGTCACCCCCCGCTGGATGGGCGCGTCGCGAGCCAGACCACGTGCGGGGTCCGCCCGGGGCGCTCGGAGCGGATACGGTGCTCCGCGACGGACAATCCGGTGCGCTGCAGGCGGGCCTTGAATTTCCGGTCCGGGCAGCCGGACCAGACCCCGAGCAGGCCTCCCGGCCGCAGGGCCCAGCGCGCCCGCTTCAGGCCCCAGGAATCGTAGAGCCGGTTGTTCGCCCGGCTGACCAGGCCGCGCGGGCCGTTATCGACGTCGAGCAGGATGGCGTCCCAGCGTTCCGGCCCCGACTGGATCACCCGGTTGACGTCGGTCTCGCGGATCTCGACCCGCGGATCGTCGAGGCAGCCGTCGAACACGTGGGCGAGGGGGCCTCGGGCCCAGGCCACGACCGCCGGCACCAGCTCGGCGACGACCACCGTCGCGTCGGGCCCGAGTTCGGCGAGGGCCGCCCGCAGGGTGAAGCCCATGCCGAGCCCGCCGATCAGCACGCGCGGCGCCGGACGGTCGCGCAAGGCCGCGCAGGCGAGGGCCGCGAGTTCCCGCTCCGAGCCGCTGCGGTGGCTGCCCATCAGCTCCATGCCGCCGACCACGATCAGGAACTCGTCGTCGCGCCGCACCAGGCGCAGCTCGCCGCCCCCGCCGGGAATCGGGCCGGTCTCAAGCTCGGTCCAGGACGCCAGTGCCGCGCCGGGCGCGAGGGAACGCCTCATCGGTCTCTTCTTCCCTGCCGCCGAAGGGAGGGCGGCTCATCCGCCCGCTTGTCCGGGGAGGGCGGCGATGCCGCAAGAGGAATTCTCCGGGAGGGAAGTCTCGGTGCCGCGGGGAACCGGTGCCGGGCTCCCGCGGCGACCCGGCCTCACTCCTCTTGCGGGCCCCCGCCCTGTCCGCCCTCATGGCCGGACGGCTCGGGGACGGGCACCTTCAGGAGGACGGCCCTGCGGATCGTGTCGGCATAGCGGCGATACTCGGCCGCGCGCTCCTCGTACAGCGCGCCGACCGCCGACCGTCCGGCCTCGCGCCCGTCCCGCGCCATGCGCCCGACGAGTTCCGCGCGCTCCTCGATGATGCGCAGGGCCACCCGCATGGCCTCGTCGACGGCGCTCTCCTGCTCCTTGGCCAGGACCTCGGCGGAATAGGCGTGGCCGACCTGGCATCGGAACCGCAGGGGCTTGACGTCCCGGATCTGCGAGAGGACGCCGCCGCATTGCGGGCAGGAGAGGGCGGCGGGATCGGCGATGCGGCGCAGCACGTCGCTGTCGATCCGCTCGCCCGCCGCGATGTCGACTTCGAGGCGCAACTCGGGGGAGACCGGCAGGGACGGTCCGGCGGGATCGCGCACCAGGTCCGACAGGACGTCGCCGATCCGCGCGGCCGGCAGGGTGAGGTCGACCTCCAGGGCCGCGCCCGCGAGGGCCGCGAGGGCGCTGAGGGGCATCTCGTCGGCCAGCGCCTCGGCCGGATCCTGCACCAGCGCGACCCCGCCGCAGCTCTTGATCGCCGCGAGGCCGGACGCGCCGTCATTCAGGAGGCCGCTCAGGAGCACGCCGATCACCCGGGGCCCGTAGCAAGCGGCGGCCGAGCGGAACAGCGGATCGATGGAGGGCCGCGCCATGTTCTCGCGCGGGCCGCGCCCGAGCCGGATCCGCCCCTCCGCCAGGATGAGGTGGTGGTCCGGCACGCCGAGATAGATGTGGCCGGGCCGGATCGCCATGCCGTCTTCCGCGGCGTGGACCGGCAGGCGGGCCGCGGCGGCGGTCACGGTCGCGAGCAGGCCGAGGCTGCGCGCGGGGATGTGGAGCACGATGAACAGGGCCGCCGGCAGCTCGGGTGACAGGGCCCCGAGGATCGTCCTCAAGGGCGCGGTCGCCCCGGAAGAGCCGCCGATGACCACGATGTCACGATTGCCCATGCGCGAATTCCCCGGCCCACTCCGTTGGCCAACGCGTGAGACCTTCGGAGGGTGCATGCGTGGGCCGGCGGGGAGATTCGGGCCGGTCCGCCGATCGTCAGTGGAGCGTCGCCGCACCGTCCCGGCGGATCAGGTCGGCGACACGCTCGGCCATCATCACGGTCGGCACGTTGGTGTTGGCCCGGGGAATCGTGGGCATCAGGGAGGCATCGCAGACGCGGAGAGCCTCGACGCCGCGCAGGCGGGCGAACCCGTCGCAGACGCTCATCGGGTCGGCGGCGGATCCCATGCGGCAGGTGCCGGACGGGTGCCAGGTTCCGCCGACCTCGGCAGCCACGAAGGCGTCGAGCGCCCGCTCGTCGCAGAGCAGGCGGTCGAGGGTGATGCCCTGGGTCACGAGGCCGTGGATCAGCGCCTCTCGGGCCGGGCCGACGGCGTCGAGGAGCGCCGACAGAATCCCGCGCTGCACGGCCGGCCAGGGTTTTCGCGCCGCCGCCCGGGCAACCCGGGGCGAGTAGCTCGCCGGGAAGACCGGGCCGCGAACCGTCGCCAAGGCCGGATCGCGCAGGACCCGGGCGCCGCGGAGGACCGCATCCGTCAGTCGGGCGAGGTCGCGGGGGTCGGACAGCATGCGGAAATCGACCAGCGGCTCGGCGCGCGGATCGGGCGAGGCGAGGGCGACCTCGCCGCGCGAATACGACTTGTTGACCCAGAAGAAGATCCCGCCGATCCGCCTGCCGAGGCTGTGCCAGCCTGTCCGCGACAGGATCGCACCGTGCATGTCGCCCTCCGGCGTGCCGGGCAGGCCAGATGAGTAGCGCAGGATCGCCTGCTCATGGTGCTCGTGCGGGTCGCGGACCCGGCCGGCAGGGGTCAGGTAGGCTGAGACGGCGATCGAGGGATGCTCCATCAGGTTGCGGCCGATGCCCGGCCGGTCGGCGACGACCGGCAGCCCGTGCCGGCGGAGCATCGCCCCGGGTCCGACGCCGCTACGCATGAGAAGGGCCGGGCTGTGGATCGCGCCCGCCGCCACAACGACGAGGTCGGCTGGAATCGTCTCGGACGGGCCGCCGGCCAGGGGCGCCACCGTCGCGCCGACCGCCCGCCTCCCGTCGAACAGGACGCGCTCGGCGAGGAGGCCGGTGCGCAGGATCAAGTTCTCTCGCGCCCGCACCGCCGGGGTGAGATAGGCGACCGAGACCGGCACCCGCTCGCCGTCATCCGAGATCGCGGTCGTGCCGACATAGACCCCATCGCGCCAGGGCCCGTTCTGGTCGGCCCCGGCCGGGTGGCCCTGGGCCTGGAGCGCCCGCATCGTGGCGACGACGAAGGGGGAGAGCTGTCCGGGCGTGGCGCGGCGGATCGGCAGGGGTCCGTCACGGCCGTGGAGCGGCCCCTCGCAATCGCGGTCGGATTCGAGCTTGCGGAAGTAGGGCAGGCAGGATTTCCACGACCAGCCCTCGGCGCCGAGCGCGCCCCACTCGTCGTAATCGCCGGGCGCGCCGCGATTGGCCATCATGGCGTTGATCGCCGAGCCGCCGCCGAGGCGGCGCGCCTGCTCGTAAGCCCGCGGCGCCGGTGCCTCCGGGCGGTTGCCGGCGGGTGCGCCCATCCGGGCGGTCAGCGCCGGCCAGATGTTGCGCGGGTCGAGATAGGCCCGGCCCGGGTAGCGGCTGCGGATCTCCGGCGGCATCGCCGCCGCGGTCAGGTCGTCGCCCGCCTCCACCAGGGTGACGCGGAAGGACGGCTCTTCGGAGAGCCGTGCGGCCAGCACGCAGCCGGCCGAGCCGCCGCCGAGGATCAGGATCGCGGTCACGCGGCGATCATGGGTTGGCGCCGGACTTGCGGGCGCTCAGGCTCGCCAGCACCACCACCATCAGCGAGGCGGCGGTGAGGAGCGAGGAGATCGCCGCGATGGTCGGATCGATCTCGTCGCGGAGCGCCGTGAACATCCGTTTCGTCAGGGTCTGGTTCTCGCCGCCGGCGATGAAGATCGCCACCACGGTCTCGTCGAGGGCCGAGATGAAGGCGAACAGGGCGCCCGAGACCACGCTCGGGCGGATCTGCGGCAGGGTCACGGAGAGGAAGGCGCGCAGGCGGTTCATGCCGAGGCTGCGCGCCACCATCTCCTGCGCCGGGTCGAAGCCGCGCAGGCCCGCCAGCACCGAGGTGACGACGTAGGGCGTCGCCAGCATCACGTTGGCGAGCACCAGCCCCGGCAGCGTGGCCAGCAGCCCGGTCTTCGCGAAGACGAAGAACACCCCGATCGCCGTGATGACGATCGGCACCACCAGCGGCAGGAGCAGGATCACGGTCAGGCTGCGGGCGAGGCGCGACCCGCTCATGCTGAGCGCGTAGGCCGCCGCGGTCCCGATCAGGGTCGCGCCGAGCGCGGTCGCCATCGCGACTCCGAGGCTGACCCGTGCCGCCTGCATCCAGGCCGGGTTGCCGAAGAAGGCCTCGTACCAGCGCAAGGAATAGCCCGGCGGCGGGAAGGTGAGGAACCGGGCGTTCGAGAACGACATCGGCACCACGATCAGGATCGGCAGCACCAGGAACAGCAGCACCAGGGCGACGAGGGTGCCGAGGGCGAGGCGGGGGGCAAGCGAGGCCGGCATCAGCGCGCTCCCATGATGCGCTCGAGGGGAACCACCCGGGAGGCGAGCCAGAACAGGGCGGCCACGCAGGCGAGCAGCACGACCCCGATGGCGCTCGCCGCGCCCCATTGGTTGTAGATCTCGACGTTGCGGCTCACCAGCATCGACACCATGAAGGTGCGCCCGCCGCCGAGCAGCTCCGGCGTGATGTAGAAGCCGAGCGCCAGCACGAAGACCAGCACCGTGCCGGCGACGACGCCGGGCATCGACAGCGGCAGGAACACCCGCAGGAAGACGTGGAGCGGATTGCCGCCGAGGCTGGCGCCGGCCAGCATCAGGTCGCGGGGGATGCGCTGCATCGTGGCGTAGAGCGGCAGCACCATGAAGGGCAGGAGGATGTGCAGGGTGGCCAGCACCGTGCCGAACTCGTTGTTGATCAGCGCGATCGGCTGGTCGGTGAGGCCCAGTCCCTGGAGCATCCCGTTCACCAGGCCGCGGCGCTGCAGCAGCACCATCCAGGCATAGGCGCGGACCAGCACGCTGGTCCAGAACGGCAGGATCACCAGGCCGAGCACCACGACGCTCCAGCGCCGCGGCAGCGTCGCGGCCGCATAGGCGACCGGATAGCCGAGGAGCACGGCCAGCACCGTGACGGTGAGCGCGATCCGGAAGGTGAGCAGGAAGCTGCGCCAGTAGATGTCCTCGGTGAGGAAGCGCCGATAATGCTCCAGGGTGAACGCCCCGTCGGCGGTGACCGACTGCACGGCGAGCCAGGCGAGCGGCACCACGAGGAGGGCCGCGACGACCGCGAGAGCGGGGCTCAGCAGCGCGAGGACGAGGAGTTGCTCGCGCCGCTCGTGCCGCCGCAGGGCGAGGCTGGGATGGGTCATGGCGGGTGGTCCGGGACGGATCGGCGGGGCGGTAATGAGAGCGGCGAGCGGGTGCCGCCTTGAGCCCTCCCCCGCAGAGGGGGGAGGGTTCACGGCGGCGTCGCGCTCTCACTTCTTCTGCACGAAATCCGCCCAGCGCTTCAGCGCCGCATCACCCGCCTCCGAGGTCCACCACTCGGCCGAGAGCACCGCCTGCTTCTTGGCGTTGTCGGGCGCGCTCGGCAGCTTGGCGGCGAGGGATGCCGGGATGATGCCGGTATCGAAGGCGGCCGGGTTGCCGGGGCCGTACGGGATGTTGAGCGGCAGGTTGGCCTGGAGCTTCGGGTCGATCGCCTCGTTGACGAACTTCACGGCAGTGGCGAGGTTCGGGGCATTCTTGAGGATGCAGAGCGAGGTGTTCTGCAGGACGCCCTGGTTGTAGGTGTAGTCGGCATCCGCGCCGGCCTCCATCACCGCCGAGACGCGGCCGTTCCAGATCATCTCCATGTCGACCTCGCCGCCCTGGATCAGCAGGGCCGACTGGCCGCCGGAGGTCCACCAGACCGAGATATGCGGCTTGATCTCCTCGAGCTTGCGGAAGGCGCGGTCGACGTCGAGCGGGTAAAGCTTGTCGGGCGCCACGCCGTCGGCCATCAGCGCGGCCTCGAGGGTCGCGAAGGGGTGGTTGCGCAGCGCCCGGGCGCCCGGGAACTTCTTCACGTCCCAGAAATCGGCCCAGCTCTGCGGCGGGTTCTTGCCGTACTTGCTTTTATTGTAAGCCAGGACGCTCGAATAGAACTCGTAGGGCACCGAATAGTCGGTCTTGTAGGCCGCCGGGATCGCGGCGGCATTCGGGATCTTCGAAAAATCGAGCTTCTCGATCAGCCCGGCCTTGCCGCCGCGCACGCAATCCTGGGTCGGGGTGTCGACCACGTCCCAGGTCGGCTTGCCGGTCGCGCCTTGGGTGCGGATCACCGGCCAGGCATCGGGGGCGCTGTCCTGGTTGATGGTGATGCCGAGCGACTTGGCGGCCGGGTCGAGGATCGCCTTGGTCTGCGCCTGCTGGTAGGCGCCGCCCTGCGACACGAAGGTGATCCGCTCGGCGGCGAAGGCCGGGGTGGCCGTGCCGAGGAGGCAGGCCAAGACGGTGCTTCGTAGGACGGTGGTTCTGATGAGCGACGCCATCTCGACTCCTCCTCTGTGTGTGAAAGCCGTGTCCTAGAGCGTTTTCCGACGAAGCGGAGACCGGTTCGTCTCAGAAAATGCAGCAAAATCAAATATCTAGAGCACTGCCCGATTGCAGCGTGATCGGGCGGTGCTCTAGCGGCCGATCGCGTCCAGGAACTGGTACCAGCCGGCGACGAGCCGGATCACCGGCTCGCGCAAGCCGTAGAACGGCACCGGCTGGAAGCCCCCGGCGCCGAGCAAGGCCACGTCCGGGGTCTCGCCGAGGGCGAACGCGGCGGCGAGGCCGCCGAGGTGGCTCGACATCGCGACGCCGGCGCCGTTGTAGCCCATGGCGAAGCTGACCCGATCGTCGAGCCGGCCGACATGCGGCAGCGCGTCGAGCGTCATCCCGACGAGGCCCGACCAGCGATAGGCCACCGGTGTATCGGCGAGCGCCGGGAAGGTGCGCACCATCGCCCGGCGCAAGGTGGCAAACGCCGCCTCGGAATCGTCGCGCCCGAAGGCGCCGCGGCCTCCGAACACCATCCGGCCGTCGACCATGCGGAACCAGCGCATCATCCGCCGGGTCTCGACGTAGATCCGCCGGCTCGGCAGGATCGCGGCGCGCAGGTTGTCGGACAACGGCTCGGTGGCGAGGATCGCGCTGCGGAACGGGATCAGGCGGGTACGCAAGGCAGCGCCCGCCCCGGTCAGGTCGGTGTAGCCGTTCGTCGCCACGATCACCTGGCGCGCCCGCACCGAGCCGCCCGGCGTCTCGACCCGGATGCCCCCCGCCTCGCGGTGGAAGCGCAGCGCCGGGCTCGCCTCGTGGATCGCGATGCCCTTGGCCGACACCGCCTGGGCGAGGCCGCGCGCGTAGTTGAGGGGGTGCAGCCCGCCGGCCTTGGCCGACAGCACGCCGCCGACGAAATCCTGCGAGCCGGTCTCCGCCGCCACCGCCTCGCGGGACAGGACCGAGACCGACGCATCGCCCATCTCGCGGCGCATCCATTCCATGTCGGCCGCCGCCGCCGCCAGGGTGGCGGGTGTGTGGGCGCATTTGAGCTGGCCGACCCGGGCGTAGTTGGCCTGCGCGATGCCGTGCTCGGCGATCAGCCGCTCCAGGGTCTCGACCGAATCGTACGCGATGGCGTGCATGCGCTTGGCGACCGCGATCCCGTGCCGGCTCGCGATCGCCTGGAACGAGGGGCGGTACTTCGCCGAGACGACCCCGCCGTTGCGCCCGCTGGCGCCCCAGCCGATCGCGTTGGCCTCCAGCACCACGGCCCGCTCGCCGCGCTCCGCGAGGGTCAGGGCTGCCGAGAGGCCGGTATAGCCGCCGCCGACGATCGCGACGTCGGCCTGGACGTCGCGGTCGAGCGGCCCGAAGCGCCCGGCCGGCACGGCGCCGGCGGCCCAGAGCGAGGCGGCCGGAGGCTTCGGGAAGGCGTCCATGGTCAGGCCGCCTGCCGGGCGGAGGCGAAGGCCGCGTCGGCGGCGTCGGCGAGCTTCTCCAGCGTCGGGAAGTGGTAGTCGGGCTTCGTCAGCCGCTCGGGCTCGGGCGTGCCGCCGAAACCCTCGAGGCCCTGCCGGCGCTCGATCCAGCAGACGGTGTAGCCGAGGTCCCGGGCGATGCCGATGTCGTGGTACTGGCTCTGGGCGACGTGGAGTATGTCGCTCTGCTTGTAGCCGTGGGCCGATTGCCGGCCGCGGTTGAAGGCGAAGAATTGCGGGTTGGGCTTGGCGACGCCGGTATCGTCGTAGGTCACGCTGTCGTGGAACGGCACGCCGAGGGTCTGGGAGTAGAACGAGAAGGCCGAGCGGTCGGCATTGGTCATCGCGACGAGGCGGTAATGCTTGCGCAGGCGCTTCAGCGCCGCCACCGAATCCGAGAAGGCCGGCCAGCGCAGGACCGAGAGCTGGAACGCGTCGGCATCGGCGTCCGAGTTCGGGAAGCCGAACTCCTTGGCGACGTGACGGTAGACGTCGGCGAAGACCTCGCTCGAGCGCTCGTGATACAGCTCGCGGCCCTTGAGGTAGGAGGCGAAGATCGTGGCGTCGCTCAGCTCCTCCTCGCTGCGGCCCGACACGGCGCGCATCTGGTCGAGGATGCCCTTCTCGAAGTCGATCAGGGTGCCGACGACGTCGAAGGTGAGGACCTTGAAGGTATCGAGGGAGGGGACGGGCATGGGTTGTCCTTCCGTAGTCGAAGTGGGAGAGGTCAGGCGGGCTCCGCCGGGACGACGATCGTGTCCTGCGGGTGGAGGAGAGCGGTGAGGGCGCCGCCGGGAGCCGGGATGGCGAGGCGCCCGGCATGGTGGGCCGGCTGGCGCAGGGAGATCTCCGGCCCGCCATCGAGGGCGACGAACACCCGCAGGCTCTCGCCCTGGTAGACGACGTCGGTCACCCTTCCGGTCAGGCGGTTGTAGCCGTCCGGGCTCGCGTCGCCGGCGACGACCAGCTTCTCGGTCTGGATCGCCAGCAGCAGGGCCTCGCCCGCCGGCAGGGGGCGGGCGCTGCGCAGGGTGGTGGACCCGAGCGCGACGGCGTCCGCGCCGGCGCGGGTCACCGGCACCAGGGTCGATTCGCCGATGAAGCTCGCCACGAAGGCGCTCATCGGCCGGTCGTGCAGGCGCTCGGGCGTATCGACCTGGGCAAGGCGCCCGCCGCGCAGGATGGCGATGCGGTCGCTCATCGTCAGCGCCTCGCGCTGGTCGTGGGTGACGTAGATGATGGTGGCTTCGAGCTGCCGGTGCAGGCGCCGCAGCTCGATCTGCATCGTCTCGCGCAGGTGCTTGTCGAGGGCGGAGAGCGGCTCGTCCATCAGGATCAGCCGCGGCCGGAAGACGATGGCGCGGGCGAGCGCCACGCGCTGGCGCTGGCCGCCGGAGAGCTGCGAGATCGCCCGGTCCTCGTAGCCGGACAGCTCGACCATCGCGAGCGCCTCCGCCACTCGCGGGCCCCAGGACGCCTTGGGCTCGCGCCGGGCCCGCAGCGGGAAGGCGACGTTCTCGGCGACGCTCAGGTGCGGGAACAGGGCGTAGTTCTGGAACACCACGCCGATGTCGCGCTTGTGCGGCGGCAGGAACGTCACGTCGGTCGCGCCGAAATGCACGCTGCCGGAGGACGGCACGGTGAAGCCGCCGAGGATGCCGAGCAGCGTGGTCTTGCCCGAGCCCGACGGCCCGAGGAGGGACAGGAACTCGCCGGGCGCGACGTCCAGCGAGACGTCGTCGAGGGCCGTGAAGGCGCCGTAGCGACGGGTCGCGTTGCGGATCGACACCCCGACGCTGCCGCCGGCGAGCGCTCCGCCGCTCACGCCCGAAATCGATCCCGCTGCCGCCATCGTGAGGTGCCGCCTTCGCGTCCGGTGCTGCCGACGGACGGAAAGCTCACAAAAGCGGCGCTTCGGTTCAATGTCGAAAAAATTCGCGCGCTCATAACCCCAGGTTATAAGGTATCGAAGCATGCCCGGCCCAGGCCGAGCTCCGGATAGAGCCGGTCGACCTTGGCGACGTCGGCCCGCATCTCGGCGACGATCCAGTCGCGCACGGCGGCGACGGAGCGGCGCAAGGGGCGCGAGCGCAGGTGGATGAGCTGGCACATCCGCGCCGTGCGGGTGACGCGGCCGGCGGCCGGCACGAGGTCGCCGGTCGAAAGCCAGTGCGACACGACGCTGACCCAGCCGAGCGCCACGCCCTGGCCGAGGAGGGCGGCCTGCAGCACCACCGCATAGTCGGAGAAGTTGAGCGAGGCGCGCGAGCCGTTCCAGTCCGGCCCCGGATCGACCCCGCCGATCCACATCGGCGAACTGGCGGTGAGGTTCACGAAGGTGGTGCGGCTGCCTTCCGCATCCCGCTCCGCCAGGTAGGCCGGGCTGCAGACCGGCAGCATCACCTCGTTCATCAGGAACAGGGCCTCGTGGTCGAGGTCGGGCCCCTCGACGAAGCGCATGCCGAGATCGACGGCGTCGACCGGGCCGGCGAGCGCGCCGGGGATGAGCTGGAAGCGGAAATCGACCGACGGGAACGCTTCCTGCAGGGTGTTGATGCGCGGCATCAGCCAGTGGGTGGTGAAGGCCGAGGACAGGGAGAGCGTGACCGTGTCGATGCCGGTGCGGCGGATGTCGATCTCGCGGAGCGCCGCCTCGATGCCCCGGAAGCCGTCCGCCACCCGGCGGTAGAGGATGGTGCCGTCCTCGGTGAGCGCGATGCCGTCGCCTGAGCGGTCGATGAGGCGCACGCCGATATGGCGCTCGAGCTGCGCCATCGCCTTGCTGACCGCCGGCTGGGTCACGTTCAGCTCGGCCGCCGCCCGGGTGAAGCTCATGTTGCGCGCCACCGCCTCGAACACGAACAGCGCGTGGTTGGACGGGAGCATGCGTCGGAGCGGGTTCATGGTCGTCGGCTCAGGTCCTGGAGTCACGCGTCGGTCGCGACGATGCCGCCCGCCCGAGCGGATAGCTACCTCGAGTCACAGCCAGGGCAGCGAAGGCGGGATACCTTGCCGCTCCAAAGCGGGCGGCAGGCCAGGCAGGGGCAAGGTGTGCTGTTTCGCAGGTTCCGCCTGACGCAGGTCGTCGTAAAGCCGGGTGCTACCGGGTCCAAGCGGAAGAGGGATCGCGTCACGATTCTCAACGCAACAATCTTGCGGGCAGAGGCGTACGCCCTCGACGAACCGCAGGACGGACGGAAGGTCCAGGACAAGAATCTGAAGGAATGACTGGAGATGATCTGTCTGAATGTTGCTACGCCCGATCGAACGATCAAGGAAGCCCTTGCAGCCGTAGAGTCCGCCGAGGACCTATGGCCGAAGAAGGGATATAGCCCTGTTGGGCTGCTATTTCTGCTGACAGTGGCGTGGTTGTTGCGGCAGACTGGCTTAGCTGAAGAGGTGGTTCGCTGCCGCGCTGGAATGCCGAGTTCCCCGGCCGACGAACAGCTCTGATCGTGGCTGCTTACCAGATCTCTACCAGATCAAACCGCTGATAAGCACACAGCTAGTTCTCTGGAGCCTGAGTTGTTGATTAATAAGAAAAGTGGTGCCGCAAGAGGGATTCGAACCCCCGACCCCCTCATTACGAATGAGGTGCTCTACCAGCTGAGCTATTGCGGCGCCGATCGGGCCGGCTGGGCGGCGACCGATGGGCGTCGTCATACCCGGGGTGCTTCGGCTTGGCAAGGCTCTCTCGGACGTCCGGGATGCCGCGGCACTCCGCGCGGGAATCCGAAGGCGTCGGAAGGCTCCAGGCGTGGCGCGGTGCGCGGAGGGGAACGCAGGACAAGGATGCAGGGCTCGGCGCGGAGGTCCGGCGCCTGCGCCGCTTGACGCTGGGCCGTCGATTTCTGACCATAGGGCTGCCGCACAATCGAAAATTCCCCCGAAAAATCTCCCCGATGCCCCTGATCGCCCGCCTTCGCGCCTATGCCGCCGAGATGTTCGGCGCGCCCGCCTCGCCGCCCGATCCCGAGAGGGAGCGGCACCTCGCTGCCGCGGCCCTGCTCGTGCACGTGGCGCGGGTCGACGGCACGCTCGCGGCGGTGGAGCGTGATCGCCTCGCGCGGCTCCTGACCCACCGCTTCGTCCCGACCGAGGCGGGGGCGAGGGCGCTGATCGAGCGCGCCATCAGCTTCGACGACGAGACCCGCGACGTGGCCGAGCTCGTCGAAATGATCGGCCGCGACCTGTCGGAGGAGGAGCGGCGCGGGCTCCTCGGCCTCGCCTGGGCGGTCGCCGCGGCGGACGGGCAGGTGCACGAATTCGAGGACGACCTCGTCTGGCGGGTCGGCCAACTCCTCGGCTTCGACGATGCGGCGATCACCGCCACCCGGGCGGTGGCCCTGGCGGGGCTGCCGGCGCAGCACGTGCCGACCCGGTGAGGCGTCCATGGTGAGCCCGTTCGTGATGCCGGAGCCCGGGCGCAAGCCCGTGCTGCTGATCCTGCACCAGGAGCAATCCACCCCTGGGCGCCTCGGCCGGCTCTTCCAGGAACGGGGCCATCCCCTCGACATCCGCCGCCCCCGCTTCGGCGATCCGCTGCCCGAGACGATGCGGGACCACGCCGGCGCAGTCATCTTCGGCGGCCCGATGAGCGCCAATGACGGCGATGCCTTCGTGCGCCAGGAGATCGACTGGATCCAGGTCCCCCTGCGCGAGGGGCGGCCGTTCCTCGGCCTGTGCCTCGGCGCGCAGATGCTGGCGAAGTGCCTCGGCGCCACGGTCTGCGCCCATCCGGAGGGGCGGGCCGAGATCGGCTACTATCCCCTGCTGCCGACCGCGGCGGGGCGCGACTTCGCGGGCGAGATCGGCCAGCCCTGGCCGTCCCACGTCTATCACTGGCACCGCGAAGGCTTCACCTGCCCGGTCGGAGCCGACACGCTGGCCACCGGCGACGATTTCCCGACGCAGGCGATCCGGGTGGGACCGACGGCCTTCGGCCTCCAGTTCCACCCCGAGGTCACCCACGCCATGATCTGCCGCTGGACCGTGAAGGCTGCCGAGCGCTTGGGCTTGCCGGGTGCCCAGGATCGGGCGCGGCAGATCGAGGGCCGGCTGATGCATGACGGCCACGTGGTGCGCTGGCTCGACGCCTTCCTCGACCACTGGCTCGCCGGGGCGGGGAGCCCGCAAGTCTCTTCGTGATCGTCCAAGTCTCCTCGTGATCGTCCAAGTCTTCCCGTGATCGTCCAAGTCTCCCTGTGACCACCGCCGCCTCATGATCCTCAGCCTGACCCTGCTGCTGCTCTGCCAGCTTGCCGGCGAGATCCTTGCCCGTGCCTTCGCGCTGCCCGTGCCGGGGCCGGTGATCGGCATGGCCCTGCTCCTCGCGGTCCTCGTCCTGCGCGACCGGCGGCCCGGCGGGCTGCCGGCGCCGCTGACCGACGGCACGTTGGAGCGCACCGGCAAGGGGCTGCTCGCCCACCTGTCGCTGCTGTTCGTGCCGGCGGGCGTCGGGGTGATCGGCCGGCTCGACGTGCTGGCCGCCCACGGCATCGCTCTCGCCGTCGCGCTCGTGGTCTCGACGGGCTTGGCTCTCGTCGCCACCGTCTACACCTTCGCCTATGTCGCGAAACGGACCGGCCGATGACCGGGGATTTCGCCCTCTGGGTGTTCCTGTCGCGCACGCCGCTCCTGTGGCTCACCGTGACGCTCACCGCCTACGTCATCGCCGACCGGGTCTCCGCCGCCACCGGCCGCCACCCGCTGGCGAACCCGGTGCTGCACGCGATCTGGATGGTCGGCCTGGTGCTGGTGGTCACCCGCACGCCCTACGCGGTCTATTTCGAGGGCGCGCAGTTCGTGCACTTCCTGCTCGGGCCTGCCACGGTGGCGCTGGCGATCCCGCTCTACGAGCACCGCAAGACGGTGATCCGGGTGCTGGTGCCGATGCTGGCGGCCCTCGCGGTCGGCTCCACGGTCGCCCTCGTCACCGGCATCGGCACGGCGAGGCTCCTCGGCGTGCCGGACCCGATCCTGATCGCGCTCGCGCCGAAATCCGTCACCGCCAGCGTCGCCATGGGCATCACCTCGGCGCTGGGCGGCGACCCGACGCTGACCGCCGTCCTGGTGATCCTCACCGGCATCCTCGGCGCCATCATGGTGACGCCGCTCCTCGACCGCCTCGGCATCAAGGATTACCGCGCCCGCGGCTTCGCCGCGGGGCTCGCCGCCCACGGCATCGGCACGGCCCGGGCCTTCCAGGTCAGCGAGGTCGCCGGCACCTTCGCGGGCATCGCGATGGGGCTCAACGCCTTCCTCACCGCGGCGCTGGTGCCGCTGGCGCTGGCCTTCCTGCGCTAAGCGGATGTCGCAAGAGTGGCCACGGTTTCGTGGCAAACATCCGCGCCGAAAAAGAATCCGAGCTGACGAAGCGTCGGCGCACCGGCGCAAGCCTGCTCAACGTCAAAATTCTGGCTGCTTGATCAGATGAAGGATCGATGCGGATGAAAAGCGGCCCGTCCGCTGTCAAGAGGCGGGCGAGCGAGGATTGGAACGACGCAAGGACACGGACGGTCGGGTTGCGGCCGGATATCGCTCCTGATCTTTGATTTTGCCGCGTTTTCTGCGGAAAAAGCTGGGATCCGCTTCGTCGGACAATGCTCTAAGCCAAGGTCGCAACCCATCGGCGAAACACGCCCACAGCGGCCACGAGGTCGAGCGGTCCGCAGGCAACCTCGAAGGTGCCGCCCTTCACCTGAGCCACCCACCAGCTTCCAGTCAGCTGCCATTCGTCCAAGTCGCTGCTGGGTTCACCGTGCTCCACGCGCGCGAAAGCGCGACCTTCCATCGGGGTGCCGCTCAGATCGATCCTGAGCCACCAGCCCGGATTGTCGAGCGTGCCGATCGTCACGCCATGGGAGTGCTCCCAATCGCCGTCGCATTGGGCAAGATACCATCGGCTCAACCAGCTCAGGTTGTCGTCGGTCATGGCATGAAGATCGTCCAGAGAAGCGCCGTCCGCAATCAGGAACGGACCGTCTCTCGCCGGCCGATCGCGCCGGTCTTCGCGTCGTCAGACGACGCCCTGTGTCCCCGGCACCTCCGTCGCGGCGCGCAGCGCCCCGACCAGGTGGAGCGAGCCGGTCACCAGCACCCAGCCGCCCCGCTGCGCGGCGAGGCCTGCGGCGCGGGTCAGCGCCGCGTCCGGCGCCGCCACCGCCTCGGCCTCCATCCCTTCGGCGGCGGCGAGCGCCCGGAGCGCGGCCGCGGCGTGCCCGCGCCGCTCCGGCATCTCGGTCGCGATCACGCTCGCCCCGTGCCGGGCCAGCACGGCCAGGAACCCCGCCGCATCCTTGTCGCCGGCGAGCGCCACGAGGGCGATGCAGGGACCCGGGAGGCCGGGCTCGCGGGCGAGGTCGCGCAGGACCGCCGCGAGGTTGAACGGCACGTGGGCGCCGTCGAGCACCAAAGCCACCGGGCCGGCCGCGTGCCGGATCCGCCGGCGCTCGAGCCGCCCCGGCAGGCGGGCGTCAGCGCGGGCCGCCCCGTCGAGGAGGCCGGCCCGCAACGGCGCACCGTCGCGCCCGAGCGCGCCCCGCCGGCCGAGATGGTCGAGGACAAGGCCGGCCAGGCCTGCATTCTCCTCGGCGATCGAGGCGCCCGGCGGCGTCGCGGGCCGCAAGGTCGGGCAGCCGAGGGCCGCGGCACGGGCGGCCGCGACGGCCCCGGCCTCGTCCTCCGGCGCGAGGGTGGTGACGAGGGCCGCCCCGGGCTTGAGGATGCCGACCTTCTCGGCAGCAATGGCCGCGCGGGTGGCGCCCAGGATCTCTGTATGCTCGAGCGCGACGTTGGTGACGACCGCGACCTCGCCGTCCACCGCATTGGTCGAGTCGAGGCGCCCGCCGAGCCCGACCTCGATCACCGCCCAGTCGAGCCCCGCCTCGCCGAAGATCGTCAGGGCGGCGGCGGTCAGCACGTCGAACCAGGTCGCGTCGCGGCCCGCTGTGGCGTCGCGCCGGGCCGCCTCGTGGGCGTCGAGCGCGCGGGCCAGGGCCGAGGCGAGCACCGACCCCTCGACCGGGCGGCCCTGGAGGCAGACCCGCTCGGTGACGGATTCGACATGGGGCGAGGCGTAGCGCCCGACCCGCAAGCCCGCCCGGATCAGCCCGGCCTCGAGCAGCGCGCAGACCGAGCCCTTGCCCTTGGTGCCGCCGACATGGATCACCCGCAAGGGGGCCTGCGGCTCGCCGAGCCGGGCCAGCAGGTCGCGCATCGGGTCGAGCCCGACGCGCATCCCGCCCCGCGGCCGCTTCTCCCAGTCGGTCAGACGGTCGAGGCGGTCCAGGACGGCGGGCAAGGACAGGGCGTGTGCAGGACTCATGGGTCACCCGTCGGTCGGTTCGGGGAGGGTGCCCAGGCGAGCGGCGGCGGGATGTCCGCGCTCCCCGGTGGTTGGACCACCTTGAACCTCGCCAGTCACGCGGACAGCCCCCCATAAGAGAGGAGCCGGGAGCGGGCAACACCGGCGCTCCGGCCGGTTCATTGCATGCCTCACCTTGTGCCGGCCCCGGCGGGCGGCTACTCACCGGGGGCTTTCAGCCCTCGCCGCCAGGATTGCCCGCCGCCTTGCCCGCCCGTCTCGACGCCATCGACTGGGCGATCCTCCGTGAGCTGCAGGCCGACGGCTCCATCACCAACGTGGAGCTGGCGCGGCGCGTCGGCCTGTCGGCGCCGCCCTGCCTGCGCCGGGTCCGCGCGCTGGAGGAAGCCGGCATCATCCGCGGCTACCGCGCCCTGCTGGAGCCGAAGGCGCTCGGCTACGAGGTGACCTGCTTCGCCATGGTGCAGCTCGCGGCCCAGGGGCAGGCGGAGCTGGCCGCCTTCGCGGCCCGGATGCGCGACTGGCCGATGGTCCGGGAATGCTGGACCCTCTCGGGCGAGACCGACTTCCTGCTCAAATGCGTCGCGCCGAACCTCGGCGCCTTCCAGCAGCTGGTCGGCCACCTCACCGGCCTGCCCAACGTGCGCACGGTGCGCACCGCCCTTGCCCTCGACCAGATCAAGGACGAGCCGATCGCGCCCCTCGACGGGGCTGCGCCGGACGCGTGACGGCCCTGCGCTTACGCACACGTTACTGTCGAAGCCTGCCTCTCGCGCCAGTCATACCCTAAAATGGAGGGTGCGTCGGATGCCGTTCTGTGGTGTCGTGGCGCGTCTCGTGAGATATCAGCGGTGGCGTGCCGCAGGTTATCGAGACTTTAAGTTGTTATAATGGTATCATGATGCCGATCATCGGATGCGCGATCGCCGACAATATTCGAGTTGATTGACGGAGTTCCGAGACCGCCGGATGACCGAGGCCGCAGGATGACGAGACCCAACCGCCCCGATCCCGCCCTGCCCGGGCGGAGGCCGGCTCGGCACCGGAACGAGCGACGGACGGCGGAGACGCAACCGCGTCTCCTCGCCGGAGATCCTCGGCACGCGCCGGACCCGGTGAGCCTGTTCGCGATCCCGATCGGCCGCTCGACGAGCCCGCCCGACGATCCCGTGCCGGTGACGCAGACGCTCTACCGCACGCCGGATGACCGCTACGTGATCCGAACCTGCCTGCATCACGGCGCGGATCCGGCGCAGGATATCTGCGACGTGATGGTCTATGCCGACGAGGCCGCGTTGCGCGAGGCGCTCTCGGCCGGCGGCGACGGCCTCGACCAGGCGCTGCTCGCCGCCGCGGGGCTCGACCGATCCGGATCGTGATCCGATCGAGCCCTATTCCCGCGGATCCGCATCCGTCACGACGAGGTGCGGCCGGCGGCTCGCGCCGACCGCCTTCAGCGCCCGGTCGAGCGCGGCGAAGCGGCCGCGCCTGGCGCTGACGGCGAGGAGCTGCACCGGGATGCGCTCCTCGGCGATCAGGCGCTCGGTCACCACGTCGTCCCCGACGAGGCCGAGATCGACGACGACGAGATCCGCGGCGCTGCGCAGCAGCGCGTCGGCGAGGTGGCCGGCGAGGTCGCGCGGCAGGGCAGAGGGGCGGGGCAGCACCCGCAGGCCGGAAGGCAGGGTCACGAGGGCGTCGCCGAGGGGGGCGCGGGCCCGCAGGAGCCCGGCGAGGTCCCGCGGTGCGGCGGCCCCGAGGTCCCGGGTCAGGAGCCCCCTCGGGTCGGCATCGACGAGGATCACCTGCTCGCGGTCGGCCGCCGCCGAGAGCGCTAGGGAGCGGGCCAGGAGCGACTTGCCGGTCCGGTCGTCGGCCGCGGTGACGAGGACGACGAGCGGCTTGGCCCCCGGCTCGGCGGCGGCGAGGCGGTGGCGCAGGCGCGCGACGGCCACCTCGTAGGACCCGTCGCCCCGCGTGGAGCCGAAATCGGCGCGCAGGGCCGCCGCCCCCGCGGCCTTGCGGGGCGCCCGCGGCAGGGCGTCGAGGGCCGGGCGGCCGAGATGCCCTTCGAGGCGGCGGCGCGAGCGGACGCGGCCGGCGAGCAGCTCGAGGCCGAGGCCGCCGACGAGGCCGACCCCGAGCCCGGCGACGAGGGCGGCGACGAACACCACCGGCGTCGGCGGGCCAATGCGCTTCTCCGGCGGCGAGGCCGGCGAGATGATCCGGGAGGCCGAGGTGTCGAGGCGCTGCTGCTCCTGGAGTTCCCGGGCCCGGACCAGGAAGGCCTCGTAGACCGCCCGGCTCGCCTCGACCTGACGCTCCAGCTCGCGCAGCTGCACGAAGTCGTCGCCGACCTTCAACGCCTCGGCCTTGCGCCGCTCCAGCGTCGTGGCGAGGACGCGGGCGCTCGCCTGGGCGGCCTCGAAGTCGTTGCGGCTCGCCGCCGCGATGCGGCGGATCTCGGCCTCGATCGCCGCGCGCAGGGCCTTCTCCTGCACGACCGCCGCCATGTAGCTCGGATGGCGCCGCCCCAGGGTCTCCTCGGCGTCGGCGCGCAGGCGCTCGACGCCGGCGAGCTGCCCGCGCAGGGCCGTGATGGTCGGGTTGGTGACGATCTCGTTGGCGGAATCGAAGCGGCCGCCGGTGATCACGCCCTCGACCTGGCGCATGCGGGCGCCGGCCTCGAGGGCCTTGGCCCGGGCGGCGCCGAGCTGCTCGCTGAGCTGCGTCAGCTGCTGCTCGCTCACGAGCTGCGCGCGGGTGCCGACGAGGTTGTGCTTCGCCCGGAAGGCCTGGGCCTGGTCCTCGGCCCGGCGCAGGGCCTCGCGCAGCTCGGCGAGGCGGCCCTCGATCGCCTCGCCGGCCCGGCGGGTCGTCTCGGACCGGATGGCGGCGTCGCGGGCCAGGTAGGTCTCGGCGATGCCGCGGGCGAGGCGGGCCGCCTTCTCGCGATCCTCGGAGGTCACCCCGAGCTCCAGCACGAAGCTGCGCTCCAGGCGCCGCGCGCCGACCCGGTCGCGCAGGATCCTGAGCGCCGTCAGCCGGGGATCGGCCGGCGGCTCGGTGCGTCCGGTCAGGCGCGCGACGAGCCCCTTGATCGCGCCGACGAGGGTCTCGCGGCCCTGGAACTCGGGATCCTTGGCGAGGTCGAACCGGTCGACGGCGCGGCCGAGCACGTCGTCGGAGGTCAGCACGCGCAGCTGGCTGTCGACGAGGAGGAGGCTCGCATCGCTCGCCTGGTCCGGCGGGGTGAGCCCGTCCTTCACCACCTGGAGCCCGCGCGGGTCGATGAGGATCTGCGTCGAGGCGGCGTATTGCGGCGGGTTCAGCTGCGTCCAGGCCG
Source organism: Methylobacterium tarhaniae (assembly GCF_001043955.1). Classification (GTDB taxonomy): domain Bacteria; phylum Pseudomonadota; class Alphaproteobacteria; order Rhizobiales; family Beijerinckiaceae; genus Methylobacterium; species Methylobacterium tarhaniae. The sequence goes on along the minus strand of NZ_LABZ01000090.1, from coordinate 15,565 downwards.
CCGCGAGGGCGAGGAACAGCAGGACGGGCAGCAGCACCGTGATCCAGCGCAGGCGCACGGACCGCAGGATCTCCCGCGGGTCGAGGAACCAGGGGTCGCGCCCCTCTCCCTCCCGCGGGGCGGCGCCGATGAGCAGCCCGTTCCGGACATTCTCGACCATGGTCATGATGCGCCCAAGGCTCCCCAAAGGCTCTCGCTGCGGGTCGGGTCTGTTCCGTTCCGGGACGATCGGGCCGGAGAAGACCCCCTTCGTCCGCGTCGCTTCAAGCCGTGGGCCAGGCCCGCTCCGTCCCGCCGGGGGAAGGGACGGGCCGGGCGGCGACCATCGGCACCTCCTCGGCTTCGCGCCGCGCCGCCCGCGCGGTGGCGAGCACCGCCACGTAGGCCAGCACGTTGACGTTCCAGTCCTGGAACAATCCGGGCGTCGTCATCCCGTTGAGGGCCAGCATCAGGATCAGGCAGGCCATGATGCGGCGCGTGCCGCGATCCGTCCGGGCGGCGAAGCGGATCGGTTCGACCAGGGTCAGGATCGCGAAGGACAGGCCGACGATGCCGGTGCCGGCCCAGGCGCTCAGGAACATGTTGTGCGAGCTGGTGATGAACACCGCGTCGCGGCCCAGCTCGTCGGCGAGTTCCGTCGTCGGGATCAGGAGCTGCACGAAGCGGTCCGCCGCCGAGAAGCCGGAGCCGAGCAGGCGGTCCTGCGTCGCCGCGATGAAGGTCGGCCAGAACGTGCCGCGGCCGGTGGCGTTGGCGAGTTCCTCGCGCGGCTTCTGGAGGATGACCGACAGGGTGTCGAGCAGGGCCGGGACGCTCGACAGGCCGACCATCAGGAACAGGAACAGCACGATCGAGACCAGCGCCAGCACGATACCGGCGAGGCGCAGGCCCGGGCGGCGCGAGGCGATCATCAGCGCCGGCCCGACCGCGATCAGCGCTCCCGTCGAGGCGGCCGATCCGGCGATGACGAAGCCCGCCGCCGCCAGCACCAGGTAGCGGCCACGCCGCGGGTTGGGCGGCCCGAACGCCGCCGCGAAGCCGAGGAGCGCGCAGACCAGCGGCATCATGTTGTTCTTGGCCGAGGAGAACACGATGCCGGAGGCGAGGCTCCGGACGATCTCCGGCGTCACAGAGGCGAGCCAGGCGAGCGTCACGACGGCGAGGATGTCGGCGAGGCGATGCCGGATGTCGGGCCGGTCGAAGACCAGGATCGAGGCCAGGGTGAACACCGCCAGCTCCGCGGTGCGGTAGAGGGTGTAGGCCGGCACGATCGACCAGGCGGCGCTCAGGCCGTTCACGCCGATCATCATCGTGAACGGCAGGTAGGGCATGGCGAAGGGCAGCAGGAGGACGCGGCGGTCGGCGGCGATCTTGACCAGGAGGTAGAAGGCCGTGAGGCCGGTGAGCACGATCGTGACGACGTTCGAGGCCGTCAGCCCCTGCTCCAGCACGGCATTGCCGTCCTCGCGCGGCACCGTGAAGACGAGGGGCATGAAGGCGAACACCACCACCAGGGCGAGCGGCCAGAACAGGGGCGCGCCGCCCGAGGGCGGATGCGTCTCGAGGCGGCGGCGCAGGACCGGGTAGGCGACCGCGAACCAGGTCGCGACCCCGATGGCGATCAGGGCGTTCAGCATCGCGGGCTCTCCGCTGGCGTGGCGCGACCGCGGCCGAGGGCCGCCAGGAGGGCGACGAGGGAGGCGCCGTGCGCCAGCGCCACCACGGCCGCGGCGCCCGTGGCGCCGTAGCGGCCGAGCAAGGGCTGGATCAGGGCCAGCGACACCGCGAAGCTGACCGCGAAGGCACGGAAGATCACGTCGGTGCGCCGCCGCGCCCGGAAGATCTGCGCCACCATGTCCCGCAGGAAGATGAACGCCACGCCGAGCGCCAGCCAGCGCAGGCAAGGCGCGTAGGGCATGTAGGGCGCGCCGAAGACGAGGCGCAGCCAGAGATCCGCCGGGACGGCCACGAGCGCCAGGAGGAAGCCGACCGGAACCCCGAGGCGGCGGGTGACCGCGAGGAGATAGGCCCGCAGCGCCGGCTCGCCGCCGGTCTCGTAGGCCCGGCCCGCTCCCGTGGGCACCACGTTCTCGGTCGCGGCCAGCATCAGGAGCACGATGCCGACGAGGTACTGCGCCGCCCGCAGCCCCCCGAGCGCCTCGTCGCCGAGCGTCCCGCCGGCCAGGATCCAGACCAGCTGCTCCTGCCCGAAGGTGACGAGGACGACCGGCAGCAGCCAGCGCGCCATCTGCCAATGGCGCCGGGCGGTGACGGTCAGCTGCCGGCGCCCGGGCTCGACCGCCCGGCCGAGCAGCACCGGCAGCGTCGTCAGGAAGGCCGTGAGCGCCAGGAACTCGACGAGCCGCGCCGCATCGAGGGGAATTCCCGCCGCCCACAGGCCCGCGACGGCGAGGGGGAATGTCGCCGCCCGGACGAGATCCATGGCGAGCGCCTTGGCCCCGCCGCCATAGGCGAAGAGCAGTCGCCGGGCGGTGAGCTGGAGGTTCTGCGCCAGGGTCAGTGCCCCGGCGGCGGTGACGAGATCGACCGGGACCGCCTCGCCGCGGACGGAGAAGTACAGGGCGAGGGCACCCGCGACGCCGAGGGCGAGGCCGGCCGCCAGGACCAGGGCGCCGGTGCTCACCGCCGCCGCGTAGCGGGCAGGGTGGCGGACGCTGCCGGCCAGCGTCATCAGCGGCGCGGTGACGAGCGCGTTGTGCAGCCCCTGCGCGAAGCCCGCGACGATGAGCACGAGGGCGAAGCGCCCGAACGCCTCCATGTCGATCAGGCGCGCGGCCGCGATGCCGGCAAGGAAGCCGAAGCCGCTCACCGCCGCCTGGTCGAGGAGGGAGAGCAGGGCCGGCCCGCGCAGGCGCGCGAGGAGGGGAGGGAGAACCCTCACCGGGCGAGCACCGCCCCGGCCGCCGCGGTCACGAGGCGGTGGCGGCCAAAGAGCCAGAGCGGCCCGCTCGACGCGACGTCGCGGGTGAGCCCGCGCTTGAAGTCGAAGACGCCGCGGTTCCCGGCCGGGTCGATGCCGCCGAAATCGAACACCCGGCAGCCCTCCTCGACGCCGCGGCGGATGAAGCTCCACACCGCCAGATGCGCGGCGGCGTTCGTCTTGGCCCGCTCGGTCGAGGCGGTGAAGAAATCGGTGAAACGGTCGCGGCTCAGATGCGCGATGCGCACCAGGCAGCGCTCCTCTCCCTCCCGCACCTCGAGCATGACGTGGCGCGGGTCGTTCGCCGCGAGGTCGCGGTAGGCGGCGGGATCGAAGTCGTTCGAGAATCCCTTCCGGATCTTGAGCGCCGCGTACATCGCCGCGAAGGCATCGAAGGCGTCGAGCCGCTCGGCCGGGTCGTCGAGGAAGCGCACGGTGAGGTCGGCGTTGCGCTGAGCCTTGCGCAGGCGCTGGCGCCAGCGTGGATCCGTCCCGGCCAGGATCGCGTCGAGGCCGCGGGTCAGGTCCACCTCCAGGGTGTGCCGGCCCGCGGTCGCGACCGGGCGGAATCCCGCCGCCAGGAGGCCGAGCACCGCGCCCGGGCTCTCGGCCCGGTTGAAATCGGCCACCAGGAGGTCGAGGGACCCGAGCGCCAGATGGGCGAGCAGGGCGCGCACCACCGCCTCGCCCTGGCGCTCGCCCTTGTCGGTGAGGAGCGGCCCGCCCTGGATGTAGATCTGCCGGGCCGGACCGCGGCAGCGCGTCTGCGCCTGGGCCAGGCCGAGGATGTCGCCGTCCTCGTCGACGACGGCGAGCCGCTCGATCGCAGCGCCCCGGCGCGCCTTGTAGGTGCCCCAGCCCGCGGCGGAAAAGATGGTGCCGCGCGGCTGGCTCCACACGGTCTCGTCCCAGGTTGGCACGTCGACCAGGGCCGAGACCCGCAATCCCGTCTCACGTTCCGTCTTGGTCATGGATGTCCCGTGCCAGGATGCGACAGCGCGCACCGTCGATGCGCCCATGACGCAAGCGGCGCACCGCGCAGTCGGCGCTCCGCTCGCCTCGGCCGAAAGCCCCGCGCGATCGATCCACACCTACGTGGTCTGCTTGCCTTGTCCCGGCGCCGGGCCGGTCTCAACTACGGGGGGACGGCTCTTCGATGACGGCAGGCGGGATGCTGCAACCCTTCAAGACCCTCGCCCGCGACCATCCGGTGGTCCGGGCGCTGCTGCTGCGCGGGCTCGCCCGGCTGCGCCGGCTCGCCCACGCGCCCCCGGGCCTCTACACCCTGTGCTACCATCGGGTGCCGGAGCGTCACCGGGCCGGGTTCGCGGCGCAGATCGCCTACCTGCAGCGGCACGGCCGCTTCGTCGGGGCCGACGAGGCGGTGACGCTGCTCGAATCCGGTGCGGCCGGGGCGGGGCGCCACTTCCTCGTCACCTTCGACGACGGCTATGCCGACACCGTCGAGGTCGCCTTGCCGGTCCTGTCCGCCGCCGGGGTGCCGGCGATCCTGTTCCTGGTCAGCGACTGGCTCGACGCCCCGCCGACGAGCCCGCCCGGCCCCTATGCCGGCCGGGCCCTGGTGGCCGCCTGGCTCGCCGGCGGCATGGCGATCGGCGCGCACGGCGTCAGCCACGCCCGCATCGCGACCCTGGACGACGCCGGCGCCGAGCGGGAGATCGCCGGGTCCCGCGCCGCGCTCGAGGCCGCGACGGGACGGCCGGTCCGGCACTTCGCCTGCCCCTGGGGCGTCGCGGAGCGCGATTACCGTCCCGGCCGCGACCCGGGGCTGGCGCTCGCCGGCGGCTACGCCACCTTCTTCACCACCCGCCGCGGCGTCGCCACCGGCCGCCGGGACCTCGCGACGATGCCGCGCCACGTCCTCGAACCGGAATGGCCCCTGCACGAGCTCGATGCCCTGATGGGAGCCCGCCTTGCGCGACGGTGAGCGCCCCGTCGTGGTGGTGACCGGCGCGCTCGCCCCCTACACCCAGGTGCTCTACCGGGCGCTCGCGGCCGCCCTCGACCGGCCGCTGACCGTGCTCGCCTGCGCGGCCCGGGAGCCCGCCCGCCAGTGGGAGCTGGCGGCGGCGGACGGCTACGGCTTCGCGGTGCTGCCGGGCCTGCGCTGGCACCGGGACGCCGTGCGCAACCTCTACGTCAACCCGGGCGTCGTCCCGCGCCTCGCCGCCTTGCGGCCGGCGGCCGTGATCCTCAACGATTTCTCGCCCACCATGGCGATGGCGGCGCTCGCGGCGAGAGCCCTGCGCATTCCGTTCGCGATCCGCACCGACGGCGTGCCGGAGACCGATCCCGGCGCCCGCTCGCCGGCGCACCGGGCCCTCCGGCGGGCGATCGTTCCCGGGGCCGCCTTCGGCCTCGCCCCGAGCGAGGGCAGCCGGACGCTGCTGGCCGCCTACGGGCTCGCACCGGAGCGGGTGTTTCGCGCGCCCCTCTTTCCGGCCTGGACGCCCGCGCCGCCCCTGCCCGCGCCCGAGACCCGGCCCTACGACGTGCTGTTCTGCGGCATCCTCAACGAGGAGGTGAAGGGCGCGCGCTTCTTCACCGACGTGATGCGGGCCTGCGCCGCCGCCGGGCGCCCCTTGCGGGTGCGGGTGGCGGGCGACGGCCCGCTCCGGGCCGAGATGGCGTCGCGCCTCGCCGAGGCCGGGATCCCGGCCCGGTTCGACGGCTACCTCGCCCAGGGGGCGCTGGCCGAGGCCCATGCCTCCGCCCGGCTCCTGCTCTTCCCGAGCCGCGGCGACGTGTGGGGCATCGTGGTCAACGAGGCGCTCCAGAGCGGGACGGCGGTTCTCGCCTCGCCCCATTCCGGTGCCGCCCGCGAGCTGCTGGAGGCCCGGGGCTGCGGCGTGGTGCGGCCGATGGATGTCGCCGACTGGGCCCGGACCACGGTGGCGCTCCTCGACGATCCCGGGCGACGGGCCGCCCTGCGGGACGCGGCCGAGCGGGTGCTGCCGGAGGTCTCGCTCGCACGCGCGGTCGCGGCGTATCGGGCGGGGCTCGCATCGGTGGGGTGACGCGCGCCGGTCGCGCGAAGCCGCACCCTGCACGGGGCGGGGAGGGAGACATCCTACGCCTTTCTTCTTCCCGGGACGGTCTTGTCCTAAGAGGACGGGAACATGCGCATGCGGGCGCGGTGGGACCGCATCGCCGCGATCCGCCGCCGGCAGGCTCGGGAAACCCCTTCATGCGGACCCTGCTCCTCGTTGCCGCCGCTCTCCTCGCCGGTGTGCCGGCCGCGGCGGCCCCGATCGAGATCCCGGTCGCGGCCGAAGGCGTGCGCTCCGGGCCCGGCGGCGTTGCCACCCTCACGGAGGCCTTGGCCGAGGCCCGGCGGCGGCGCATCCGCGATCCCGGGGCGGCGATCGTCATCGCGCTCGGATCCGGTACGCACCGCCTCGCCGGCGCCGTGCGGCTGAGGAGCCAGGATGGCGGCCAGGCCGGGGCGCCGCTGGTGATCCGCGGCCCTGCCGACGGGTCGGCCCGCCTCGTCGGGAGCCTGCGCCTCACGCCGGTCCCGGTCGATCCGGCGCTGGCCGGCCGCCTGCCGGCGGCGGCGCGCGGGCACGTGCGGGCCTACCGGCTGCCGCCGGCCCTGCGGCGTGAGGCGCGGATCCAGGCGCCGATCGTCCTCAACGGACCCCCGGCGCCGCCGGCCTTCGAGGTGTTCGACGGCGAGGGCGCGATGCATCCGGCGCGCTGGCCGGCGGAAGGCTTCGCCAGGGCGGAGGACGGGGATGGACCTGCCTTCACCCTGGCGGATCTCCCGCCGAGCCGGCTGCGCGACGAGCCCGACCTGTGGGCGGAAGGCTACTGGCGCTGGGGCTGGCTGTTCGAGGCGCTGCCGGTGGTGCGCACCGCGGCCCAGGGACACGGGACGCGCCTCACCCTCGACCGGACGCCCTACGAGGGCATCCGTGCCGGCGCCCCCATCCGCCTCGTCCACCTGCTCGCCGGCCTCGACCGGCCCGGCGGCTGGTGGCGCGACGCGCGGAGCGGGATCCTGCTCGCCTGGCCGCGGGGCGGGGAGACTGTCGAGGTCTCGGTCGCCGAGACGCTGCTGTCGGTCGAGGGCGCCGCCCATCTGCGGGTCGAATCCCTGCGCCTCGCCATGGCCCGGGGCGACCTCGTGAGCGTGCGCGGCGGGCGCGACGTGGTGATCGCCGACAGCGTGCTCTCCCTCTCCGGCGGGCGCGGGGCGGTGTTCGCGGGCGCGCGAGACAGCGGGCTTCGACACTGCGACGTCGCCGGGACCGGCGCCGAGGCGGTGATGCTGTCGGGAGGGGATCGCCGCACGCTCGCCCCCGGCGGGCTGTTCCTGCGCGACAGCCGCCTCACCGGCTATGCCCGCCGCGAGCCGACCCAGCACCCGGCCGTCGCCCTCGACGGCGTCGGCGCCGAGGTCGCGGGCAACGTCATCCACGATTCGCCGGCCTACGCGGTCCACATCCGCGGCAACGACCACCGGATCACCGGCAACGAGATCGCGAACCTGCTCGCCGGCGCCACCGATACCGGGGCGATCTATGCCGGCCGGGACTGGACCGCGCGGGGCAGCCTGATCGCCGGCAATGTCCTGCGCGACATCCGGGGCGGCGCCGACACCGAGGTCAAGGGCGTCTATCTCGACGACATGGCGAGCGGATTCACCGTCACCGGCAACCTCTTCCTGCGGGTCGACCAGCCCGTCTTCATCGGCGGTGGGCGCGACACCCTCGTCGAGGGCAACGTCTTCGTCGATTCGAGCCCGTCGGTCCACGTCGATTCCCGCGGGCAGACCTGGGCCCGCGACGCGGTCACCGACCCGCAATCGGAGCTGCGCGCCGCCTATGCGGCGATGCCGGTGGAATCGCCCGTCTGGCGGGCGCGCTATCCGCGGCTGCCCGGCCTGCTCGACGACCGCCCGGCGGTGGCGACCGGCAACGTCATCGCCGACAACCTGCTGGTGCTGAGCGATCCGCCCCGCTTCACCGACGGGGGTGAGGCGGCCGAGCAGAGCCTCGCCCGCAACCGCAATCCGGCGAGCCCCCGCGCCGACCTGGACAGGCTGGCGCGCACCGCCGTGAACCCGGCGGATTTCGCCGGGCTCGCCGAGGGGAGCGGCCTCAGGCTGCCGACGATCCCGTCTGCCCGGACGCGCCGGTCTCCGACGGCCGGGGCGCCTTTCGGGCGGTGAGGGCATCCCGCGCCGCGATCAGCAGGAAGCGCGGGATGGTGTCGAGGTAGCGCCGCCACAGCCGCCGCGGCTCGCGGGCGAGGCGGTAGGCCCATTCGAGCCCGGCGACCTGAAGCGTCTTCGGCGCCCTGGGGATGCGGCCGGTCGCGACGTCGAAGGCGGCGCCCACCCCCATGGCGATGGTGCCCGGCAGGTGCGGGGCATGCGCCGCCATGAACATCTCCTGCTTCGGCGTGCCGAGGCCGACCCAGACGATCTGCGCCCCCGAGGCGCGGATGCGCTCCCGCATCGCCTCGGTCTCGGCGGCGCTGAGGGGGCGGAAGGGCGGCGTCTCGATGCCGGCCACCTGCAGCCCGGGCACCCGGGCGCGCATCGTCGTGGCGAGCAGGTCCGCAACCCCCTCGCCGCCGCCGAGGAAGTAGTGGCGCCAGCCCTGCGCCGCGCCGGCCCGGCACAGGGCCTCGACGGACTCGATCCCCGGCACCTGCCGCATGGCGGTGAGGCCGCGCCAGCGGCCGATCCAGCTCAGGGGGCGGCCGTCGGCGCAGACGAGCAGGGCGTCGCGATGGGCGGCGTGCAAGGCGGCGTCCTTCTGCGCCCGCACCACCCCGTGGGCGTCGCGAAAGACCACGAAGGTGCCGGGCTGGGCCGGCCCGGCGGCGAGCCGCCGCCCGACCGCCGCGATCAGCCCGGCCATGTCGGTGGCCGAGACCGGAACGCCGCCGATCGTGAAGGAAGGGACGAGGGGATCGTGTGCCACTGAGGTCAGGTTCCCGTTCTGGTGAGGGGGATGTCCGCCGCGCGCGCGGCGACGGCGTCCCGGTAGATCTCGAGGAGGGCGCGGGTGGTGACGTCCTCGCGCCACTCGCGCTCGTAGACGGCGCGGGCCTCCCGCCCCATGGCGGCCGCCGCCGCGGGATCGCCGGCGATGCGGCCGAGGGCACTGGCGAGGTCGGCGGCATCGCCCGGCTCGGCGAGGAGCCCGGACGTGCCCTCCGCGACGAGGCCGGCGAGCGCGCCGATGCGCGAGGCGACGACCGGGGTCCCGGCCGCGAAGGCCTCCGCCACCACCATCGGCAGGCCCTCGTACCAGAGCGACGGGACGACGAGCGCGGAGGCCCGCGCCATCGCGGCCTGGACCGCGTCCGGGGGCAGGGCGCCCTTCAGGTCGAGGCCCGGATGGCCGGTGAGCGCGCTCGCGAGCGGCCCCTCGCCGATCACCGTGACGCGCAGGCCGGCCCTGGCGGCGGCCTCGGCGAGGACGATCAGGCCCTTCTCGGGGCTGAGCCGGCCGACATAGAGGAGGCCCTGCCGGGCTCCGTCCCCGGACGGTCCCGGATCGGGCAGCCCGTTCGGGCGGATGCGGATCTTGTCCGCCGGGAAACCCGCTTCGACGAAGCGCTCGCGGGCGAAGGGCGTGAGGGCGATGAACCGGTCGACGTCCCGCCGCCAGGTGCCGGCCCGGCGGTGATGGTCGATCATGCGGGCGACCGCCAGGGAGCCGATCCGCGAGCCGCGGTAGCAGGCGAACCGCACCGCCCGGTAGGGCGAACCGGCGACGCAGAGCTCGCACGGCGCGCCGTCGCGCATCAGGAAGGCGTTGGCGCAGACCAGGCGGTAATTGTGCAGCGTCTGCACCGTGGCGCAGCCGGCGGATCGCGCCGCCGCGTGGATGCCCGGCGAGAGCAGCGGGAAGAAATTGTGGACGTGGATCACGTCCGGCGCGAAGCGGCGCGCCGCCGCCATCACCCGGGCGATCCCCTCCGGGGCGTGCGTCGCCCCGACGGCCGCCCGCAGCCGGTCGAGGCCGGAAGCGATCGCGTCGTTGTCGAGGAAGACCGCCTCGACGGCGCAGCCCGCCTGCTCCAGGGCGGCGAGGTCGCGGGCGACGGCCGCATCCTCGCCGCCGCGCACCTGGTAGCGGTTATGGGCGACGAGGACGCGCAGGGGCGCCGGCCCGGCGCTCATCGGGGGCGTCCGCGGGCGCAGGTCCCCGGACAGGCCCGTGCCGTCCCGGCCGATCGGGCCGGTGCTCCGTGTCGTCCTGGATTCCCTCTCCCGCATCCCGATCCCCGCGCCAAATCGCCAGACGGCCAAATCGCCAGGCAGCCAAGTCGCCAGGCAGCCAAGTCGCCAGGCAGCCAAGTCGCCAGGCAGCCAAGTCGCCAGGCTCTCAAGGCGTCAAGCCGCCAAGTCCGCAATCCGCTCTGCGCAGCCCCCGCGATCCCGTTCCGAGACTTGTCGGCGCCGGTCGGCGGTCCTGTCCAAGAGATCGGAGCCCAGGTCTAACGATCCTGCGTGGAGATAACGCGTGACGTGGAGATGTTCAGCCGCGGACGATTACCGAGCCCGGCCGATCGAGGCCGTTCGGTCGGCCTCGTCGCACGAGCCCGGGACGAGGCGGAGGATTGTTCCGCGCCGTGACGCGGTGCGATCCGCGATCGGGATCCGCCTGCGACCGCAGCGGCCTGTCGGCCGCCGAGCGTGGCGCTATGCCGCCGAGGGGGGGCCGCCTCCTGCGGGTCGTCGGGATGTGACGTCGTGTCCGGCCCGGTCAGCGTCCGAGGCCGGTGCCCGTCTGCGCCAGGATGGCCTCGACGACCTCCTGGACCTCCAGCGCCTCGGCCAGGGTGGCGAGGGAATGGGGCTCGCCGCGCGTCATCCGCACCACCCCGTCGAGCTGGCGGCGCAGGGCGATCGGGCGGGCGCGCTCGTTCGGCATGGCGTCGGCGGCGGGCGCGAAGCGGCCGTCCGGCTCCCGCCGCTCGGCGATCGCCCAGTCGCGCAGGCGCACCGCCCCGGCCTCGCCTTCGAGCGTCCAGGTGTTGTGATCGTCGAGCGCCGTCTCGCCGACCCGGCCGCGCAGCACGACCGGCACGTCGCCGGCCCGGAACGTGGCGTCGATCGCCCGCTCCGACCGGCCCGGCTCCGGGAAGACGGCCTGCGCCGCGAGACCCTGCAGGGGCCCGAGCAGGCGGCGGCTGAGGAACAGGAAGTGGGACACCACCTCGCGGGTGAAGCCGCCCTCCTGCGGCGCGTCGAGCCAGCCCGCGGCGTCGGCCTGCCATCCCCGCGGCCAGCGGGCGAAGGCGACCTCGATGGTCAGGCGGCGCGGCGTGCCGACCGCGCCGTCGGCGATCCACTGCGCCAGGGTGGCGACCCCGAGCGAGGAGGCGAACGGGAAGTTCACGGCGCCGCGGTCGCCCGCATCCGCCACGAAGGCGCGCGCCTCGGCGAGATCGACGGCGAGCGGCTTCTCGCAGAAGACGCTCCGCCCCGCCGCCAGGGCCGCCCGGGCGTGGCCGAGATGCGAGGCGGGCGGGGAAGCGATGTAGACGCAGTCGCTTGCCGCCACGACGGCGGCGGCATCCGCCGCCAGGGGCAGGTCCGGGAAACCGGCGGCGATGCGCGCCCGCGCCGCGGGTGACGGGTCCCACAGGGCCGCGACCCGGACCGGCGCGTCGTCCTGACCGAGGACGGCGTTCAGCATGCGCTCTCCCATGATGCCGGCGCCGATGATGCCGAGGGCGAGGGGTTCGGTGGGCTGGCGCATCTGGGATCCTGGAAAGCGAGGCTTCCTCATAAGGCCGAACAGGCAGTGGGGGAACGCGGTTTCGATCGACGCGCATGCGTCGTCCCCGCGAGCGATGCGCCGGACGCGGCGGTGCTGCGCGGGGAGGGGCTTGCGGTCGCGATTAACCTTGCGTTAACCATCCGCTCCGAACGGCACGCCGCTCGCACTCTCCTCCTGCGAGCGGGCCTCAGGTGTCCCGCATCGGGAGAGATGTTCGCATGTGGCACAGTGCCGTCGGATTCCTCGCCGTCGCGATCTCGGTCGCGCTGATCATCCGGCATTTCGGCGCCCCTCGGGCGGTGATCTACGGCTTCGTGATCACCGGGATCGCCGCCTCGCTCGCGACGCTGCTCCTCGCCGATTCCTACACGGTCGATCCGGGCGTGAGCCCTGCGCCGGCCTTCGGCCAGATGGCGCCCGTCCCGGGCCGCGACGCGCTGGACCTGCGGGTCTGGCGCTGACGGCTCGGTCCGGAACCGCGAGAGCGGCGCCACGTCGGCGATCTTCGGACCGCAGTCGGGGACGCGCGTGGGCCCGGGTTGATGCGGCGCGACGCCGACCCGGCCGGCATGGTCGGGCAGCACCGAAGTGACGGGGCCCCCGCGAGATGCATCGAAGTGTCGGCGGTCGAGGGATTCGCGGCTCTCGTCACCGCTCCGGCAGGCCGGCGCGCCGCAACCCGTCGTAGATCCGCTCACGCTGGGCGAGGAAGGTCGGGTCGGTGGAGGTCAGGCTGCGGTAGCGGGCGATGGTGTAGCCGGGCCTGAGCCTGAGGAACTCGGCGAGGGAGGTCCGCGCCTCCGCCTCCCGGCCGAGCCGCGCGAAGGCGCAGGCGAGGTAGAGGTGGGGGAAGTCGAAGAGCGGGTTCACGGCCGCGGCGCGGCGCAGGGGCGCGATCGCCTCCTCGTCCCGCCCGAGATGCAGCTTCGCCAGCCCGTCCCGCGCCAGCCAGGCGCCGAGCAGCGGATCCTTCGGGCTGAGGCGGATCGCGGCGGCGACGTCGCGCTCCGTCTCCGCCGCCCGGCCGAGGAAGATGTGGATGAGGCCGCGATAGGCGTGCGCCCGCGCGAAGCTGGGGTTGAGGGTGAGCACCCGGTCGAAGGCGGCCAGCGCCTCGGCGTAGCGGGCGCGGGCGCGCAGCGTCTCGCCGCGCAGGTAATGCGCGAAGGGATGGGTCGGGTCGCCCTGCAGCACGGAGGCGACGGCCTGCTCGGCCCGCTCGAGGTCGCCCGCCCGCTCCGTCGTCCAGCCGTTCAGCACCCCGTCGACGAGCACTTCCGCCAGTCCCAGCCGCGCGTGGGTGTTCCCCGGATCGAGGGCCAGCGCGCGCTCGAACAGCGGCCTCGCCCCGGCATGGTTCTCCCGGGCGAAGGGGCGGTTGAGCAGGGCCTGGCCCCGCATCACCAGGTCCACCGCATCCGCCGGGTGCCCGGCGCGCGCCTGCGTCGCGGCCTCCAGGAGCCGCACGCCGAGGGCGCGGCCGACCTGGGCGACGAGGGCGTCCTGCGCGGCGGCGAGGTCGGCGCGGGCGCCGTCGTAGCGGTCCGCCCAGATGGCGGCGCCGGTCTCGGCATCGGTGAGCTGCACGGCGAAGCGCACCTGCTCGGCGCTCTGCCGCAGGCTGCCCTGCACGACGTAGCGCACGCCGAGCTCCCGGCCGACGGCGCGGGGCTCGACCGGCCGCCCCTTGTAGGACTGGGCCGTGCCGTGGGCGATGACGAAGGTCCCGGGCGCCCGGGCGAGGTCGGCGGCGAGATCCTCGGCGAGCTGCTCGGCGAGGTAATCCTGCTCCGTGTCGCCGCTCTGGTTGGCGAGCGGCAGGACGACGAGCGACAGCCGCGGCCGCGGCTCCTCCGCCCGCTCGGGCGCGCCGGTCGGCGGCCAGGCGAAGGCGAGCCCCGCGGCGACCAGCGCCGCGGCGACGGCGAGCGCGGGCCTGACGGCCCGCCGCGCCCGGGCGAGGCGCGAGGTCCGCCCGTCCGGCGGCGGCACGGCGTAGACGCGCACCGGCCGGGCGATGTTCTTCAGGCGCTGCGGACCGAGATCGATGAAGCGGAGATCCGGCAGGCCGCGCACGTGCAGGTAGGCGGCTTCCGACAGCCGCAGCGCACCCGGCTCGGCCGCCGATTGCAGGCGGGCGGCGATGTTGACGCCGTCGCCGAACAGGTCGCCCTCATGCACCATGACGTCGCCGATATGGATGCCGATGCGCAGGCGGAACCGGCCCGCATCCCCCTCGGCCTCGGCGAGCGTCCGCTGGATCGCCAGGGCGCAGGCGACGGCATCCGTCACGCGGGCGAATTCCGCGAGCACGCTGTCCCCGGCCGTGTTGGCGATCCGCCCGCTGCGCGCAGAGATCAGGCGATCGACGATCCGCCGGGTGGCCTGGAGCGCCCGCATGGCGCCGCTCTCGTCGGCATGCATCGCCTTCGAGTAACCGGCGATGTCGGCGACGAAGATCGCCGCCAGCCGACGCTCCGGGACCGACCACTCCGTTGCGGTGGACCGCTTCGTGCGCTCGCTCACGGCGATTCGCCCGCGCCAAGGGCCGCGTCGGGCCTGTCCCACACCAACCTCGCCCCTTCGGACGGAATTCGTGACGTCAAACCGCGCATCGCGAAAATATCAATCATTCCGATAATCATCGAAAACGACCCCCATCTTCTTACCCGAATCGTTCTTGATCGTTCTTGTCCAAATTCCTCGGCGGTCCCGAGGTTCAGGATCGTGTTGATCAATGTCGACGACGTGGGGCGGATCGACGTCTGCATCGATCCGGGATCCGTCCAGGATCGAGAGCAGTGCATCAGCGTGGCCGTGCCGGTAGCATGCTCGGAATACCGGAAGATTTCGTCCCGGTAATGTTTCCGGACGGGTTCGGCTGCGCGGCTGTGCCGCTGATCTCCGCCGAATTGCGGATCGCGGCGAGCGGACGGCGCGGCGACGGTCACGACCACCTCGTCCGTAGTTACCCAGGGAGTTAAAAATACTCCCTCTGTCTCCCTCGCGACTGGAAAATATTTTTTAAGGAACGATCCTAACAGCACGCTGAGATAACAACCATCCTGTCCAAGGGACATGCTGATCAAACGCTGTTCAGGTTCAGCATCGGGCGCAAGCTGGCTTTGTCATCTGCCGTCACGGCGTTGTTCGCCGGCGCCGCCGTGTACAATCAATGGTCGAGCAACACGGAGATCCGTGCCGCGAACGACGCGGTGTCGCGAGAGGAGACGATCCTGCGGGGAGTCACGCAGGCGCAGCTCGCCGTCAGCCGGATCCAGCTGAGCTACAAGTCCGTCGAGCTGGCGCGGGATGCGGCGGCGGCCGACGCGGCCGTGAAGAGGGCCCTCGACGAGGCGAGCGCCGCCGGCAAGGGGCTCGAGCGGCCGATCGCGATCGCCCTGAAGCCGGTGGTCCTGCGCGAGAGCGAGCGCACCGTGCGGGATCTCGCCGCCGCGGTGAAGGCCTACGCGCAGCTGGGCCGGGCGGATCTCTACGGCCGGCCGGTCGACGCGGCGGCGGCCGGTGCGTCCCGCGATGGGATCGCCGCCCTCATCGGGCGGGCCGAGAGGACCATCGACGAATCGGTCGCCAATGCCAACCGCTTCACCCACGAGGCGATGACGGCCGCATCGGAGCGGATCGCCGCGGCGACGCGGATCGGCCTGGTCGCGGGTGCGGCGATGCTGCTGAGCCTTCTCGCTGCGGTCCTCGGACTGATGGCGTGACCGACCAGACGGTGGGGGCGATCGGCGCGATCACGTCCCGGATCCGCGAGATCGACACCGTGGTGACGTCGATCGCGGCCGCGGTCACCCAGCAGGGCGCGGCGACCCAGGAGATCGTGCGCAAC
>NZ_LABZ01000009.1 GCF_001043955.1 Methylobacterium tarhaniae | reverse complement strand
CTTGCGTTCAACGTCCGAGAAAGATGGAGGCCAGTCGCTGGAACAGCCCCTGCGGCGGAGGCGGCGGGGGCGGCGGGGGAGGTGCCGCTGACTGTTCCGGACGGTTTCCTGTCTAGGCGACGTTCGCCGCGAAGGGGTGCTGGGCGGTCTTGTACTGCTGGGTGACCTCGGCGGCGGTCGGCGTGCCCTTGATGGCGCGCTGGATCGACAGCTTCGTGGCCTCGTAGTTGTACTTCTCGATCTTGGCGTCGTCCGCCGCTTCCCAGTGGATGAACACGCCGACCAGGATGTAGAGGTCGTCGGCCTCGTTGGCCGGGATGATGCCCTCGGCCACGCAATCCTGCACAGCCTTGGCGACCGCGTGCTGGGCCGGGCCGAACATCTGGACGGCCTGGCGGGCGTCGTTGATGGTCACCTTGTTGAACAGAAGGGTGTTCGGCTTGCAGGGCAGGTTCGGCGCGACCACCGCGAGCAGGCTGGTGAAGCCGTGCTTGTTGTTGGTCAGGCTGTTGCAGAACGCCGTCTCGGCGGCGCTGCCGCGCGGGCCGATGATGAGGTCGATATGCGCCACCTCGTTGCCGTCGCCGACGAGGGCCTCGCCCACCATCACCTTGTTGATCGTCGCCATGTGGGGAATCTCCCAGGTGTCGATAAGGTTAGCCGACCGCGCGAACAATGCGGATCGGCTCCGCCATCCTTGCTGTCGGCGTTCAGCGAGAGCCGAACCGGTTGTCTGGATGGCGGCCGGACACTACAGCGCCGCTGAACCGTGAACAAGCCGGCCGGGACGGTACCATGGTCCATTCCGGGCCCGGCACAGCAAGGAAAGCCGTGTGGCGACTAAGACTTATTGGCGGGTTGCGCGCGGCCGGATTCCGGCCGGGCCGTCAGGCGCCCGAGCGCGTCGAGGAACAGGGTCGCCACGGTGAGGTCGGCGCTGGTGCCGGGGTTGAGGCCGCCGGCCTTCAGGGCGGCGTCGTGGGCGAGCAAGGCCGCCCGCGCGTCCTCTCCGGGTTCGAGCCCGCGGAAGGCGGCCTCGGCCTCCGCCCGCACCCGCTCGGCGACGGCGGGGCCGAACTTGCGGGCGAGGTGACTGTCGGGAAAGCCGGTCAGGAAGGCGAGATGGACGGCCGTCGTGGTCCAGGGCTCCGCGAGGCCCCGCGCACGCGCCGCCGCCAGCGCCGGCAACCCGGTCTCGAACAGGTCCTCGAAGCCGGTGACGTAGGCCCTGGCGATGCGGTCGCGCCCCGCCGCCTCGCCCATGGCGGCGAGGACGGGCGGCGGCGGGCCCTCGGCGGTCACGTCGTGGCGCTCCGCCGTCCCGAGCCCGCCCGGATTGGCGAGCCGGATCGCCGCGTAGAGGCCGACGGCGTCCGCGCCGTCGAGCCCGGCCAGGACCGAAGCGAGGCTGTGCCGCAGCGGGCCGGGCCGCTCGGCCGCGGCGGCGAGCGGTGCGCAGAGCAGGACGATGCCGAGATTGGTGTTCTGGCCGATGCCCGCGCGGGTGGCCGCCACCGCCGCCTCGATCCGCGCCCCGACCCGGGCGCCCGCCGCCGCGACATGGGGCGCGGAGAGCACGGCGCTCGCCTCGAAATCCGCGACGCTCATCCGGTGCCCCGCAGCGTGGATATGGACGTTGCCGGGCTTGATCGCCGCGAGCTCCGCCCGGCAGGCGGCGAGATACGCGTCCATGATCGCCGCCGGGGCGAGAGGCGGCATCAAACGCCTCCGGCGACGAGGCGCGGCGTCCGGCCTGCCCGCACCGCCGCCAGGAAGCCCGCCGCGACCTCGCGGGCGATGTCGGTCTTCGTCACCTGCTGGAGGCCCGACCAAGCCGGCATGCTGTTGACCTCCAGCACCTGGAAGCCGCCCTCTCCGTCCTCGACGAGGTCGATCCCCGTATAGCCGCAGCCCACCGCCGCGGCGGCCGCCTCGGCCAGCGCCACGGCGCGCGCCGGCGGGCGCCAGGGCAGCGGCCGGCCGCCCCGGTGGACGTTGGTGATCCAGCCGTCGCCCTCGCGGATCATCCCGGCGACGGCGCGGCCGGCGCAGACGAAGACCCGGTAATCCTGCCAGGCTCCGTCGCGCCGGGCGACGTAGCGTTGCAGGTAGTAGACCCGCCCGACCAGCTCCTCGGGCGGCAGCTCCTCCGGCCGGGAGATCAGCTGCAGCCCTTCGCCCTGCGAGCCGAACAGGGGTTTCAGCACCAGCGGCGTCCCGGGCGACGCCTCCCGGGCCACGACGTCCGCGGCGGCGTCGCGGCGCGAGAGCACGAAGGTCTCCGGCGTCGGAATGCGGTGGCGGGCGAGCAGCAGGCTCGTCATCGCCTTGTCGACCGAGCGTTCGATGGCCTTCGGCCCGTTCCACACCACGGTACCGGCGGCCTCCAGCGCGTGGAGGGCGCCGAGCCGCATCGTCGTCGCCTCGAAGGTGCCGCCCGCGATGGTGCGCAGGAGCACCCCGTCCGGCAGATCGCCGCCGAAGCCCGGCACCCGCAGGGGCTCCGCGTGGCCGGTCTCGATCGTGACGTCGGCGAGCGAGAAGAGCACCGGCGCGGCGCCGAGCTCCGTCAGGGCGGTGAGGAGCCGGGCCTTGTGCCAGGCGCCGTTATCGGCCGCGAGCCCGATCCGCATGGGGAGGGCCTCCTCAGGCGAAGGAACGCGCCACCAGCTCCGGCACCAGCCGACCGGCCCGGTGGCTGTGGCCGGAGCGGAGCGAGGTCACCACCACCTCGGCCGGGCTGAACAGGTGCTTGTCGATGGCGTAGAAATCGCCGTTGAAGCGGGCGAAGATCTCCGCGAACGGGGCGCCGTGGTCGCGCGAGGTGGTGCTCGGCAGGGCCTCGGCCAGCTCCTTCGCGTCGGCATCGTCGGCTTCGACGAAGAGCTGCACCCGCCCGCCATAGATGATCGCGTCGTTGGTGCGGCCCATCGCCTGGATGAAGTCCGGATGCGGCGGGCTCAGCGGCGCGGCGCCGAGCCCGTCGACGACGGCGTTCAGGTCGAACCCGACCGAATGCGCCTTGTGCAGGGCCACCTCCAGCACCCGGGCGACCACCTGGGTCGCGCCGGCGAGGCTCTGGGTCGGGGCGTACACGAAGGTGACGTCGGCGGGCTGAACGCCCGCGGCGGCCGCGACCTTGGCGGTGACGGAGGCCGGCGGCGGGCTGCCCGATTCGAGCACCAGGGCGATGCGGTCGGCGGCGTCGCGGTAGGCCAGCTCCTCGAACAGGTGCTCCACGGCCGCCGCCGCCCGGCCGGGGCCGGAGCCGAGGGCGAAGAAGCCCGAATCGCCCTCCTCGTCGGCCAGGTTCCAGCCCGCATACTGGCTGCCGAGGCAGGCGAGCACCGGATCGGCGCTGTGCACCGTCAGGGTGAAGGGCCAGGCCTCCAGGGGCCCGGCCGGGCCCACCGTCACGGTGCCGAGGCCGCCTAGGCAGATCTCGGCGATGCGCCGCCCGGCCTCGATCGAGCCCCGCATGGTCGCGCCGGCATCGATCAGCCGCGCCCCGTCCGGTGCCCGCGTCACGGCGAGCCGCAACCGGGCCGCGTCGGCGGCCAAGGCCTCGACCAGGGGGGCGGCGAGCGCGTTCACGCTCGGGCGGGACGGGGTGGCGGATGAACTCATCGGGTGGCTCCCTCGGGCCCGGGGGCGGGTGGCGCCCCGGTATGGCCGGTCAGATCGGTCGGGGTCTTGGAGGGCCCCGTTGGGTAACGGATGTGGCGCAGGATCCCTTCGTCCTGCCCGCGGGGAGACGAGAGTCCCTGCGCGCACGCGCCGAGGATGGAGCGGTGGCCGGCGAAAGCCAATGCGGTGGCGGCCGTCCCCTCCAGCCGCGCCCGCAGCTCCGCCGCCCGCAGAGCCACGGCACGCCGGGCCGCCGCCGCATCCGATCCCTCGGCCAGCACGGTGCAGATCGGCGCTCCCGCCTCGACGCGGCTGCCGGCAAGCGGGCGGTCCATCGTCCAGTCGGGCCAGTCGAGGGGCGGCACCGCGGGGATCTCCCCCTCGGCGTAGAGGATCTCGGTCGCGGCGGCGCCCAGGAAGCCGGGCCCGAGCGAGCCCGGCTGAGGCAGGCCGGATCGGTGTTCCGGCAGCCGGCCCTCGGCCGCCGCCAGGTGATCGGCGAAGAGCGGCGTCGCTCCGCGGTCGAGCACGTCCAGGGTGGCGCCGGGCCGGGGGTTGATCTCGAGCAGCCACCAGGCCTCGCCGTCGACCAGCAGGTCGGCGCTGACCAGGCCGCGCAATCCGGTCGCCGCGACGAGTGCGGCCAGCGACCCTTCGGCCGCCGCCCGCAACCCAGGCGGCAGCGCCGCCGGCCCGGCGGCGCCGGCGTAGCGGAAGGGGCGGCCCGGCCCGGGCGCCGCCCATTGCTCCGTCACCGCGAGGACGGCGATGCGGCGGCCGTCGGCCAGGGCGTTGAGCGAGCGGGGCAGGCCCGGCACGCGGCGCTGGAGATAGGTCCCGGCCGGCAGCCTACCGGGCCCGGCCGCGCGGATGTGGCCGCCGCCCGAGGCGCCGCGCCGCTTCGTCAGCCAGGCTTCCGGGTCGGGCACCGGCGCCAGGGCGATCTCCGGATGCGGAATGCCCAGGCGCCCGCACAGGGATGCGAAGGCGGCCGGATCCTTGAGCGCCGAGACGGAACCCGGAGAGGCGCCGAGCACGGGGAAACGTCCCGCAAGGCGCCGCATGAGCTCCGGTGCGCCCTCGAAGCCCGAGCCGAGGACGAGGCCGACCGATTCGCCCGCCTCCGCCGCGAGGCTGTCCAGCGCGGCCTCCACGCCCCGGGCTCCCGGCCCGGCGCCGAGGCGGCCGGGCACGCGGCGGTAGCCGGCGGCGAGCGCGCGGGTATCCGCGTCGCCGAACAGGTCGGCGACGAAGGGGCGGTAGCCTGCCCGCCGCGCGGCGGCGGCGAGCGCCCGGCCCGACTGCGCCGCGATCAGGACCGCCGGCGCCGTCACGCCGCGGCCTGATCGGTGATCTCGACGGCGAGCCGGTAGGCCTCGCGGAAATCGAGGACGAGGGGTCGGTCGGCCTGGAGCAGCCTGCGGAACAGGCCGGCCTGGGTCCCGTACTTCACGTTGCCGATGGCGAGCGCCCCGATGCCGACGCCCCGCCCGCTCGGCAGGGGGACGGCGTCGGCATGGACGTCGATCCCGGCGATGCCGGCCGGCGGCACGGCGTTGACGTCCGCGGCGACGAGGAGGCGGCCGGCCTGCGTGAGGTCGTCGGCGCTCAGCACCTGCACGCCCGCGGCGGCGGCGGACAGGATCACCTCCGCATCCCTGGCTGCCGCGATGCGGCCCTCCGGGGTCGCGCCGTCGGCGGCCTCGACGGCAACGCCGAACCGCGTCCTCATCCCTTCGGCGATCGCCGCCACCCGCTCGCGGCCGTTATAGCCGACGATGACCGGCTGCGCGTCCTCCTGCGCGGCGATCACCGCGGCGCAATAGGCGACGACGCCGGTCCCGCCGAAGATCGCGATGCGCTTCCCCTTCAGCTCCTCGCCGAACGTCTCGCGCAACGCCCGGCGGACGCAGGCCACCATGGCGGCGCCGGTGGTGAAGGAGCCGGCCGGATCGGCGAAGACGTGGTTGGCGAAGGGCGGCACGAAGGCGCCGGTCGCCGCATCCACCATGTCGAGGGCCGCTTCCGCGTTCTTGCCGCCGATGAAGATCGCCGTGCGGGTGCCGTCCTGCGGCGCGCGGGAGAAGATCGAGTCCTGGACCAGCGGCACCACCTCGCCGGGCTCCACCCCCGTATAGGTCGAGACGACCTCGAACCCCGCATCCACCGCCATGTTCACGTCGAACGGGCTCATGTGCTTGAGCGGCGTCAGCATGTGCAGGATCGAGCGGGCCATCCGACATCTCCTCCGGAGCGGCGAAACGCGACGGCTGCCCGTCGGCGCCCCGATTCGCGTTTGAAGCTTGGGTTTCGGCCCCACCTTTACGCCCGCCGGCCCCGCCTGTGGCCTGGACGTTGGTGGCAAGCCGAGCCGGTCAGTCGACCTCGGCGCCCCGGTTGCGCCCCCGGGCGATCCGGTAGGCGAGGCCCGGGTGGCGGGCGCGCAAGGACGCGACGAGGGCCTCCGCCTCGTCCTGGTCGCGGGTTAGGGCGAATCCGGTCGGCCCCCAGGAGCTCTGGCCGAAGCCGGGGATGCCGGCCGCCTCGACATCGGCGAGGGCCGCCGCCACCGCCGCGCTGGCATAGCGCCCGCCCTGGTGGGGGGCGAAGTAGTCGCCGATCCGGCGCTGGATCTCGGTGATTCCGGCGCCGAACCGCGCGACGTCCTGCGTGACGACGGCCGGCAGCACCTGCATCAGCACCGTGCGGCAGATCCCGGCCGCCTCGGGCGCGGGGAAGCGGGGCAGCTCGCGGAAGGCGCGGCGCTCCTCGGCCCCATGCACGCCGGTGCGGCCGGAATCCAGCATCAGCACCACCCGCCAGGCATCCGGGAAGGGCAGCCGCGCGATCACCGGCGGCGGCGCCTCGCTGTCGTCGCGGCCGCCATCGACGATCAGGCCGCCGGTGACGAAGGCCGCCAGACCGACGCCGGAGCGGTTGCCGCGGTCGAGCACGTCTGCGAAGTCGGCCGGCGCGAAGGACGCGCCGTGGAGCGCGGCCAGCGCCGCCGCGACCGAGAGGGCGAGCTGCGTGCCCGAGCCAAAGCCCGCATGGGCGGGGATGACGTCGGCGAGGTGGAACGCCCCCGTTTCCGGGACGCTGAGATGGCGGGCCGCGAGCGCCGCGTAGGCGCGCACCCGCTCGCACTCGGCGGCGATGCCGGGCGAATCGGTCCCGGTGACGGCCAGGCTGCCGGCACGGGTGGCGGTCAGGTCGATCCCGGGGGCATCCAGGCCGAGCCCGATGCTGCCGAAGCGCCGGCCGAGCCCGCCATGCAGGTCGAGGAAGCCGAAATGCAGCCGGGCCGGTGCGCGCACCCGCACCCTCGCCCGTGCCGTCCCCATCTCGTGCGCCAAACCGGCCTCGCTTCCTGACCCGACGAAGCGGCGTCCCTGGGGACCGTCTCGTCCTCGCGGCCGGACTGTCCCACACCGCCCGCCGGCTGGGCAACTCGCGGCCGGCGGATATTTGCCCGGCGGGCTGGCGCGAAGCCGGACTTTCGGGGGACTTGCCTCGCCGGGCGCCCGGATGCGACCGTTCCAGCGGGACCGGGGCGGCAGGATTCAGCGAGGGCGGATGACAGCCTGGATCGACGGGCAAGCGGTGGAGCGGGACGAGGCGGTCGCGGCGGCTGCCGCACTGCTCGCGGGGGCGCACAGCCCCGTGATCGCCGGCCTCTGCGCCGAGGCGGCGGCCGTGCAGGCGGCGTTCGATCTCGCGCGCGCCATCGGCGCCTCGCTCGATCCCGCTTCGGGCGCAGCGCTCTACGCCGATCTCGGGGCTCTCGCCGCGGGCGGCGCCATGGCGACCACCCCGGCCGAGGCGCGCGGGCGGGCCGACCTGGTGCTGGCCCTCGGCGCAGCGCCCTGGACCTCCGGCCTCCTGCCCGATCTCGCGGTGGACGGCCCGGTCCGCGGCCGGGCGGCCGGGCGGCCGCGCACGCTCCTCGCCCTCGGGGCGCCGGGGGACGGCGCCTTGCAGCACGTCGCCTATCCGGCCGGCGAGAGCGGGCTGCCGGCGGATATCGGCCTGCTGCGCGGCCTCGTCGCCGGCCGCATCGCCGGTCCCCACCCCCTCGCCGACCTCGCGACGCGCCTGCGCGACGCGCTCTACGGCGTGATCGTCTACGACCCGGCCGAGACCGGCGCCCTCGGGGCCGAGATGCTGAACGGCCTGGTCAAGGATCTCAACGAGACCACGCGCTGCTTCGCCCTGCCCCTCGGCGACTCCCACCAGGGCCGGGCCGTCGCGCAGGTCGCCGCCTGGAGCACTGGCCAGGGGCCGCGGGTCGGCTTCGGCCGCGGCTTTCCCGAGCACG
Organism: Methylobacterium tarhaniae; assembly: GCF_001043955.1. Taxonomy (GTDB): domain Bacteria; phylum Pseudomonadota; class Alphaproteobacteria; order Rhizobiales; family Beijerinckiaceae; genus Methylobacterium; species Methylobacterium tarhaniae. The sequence goes on along the minus strand of NZ_LABZ01000009.1, from coordinate 22,993 downwards.
ATCCCTGGCGCTTCGACGCGGCGCGCCAGGTCGAGGCCGGCGAGGTCGACGCAGCCCTGTGGCTCGCTCCCCTGCCGGCCGCCTTGCCATCCTGGACCCGCACGGTACCGACCGTCGCGCTCCTCGGTGCGCCGAAGGGCGACGAGGCGCAGGTGGTGATCGGCGTCGGCGTGCCGGGCGAGGCCTTCGGCGCTGCCCTCTGGCATCCGCGCCGCGCGGCGATCGCGTGGCACGAGGCCACCGCGCCGCAGTCGGAGGCGCACCCCGCCGCCGCGATCCTCGCCGACCTCCAGGCCCGGCTCTCTTCTCCTGCCAAGCATCCTGCCAAGAACCCGGAGCGTTCCGCCTCATGCTGACCCGCATCGCCGGCGGCCGGGTGGTCGATCCGACCGCCGGGCGCGACGCCATCGGTGACGTCTGGATCGAGGACGGCCGCATCGTCGCCCCCTCCGACCGCGCGCCCGACCGCACCATCGACGCCGCCGGCTGCATCGTCATGGCGGGCGGCGTCGAGGTCCACTCGCACATCGCCGGCGGCAACGTGGTGCTGGCGCGCCTGCTGCTGCCGGAACTCGGAATCTCCGAGCCCGACGCCCCGAACCCGCACGGGTCGGGCCGCGATGTCGGCCTGCTCTATGCCCGGATGGGCTACACCACCGCAGTCGAGCCGGCGATGCCGCCGGTCAACGCGCTGGCGACCCAGCTCGAACTCGCCGAGATCCCGCTCCTCGACCGGGGCGGGCTGTGCGTGATGGGCAACGACGACCAATTGCTCCAGCTTCTGCGCGACCGCGAGAGCGCGGATGCGGTCCGCGACCTCGTGGCGCTCAACGTCGCGACCTCGCGGGCGCTCGGCGTCAAGGTGATCAATGCCGGCGGCGCCGACGCCTTCAAGGACGGGGCGGTCCGCTTCTCCCTCGACGACGAGGTGCCGGCCTACGGGCTCACCTCGCGAAAGATCCTCGACGGGCTACTCGACGCCGTCGAGGCCCTGAAGGTGCCGCACCCGCTCCACGTCCATTGCAGCAATCTCGGCCTGCCGGGGGCCGATGACAGCCTGATCGAGACGCTCGAAGCGGCCGAAGGCCGGCGCATCCACTTCGCCCACGCGCAGTTCTACGCCTATGCCGCCGTCGACAAGGACAACCCGCTGACCGGCGGCTTCATGTCCGCCGCGCCGCGAATCGCCGAGGCGCTGGCCCGCCACCCGAACGCCACCTTGGATATCGGCCAGGTGGTGTTCGGCCAGACCGCGACCATCTCGCTCGACATCCTGCGCCAGTTCTCCGGCCGTAAGGCGGCGACCCCGAGGAAGTGGATCGTCAATGCGGGCGACGCCGAGGGCGGCGGCATCGTGCCGTTCCGCTACCGCGACCGCGGCCCGACCTCGTCGCTGCAATTCGCCATCGGGCTCGAGATGATGCTGCTCTCGCCCGACCCGGAGCGCACCATCCTGACCACCGACCACCCGAATGGCGGGCCGTTCACCGCCTATCCCCGCATCCTCCACCTGCTGATGGACAAGGAGGCGCGGGACCGCGAGGTCGCCGCCCATCCGAAGGTCGCGGCCGAGCGCTCCGGCCTCGCCGCCATCGAGCGCGAATACACCGTCTCGGAGGTGGCGCAGCTCACCCGCTCGGGTCCTGCCAAGCTCCTCGGCCTCGCCGATCGCGGCCACCTGCGTCCCGGGGCGCGGGCCGACATCGCGGTCTACCGCGACCAGCCGGACCGGACCGCGATGTTCGCCCGCGCCCACTGGGTGCTGAAGGACGGCGCGGTGATCGTCGAGGACGGCGAGGTCGTGTCCTGGACGCGCGGCCGCACGCTGAGCCTCGCCGTCGAAGCCGATGCCGGCATGGCCCGGCGGACCGATTCCTATCTCCAGGGCCGCTTCGGCGCCGGTTTGTCCACTTTCACCGTGCCGGACGCAGCCTTCCCCGATCGTGAGGTGTTCGAGGCCGTCGCATGCCGGACCTGATTCTCCACGGCATCCGGGTCGAGGACACCTTCGCGGAGGCCTTCGACATGGCGGCCACCGCCCTGGTGCTGACCGCCGAGACGCCCGAATGGGCGATGATCGCCGCCACCACGATGACGGGCTTCGCCACCTCGGTGATCGGCTGCGGCGCCGAGGCGGGCATCGACGCCGTGCTCTCGCCCGACGAGACCCCGGACGGGCGCCCGGGCGTGCGCGTGCTGCTCTTCGGCTTCGATGCCGGCAGCCTCAAGGACCAGCTCCTGCGCCGGGTCGGGCAATGCGTCCTGACCTCGCCGGGCAGCGCGGTCTTCGCGGGAGTCGCCTGGGACGACCCGAATGTGGCCAAGGCGCTCAAGCTCGGCGGCGCGATCCGCTATTTCGGCGACGGCTTCGCCACCGCCAAGCGCGTCGCGGGACGGCGCTACTGGCGCACGCCGGTGATGGACGGCGAGTTCCTGTGCGAGCATTCGGTGCCGACGGTTCAAGGCGCCGTCGGCGGCGGCAACCTGCTGTTCCTCGGCCGGCGCTTCGGCGACACCCTGCGGGTGGCCGAGATCGCGGTGGCCGCGGCCCGCACGGTGCCGGACGTGATCCTGCCCTTCCCGGGCGGCGTGGTGCGCTCCGGCTCGAAGGTCGGCGCGCGGACCAAGGGCATGATGGCCTCGACCAACGACGCCTACTGCCCGACCCTCAAAGGGCGCGCCGGCTCGGCCCTGCCGCCGGAGGTCGATGTGGTGCTGGAGATCGTCATCGACGGGCTCTCGGCAGGCAGCGTCTCGGCCGCGATGCGGGCGGCGCTCCACGCCTCGACCAAGGCAGGGGTCGATCTCGGCCTCGTCGCGGTCACGGCGGGCAATTACGGCGGCAATCTCGGGCGCCACCACTTCCACCTCCGGGACCTGCTCGGAGAGGCCGCATGAGCACCCTCACCCTGCGCCAGGCGCCCGAACGCCTGGATCTCGCCGGGCTCACGCCCGCCGCCCTCGCCGGACTGTCGGAGGCCGAGGCGGCTCGCTTAGGCGTCGGCACCGGCCGCCGCGGCCTGACCCTCGGCGATTGCTTCACCATCGCTCTCGACGGATCGGACGAGTTGCGGATCGTCGGCGCCACGGACCGGCTCGACCGGGTCGGCGCGGGCCTCAGCCGGGGGCGGATCGTGGTCGAGGGCGATGTCGGCCAGCACCTCGGCGCCGGCATGACGGGCGGCACCCTCACGGTGTCCGGCTCCGCCGGGCCCTTCGCCGGCACGGCGGCCAAGGGCGGCACGATCCGCATCGCCGGCGATGCCGCCGAGAGCGCCGGCGGCGCGGTCCACGGCGCGGAAGTCGGGCTCGACGGCGCGACGCTCGTGATCGGCGGTCGTGCGGCGGAGCGCCTCGGCGACCGGATGCGCGGCGGGCTGATCCTGGCGAAAGCGGCCGGCGCCCATACGGGGTCCCGGATGATCGCCGGCACGATCGTGGCCGAGGAGATCGGCGACCATCCCGGCTACGGCATGCGCCGCGGCACCCTGGTCGCCGCCCGTCACGGTGCCCTGCTGCCGACCTTCGTGGAGACCGGGCGGCAGGATCTGGTCGTCCTGAAGCTGCTGGCGACATCGCTCAAGGACTTGGCGCCAGAAGCGGCCGCGCTCCTGCGGGCGCCGATGCGCCGCTACGGCGGCGACCTCGCGACTTTGGGCAAGGGCGAGCTGTTCACGCGGGTGGGGTGAGAACCTCGGGCCGGGCGGCCTCTTCCGAGGGCTGTTCCGCCCTCGGGCCATCCTCTGACGGTCCTGCCACCCTCGATGCCATCCCGGGGCCGCGAAGCGGAACCCAGGATCCATGATCGCTGACGGGTCAGGATGAAGCGGGATGCGATCCGCCATGCTTTCCGCTGTCGGCGGATATCGATCCCGGGTTCTCGGCTGCGCCGAGCCCCGGGATGACATCCAGGGTTTCAGGGTCGCCTGCGCCAGGTGCTCAGGCGCCCACTCTGATGCTTACAGCCGCGCCTGGATCTTCTTCGCGATCGCCCCCAGGCGCTGCTCCAGCAGGGTCGGCACCTCGCAGACATAGGTCAGAGACTGGCTGCGCTCCTGGAAGATGCGCTTGTCCCAGTTGAAGCGGGTCTCGAGTTCGGCCAGTTCCTTGGTGTCGGGCACGTCCGGCGAGGTCTTCACCTCGCTGATCTTTCCGGCCTCGTCGCGGATGCGCTCGGCCATCACCCTCTGGCCGCGAGCGTAGCGGCCGATGCCGGCCACCACCTTGTCGCGCTCGCCGTTCAGCACCTCGAACACCCCGGCGAAGACGCGCGTCAGGCGGGTCTCCTTCTCGGCCTTGTCGAGCTTGGCGACGAAGGCGTCGAGGAGGCCGTCGACCTCCTCCAGCGGCAGCCGGCGCGACGCGATCTTCTGGGCGAGCAGGGCCGCGTCGGTGTCGTTGCCCCATTCGGCGAGCGCCTGGGTCGGGTCGGGCCCGGTCCAGACCGCGCCGGGACCGAGCGTCGAGACCTTGCGCTGGGCGCAGGGCCAGTCGGGATCGGGCCTCGGCTGGGCGAGGGCCGGAGCGGCGGCGAGGACCAGGAGGGTGGCGAGGACGGAGCGGAGCATCGTGGGCATCTCTCTCAAGGGCGGTCAGCCCGCCTCCCCGGCCGGGCCACCGCGCCGGGCGAGCAGCCCGCGGCCGGGATCGTAGGCGGCCACCGCCATGACGAAGAACGCGATCCCGGTCCCGACCACGACCGCGCAGGAGACCGGGTTGAAGGCGCCGTAGAGGGCGAAGCGCACCAGCTCGACGGCGTGGGTGAACGGGTTGATCTGGCAGATCCAGTAGAGCGTCGCGCTCGATTCGTTGATCCGCCAGAGCGGGTAGAGCGCCGATGAGGCGAAGAACATCGGGAAGATCACGAAGTTCATCACGCTGGCGAAGTTCTCGAGCTGGCGCACCAGCGACGACAGGAACAGCCCGATGGCGCCGAGCATCAGCCCCGCGGCGAGGAAGGCCGGCAGGGCGTAGAGGTAGCCCATCCACGGGATGTCGGTCTCGAAGAAGCTCGCGATGGCGAGGAACACGTAGGCCTGGATCAGCGAGACGATCACGCCGGCGATGAGCTTTGCCAGAAGCAGGCTCCAGCGCGGATAGGGGCTGGTGAGCAGCACCCGCATCGAGCCGACCTCGCGGTCATAGACCATCGACAGCGAGGATTGCATGCCGTTGAACAGCTGGATCATCACCGCGAGGCCGGGCACGACGTAGACCTCGTAGAGGACATAGGTCTCGTAGGGCGGCGTGATCGAGAGGCCCAGCGTGTTGCGAAAGCCCGCGGCGAAGATGAACAGCCAGACCAGCGGCCGCACCAGCGCCGAGAAGAACCGCTCCTTCTGGTTGAAGAAGCGCAACAATTCCCGGCGCACGATGCCGCCGAGCGCGATGAGGTAGCCGCCGGCATCGAGCCGGCCGCGCACGGGGGTGAGGGTCGTCCCGGCGCTCATGCGACTCTCCTCGGTTCGCCGGGGCCGCGCTCCGCGGTCATCTGGCGGAACGCGGTCTCGAGGGAGCCCGCGGGCTCGCTCAAGGTTCCGGCGAGGCCCCGGGCGACGATGCGGCCACGGTGCAGCACCACGACCCGATCCTGCGCGTCGATCTCGTCGAAGATGTGGGTGGCCCAGAGCACCGACAGCCCCTCCTCCCGCACCAGCGCCCGCACGATGGCGACGATGTCGGCGCGGGAGTCGAGGTCGAGGCCGACGGTCGGCTCGTCGAGGAGCAGGAGGTCGGGGGCGTGGATCAGCGCCCGGGCGATCTCGATCCGCCGCGACTGGCCGCCCGACAGGGTGCGGATCTTGTCGTCGCGGCGCTCCAGGAGGCCGATGCGGGTGAGGAGGGTCTCGATCCGCGCCAGAGCCGCCTTGCGGGGGATGCCGTGGAGGGCGGCGTGGTAGAGCAGGTTCTGGCGCACCGTCAGGTCGGTATCGAGGGTGCGGGCCTGGAACACCACGCCGAGGCGGGCGAGCGCTCGCGACGGCTCGCGGTTCAGGTCGTGCCCGAGCAGCGCGACGCGGCCGGCCTGGCTGGCATAGAGCCGCGTCACCACCGAGAACAGGGTGGTCTTGCCGGCCCCGTTCGGCCCGAGCAGCGCCACGAAGGCGCTCCGGGGCACCTCGAACGACACGTCGTCGAGCGCCGTGCGGGCGCCGAAGCGATGGCTCACGCCTTCGACCGCGAGGGCCGCGCTCATCGCGCCAGCGCCCTGCGGGCGTCGCGCACCGCGTCGAGGCACTCGTCGTATTCGCGCTCGCCCAGTTCCCGCTCGGCCACTCGCAGCTCCTTCCTGAGGGTGCGGGCGACCGGCTCGGGCTGAGTCTTGGCGAGTTCCGCCTTGATCATCGCGATGCCGTCCCGGCACGCGGCCGCGTCGTCGGCGCGGGCGGGCAGCGCCGTCAGCAGGAGCAGGGCGGCGAGGGCGAGACGCATCCGTGGGGTTCCTCCGGTTCTTGAGGGCGATGTAGGCCGCACGCGCGCGGCCCGCAAACCCCTGTCATACGACTTCCGGATTGATCGCTTCGGGCGGTCCTATCGGATCGCTCTTGCGAGGCGGAAGTCGAATTACTTCACGATGAAGCGCCCGGTCATGCCCCGGCTCTCCAGCCCCTGGACCGACCACGGGAACTCGCCGGCCCGCACGGTGACGAACTCCACCGCGATCGTGCCCTGGTCGTCGAATTCGAGGTGGTGCGGCGGTCCTGCCATGTGCACCTCGAGGTGGTTGATGACGATCTGGTTCATCCACACGCCGCGGAAGAACTCGCTGGCGAAGAACTTGTACTCCTTCTGCCCCTTGGCGGTGATGCGCAGCCGGTAGGACTTGCCGGCCTCCATCTCGATGTCCTTCACCGGCACGGCGTAGTCGTTGTCCTCGGCGCCGAGGAACAGTTCGGGCAGGTCGGTGCGGCCCTTGGTGAGGTCGCCGGCGGAGGCGGGAAGGCTCAGGAGGCTGGCGGCGAGGGCGGTGAGGAGAAGTCGGCGCATGGATGATCCGGGTGGGAGGTCGAGCACACTCCCCCTTCCGAACGGGAGAGGGGATCCCGCGCCCACTCGTCTCGGGGCGCAGTGGAAAGCTACTGCGGCGAGACCGCGACGCCCCACGGGAGCAGGCCGACGGGAATGCTCTTCGTCACCTTCAGCGCCTCGACGTCGATCACCGAGACGTCGTTCGAGGTGCCGTTGGTGGAGAACAGCAGCTTCTGGTCCGGCGTGAAGGCGAGCTGCCACACCCGCTGGCCGACCGGCAGGTATTTCTGCACCTCGTAGGTCTTGGCATCCACCACCGCGACCCGGTTGGCGGGGCCGAGCGCCACGAAGGCCTTGGTGCCGTCCCGGGTCAGCCGGACGCCGACCGGCTGGATCTGCTCGTCGGTGACGCCCGGGATCTTGAAGGTGATCTTCTTGACCACCTTGCGGGTTTCGACGTCGATCACCGAGACGGTGCCGCCGACCTCGGCCGAGACCCAGAGCCATCGGCCGTCCTGGCTGAACTCGGCGAAGCGGGGCCGCGCATCGACCAGGACGTTGTCGATCACCTGGAAGGTCTTGGTGTCGATGAAATGGGCCATGTTGGTGGTCTCTGAGGTGTTGACCAGGATCGACCCGTCCGGGCTCAACCCCATCCCCTCCGGCTCGACGCCGACCGGCACCTCGGCCACCACCTTGTTCTTCTCGATGTCGAGCACCGTGACTTGGCTGTCATCCTCGTTCGCGACGTAGAGCGGGTTGCCGGAGGGATGAGCGATGAACTGCTCCGGATCCGGCCCCGAGCGCAGGGAGCGCACGATCTTGCCGGTCTTGGTATCGAGCACGTCGATGCGGTCGTCGTCGCTGGCGCAGACGTAGAGCAGGCTCCCGTCCTTCCCCACCGTGATCCCCCGCGGCCTGCGACCCACCGGCCAGGTGGCCGTGACCTTCAGGGTCTCGACGTCGATGACGCTGACCGAGTTGCCCTTCTCGTTGCTGACATAGACCGTGGTGGCGTGGGCGGGCGCGGCGGCGAGGAGGGCGGCCAGGATCGCGGCCGTCTGGGCGGCTTGCGCCGGTCTGATCCGGTGACGGCTCATTCGTCCTCCCCTCCGGCCGCGCTCGTCGCCTGCGGTCCGTCTGTGATCGCGCTCTTTGGCTCTTACCTGACCCGCGGCGATGCCGCAGGCGAGACCGACTTAAGGCCGGTTCACGACTTCGCCAGCTTGCACTGCGTCTCCGGCAGGTCGATGCCCAGCGTATCGAGCGGCGTACGCTGGTGCAGGTAGCCCTGCTCCGGCGCCACCGCCACGAGGGCCTGCGGCTGGACCAGCAGCAGCGGTTGGCGCAGCTGGTGGTCCCAGGGGCGGAAGCTGAGCGCCACGCCCTTGTAGCCCGGCAGGCTGAAGGCCGGGTCGGCGATGGCGGCCGTGAGCGCCGCCGGGTCGGTGGTCTTCCTCTGGAAGGCGGCCTCGCCCACCGCCCGCACCGCGGCCCAGACCTGGTAATCGAGGGGGCGCATCAGCCGGCCGGCGAGGCGGCGGAAGCGGTTCTGGGCCTGGGCGGCGCCCCAGACCTCCAGGGTCGGGTGCCAGGTGGTGGGAACGAGCCCCTGCGTGCCGGCGACGGGCCGCGGATCGACGGTGTGGAACGGCACGTAATCGCCGAAATCCCCCGCCTCGTCCGCCACCACGGCGACGTCGTAATCGAGCCCGCGGGTGAAGACGAGGGCCTCGGCCCGTGTCGGGGTGTCGCCACGGGCCCGCGCCAGGGGCCCGAAGGTCCAGGGCCGCTCGGCGCTGATCTGCAACCCGAATTTCTTGGCCGAGCGCTTCATCGCCTCGGCCCACAGCTTGTCGCCGTCCTGCGGGCCGGTGATCAGGAAGAGCTTGCGCCAGCGCATGAAGGCGAGGAACTGCGCGAGCGCGTCGGTCTGCATCGCCCGGCTCGGGGCGACGTGGAAGACGTCGGCCCGGCAATCGGCGCCGCGCAGGCGGTCGTCGGGGGCGCTCGCGTTGAACAGGACGACGCTCGAGCCCTTCAGCGCATCGGCCACCGCCAGCACCTCGTCGGCGGGCAGAGCGAGCACGATGAAGCGCAGGCCCTTCGCGGCGAGATCGCGGGCGGCGTCGACCGGGCTCTGCGGCGGCGGTGCGCCGGGGGCGGCGGTGCCCAAGGCCACCGCGTCGAGGGCGTAGCTCTGGCGCACGAAGCGGCCGGTCGTGGCGTTGTCCTGGATCGCGAGCCTGGCGCCCGCCAGCCCCTCGTCCTCGGGCGCGGCCTGGGCGTCGTAGGAGGACGGCGCCGGAGCCGGCCGGTAGATCAGGCCGATGCGGATCTCCGACGCCTGCGGGGCCGCCGCTTGCGGCGGGGCGGGAGCCTGCGCGAGAGCGGCCGGCGCCGCCGCCAGACCGGCGAGGAGCCCGAGGGACGCGAGGGTGGCCTTGCGGAACTGTGCCATGCGGGCGGCACGCTACCAGGGTTCCTCGCTCGGCCTCAACGCCTCATCGATGAGGATTCCCTAAGAGGCTCCGCCCTCCCCCGAAAGTCCGAAGACGGTCCGTCGGGGAGCGCGTTGCGCCTCCCCGCATCGCCGTGCGAGGGTCGGGGCGATGCTGTCGTTTCACGCCCTTCCCGCCCTCGCGGCCCTGCCCGTCGGCTTGCTGGTCGGCCTGCCGGCCGCCGCCGCGCCGACCAGTGCGGCGGTGTTCGGGATCGAGCTGGCGGAGCCCGGCACGGTCGGGCCGCGGCCGCTGAAGCCGCAGGATGCCCGGCGCCTCGCGCTGGCCAGCGAGACCTTGCGGCGGGAGGTGGCGGGCCGCGGGCTCGAGCCCGTGGATCTCGGCGCCCACGCCGCCGAGATCCGGCGCGACGCGCCGTTCTACAAGTGCGAGGGCTGCGCCGAGAAGATCGCCAAGGCGGCGGGGGCGGTCCTCGTCGTCTACGGCTACGTCCAGCGCAGCGCGCCGCAGGTGCTCAACCTGACCATCACCGTCACGGAGGCCGAGAGCGGCAAGGTGCTGCGCGGCGGCCAGGTGGTGATCCAGGGCGACACCGACGACACCTGGCTCCACGGCGTGCGCTCGCTGGTGAAGAACCGCCTCTTCGCCGAGCCGCTGCCGAACCGGTCCTGATCCCCGTGCCCGACATCGTCTCTCCCCGTGTCCGCCTCCTCGTCAGCGTGCGCGACGCCGCCGAGGCGGCGCTTGCCCGCGACCACGGCGCCGACCTGATCGACGCCAAGGACCCCGACCGCGGCGCCCTCGGGGCGCTTCTCCCCGAGACCGTGCGGGCCATCGCGGCGGCCTCGGGCGACCGGCTGACGAGCGCGGTGGCGGGGGAGCCGCGGGACGCGGCGGAGGCCTCCGCCTGCCTGGCGGCCCTTGCCGGGACGGGGGTGGGCTACCTCAAGATCGCCTGGGCGCCGGGGTGTGACGCGGTGGGCCTGGTCCTGCCCGCCCGCCTCCCGGTGATCGCGGTCCTGTTCGCCGAGGACGGGCCCTCGGGCGCCGACGTGCCGGCCCTCGCCGCCGCCGGCTTCTCGGGCGCGATGATCGACACGCGGGGCAAGGACGGTCGCCGGCTCACCGACCACCTGTCGCTCACGCAGCTCGCCGGCTTCGCGGCCGCGTGCCGGGCGGAGGGCCTGCTCTCGGGCCTCGCCGGCTCCCTCGCCCTCGACGACATCCCGGCCCTGGCGGCACTGGGGCCGGGCTATCTCGGCTTCCGCGGCGGGCTGTGCGCGCGCGCCGACCGGACGGGCCGCCTCGACCCGGAGCGGATCGCGGAAGGAGCGCGACGCCTCGCCGCGTTCGTGCCCCGCGTCGAGGCGGCGTAGGTGTGTCCGCTCACGGGACACGGACCATGAGGCAGCCTCTCAGCGTCGTGAAGGTCGGCGGCAGCCTCGTGGCCGATCGGGCCCGGCTGTGCCGGTTGCTCGGCGCGCTCGCGGACGGGGCCGACGGACGGGTGGTGGTCGTGCCCGGCGGCGGTGGCCTCGCCGATGCGGTGCGGGCGGCGCAAGGCGCGCTCGGCTTTCCCGATCCCTTCGCCCATCGCCTCGCCCTCGACGCCATGGCGGGCATGGCCCGGATCTTCGCCGCCCTGGAGCCGCGCTTGACCGTGACGCAGGATCCCGCGCAGCTGCTCGCGGCCGGCGCCGTGCCGGTCTGGGACCCGTCGGCGCTCAAGGCCGGCCGGCCGGAGATCCCGGAGAGCTGGGACGTGACCTCCGACAGCCTGGCGCTCTGGCTCGCGGCCCGCCTCGGGGCGCAGGCCTGCCTCCTGGTGAAATCCGTCGATGCGCGGCCCGGGGCCGGGCCGGCGGAGCTTGCCCGGCTCGGGTTCGTCGACGCCGCCTTGCCCGGCTTCGCGGCCCGCTTCCCGGGCGCGATCGTGCTGCGCGGCCCCGGCGGCGACCGGCTGTGCCGTGAGGCGCTCCCGGAGTGCGCCGCGTGAGGGAGCACCTCGTCTTCATCACCGGGCGCCTCGCCAAGGCGCGGCTGGAGAAGATCGCGGCGAGCCTGCCGCCTGAGCGCTTCGCCTGGACCATCGCCGATGCCGGCGTGAAGGTCGCGGCACTGATGACCGAGGAGATCATCCGCCGCCGGGTCGCCGTGCCGGAGGGCGCGACGCGGGTGATCCTGCCCGGGCGCTGCCGGGCCGACATCGCGGCGCTGACGGCGCATTTCGGCCTGCCGGTCGAGCGCGGGCCGGACGAGATCGTCGATCTGCCGGTCTTCCTCGGGCTCGCCGGGCGGAAGGTGGACCTGTCGCGGCACGACGTGCGGATCTTCTCGGAGATCGTCGACGCGCCGCGGCTGTCGCCGGAGGAGATCCTCGTGCGGGCCCGGGACCTCGCCCGGCGCGGGGCCGACGTGATCGACCTCGGCGGGCTGCCGGACACGCCCTTCCCGCATCTGGGCGACACCGTGCGGCTGCTCAAGTCCGAGGGGCTGCGGGTCAGCGTCGATTCGTTCTCGGCCGACGAGCTGCGCCAGGGCGCGGCGGCGGGGGCCGATTTCCTCCTCAGCCTCAACGAGGAGACGCTGGACCTCGCCTTCGAGACCGAGGCGGTGCCGGTGCTGGTGCCGATGCGGCCCGAGGACCTGCCCTCCCTCGACCGGGCGATCGACCGGATGCAACGGGCGGGCAAGCCGTTCATCGCCGACCCGATCCTCGAACCGATCCATTTCGGCTTCGCCGCCTCGCTGGTGCGCTACCACGAGACCCGGCGCCGCCATCCCGACATCGCCATGATGATGGGCACCGGCAACCTGACGGAACTCACCGAGGCCGACAGCCTCGGGGTGACGGCCCTGCTGATGGGGGTGTGCTCGGAACTGGCGATCGGCAACGTCCTGATCGTGCAGGTCTCGAACCACACCCGCCGCACGGTCGAGGAACACGACGCCGCCCGGCGCGTGATGTATGCGGCGAAGGCCGATGCCGCCCTGCCCAAGGGCTACGGCCGGGCGCTGCTGGCGCTCCACGACAAGCGCCCCTACACCCAGACGCCGGACGAGATCGCGGCCCTGGCCGCCGAGGTGCGCGATCCCAATTACCGGGTCGCGGTCGCGGAGGACGGGGTCCACGTCTACAACCGCGACATCCACAAGGTGGGGCGCGACGCGATGGCGTTCTTCCCCGATCTCGGCGTCGAGGGCGACGGGGCCCACGCCTTCTATCTCGGCGGTGAATTGACCAAGGCGGAGCTGGCCTGGCGGCTCGGCAAGCGCTACGTGCAGGACGAGGCCCTGGACTGGGGCTGCGCCCTGGATGCGGAGGTGGAGGACACCACCCGCTTCAAGGCCCCGGGCCATACGCGCCACAGCGGGAAACCTTAGAGCCGTGCCGCTGATCCTCGAGACCATCGTGACCACGGCCTCCGCCGACGGGGTCCTGCACTTGGTGCCGTTCGGGCTGATCCGGGAGGGTGAGGATTTCTGGGTGGCGCCGTTCCGGCCGTCCCCGACCATCGCCAACCTGGAGGCCGTGCCGGTCTTCGCGGCGGTCGCGCCCGCCGACGTGCGGGTGATCGCCGGCTGCGTCACCGGCCGGCGCGACTGGGCCACCGTGCCGTGCCGCACCATCCCGGTGCCGCGGCTGGCCGAGGCCTACGGCCACATGGAATTGCAGGTCGTGGAGGTGCGCGACGATCCCGTCCGCCCGCGCTTCCGCGGCCGGGTGGTGCATGCCGAATCGCATCGGCCGTTCCTCGGCCACAACCGGGCGGTCAATGCGGTGCTGGAGGCGGCGATCCTGTCGACGCGCCTGCACAGGCTGGCGCCCGAGACGGTCCTGGCCGAGCTGCGCCACCACCGCATCGCCGTCGAGAAGACGGCCGGGCCCGCCGAGCGCGAGGCCTGGAACTGGATCGCCGCGAAGGTCGCGGCCGCCCTGCCGCAGGCGGCCGCCGCGTCCCTCGCGATCGATGACGCGTGAGACACGCGTGAACAGGAGAGATCCGATGAAGCGCATCATCGCGGCGGCCCTCGTCGCCGCCTTCGCGGCGGCCCCCGCCGCCCAGGCCCACGGCCCGACCCGTAAGAAGGTCGAGGAGAAGGTCACGATCAACGCCGCGCCGGACAAGGTCTGGGCGGTGGTCGGCAACTTCCAGGACATGAGCTGGCTGCCGCCGGTCGAGAAGACCGAGGGCACGGGCGGCAACCAGGTGAAGGCCACCCGCACCCTCACCCTGAAGGGCGGCGCCACCGTCGACGAGGAACTCTACAAGTACTCGGCCGAGCAGAGGAGCCTGTCGTACCGGATCAACAAGGTCGACGTGAAGGTGCTGCCGGTCAACAACTATTCCTCGACGATCAAGGTCGAGCCGGCCGACGGCGGCAAGGCGTCGGACGTGACGTGGGACGGCGCGTTCTACCGCGGCTACATGAACAACGATCCGCCGCCCGAGCTGAGCGACGAGGCGGCGATCAAGGCGGTCAAGGAACTCTACCGCAGCGGCCTCGACAACCTGAAGGCGAAGATCGAGAAGGGCAACTCGTGATGCGAGCCCGGCGCCTCGCCGGGCTCTGCCTTCTCGGTGGTATCGGGGTTCTGGGGATCGGCCTCGCGCCGGTCCCCTCGCGGGCGGCGGAGGCCTTCGTCACCGCGCAGAATTCCGACACGGTCGACGTGGTCGATCTCGACGCCCGCAAGGTGGTGGCGACGATCCCCGTGCCGGGCGCACCGGCCGGCATCGCCCTGTCACCGGACCGTTCCTCGGTCTACGTCACCGCGCCGGAGGGCAAGGCGCTGGTGGTGATCGATGCCGCATCGCGAAAAGTCCTGCGCACGGTCGTGATCGGCGGCGGGCCCCTCGGGGTCGGAGTGAACCCGGTGGGCGGCGCGGTCTACGTCGCCGACTGGTACGCCAAGCGGCTCTGGGAGGTGGATCCGAAGACCCTCGCGGTGGCGGCCGAGATCCCGGTCGGGACCTCGCCCTCCGGGATCGCGGTGACGCCGGACGGACGCTTCCTCCTGGTGGCGGACCGGGACGACGATGCCCTCTCCCTCGTCGACGCCGCGACGCGGCAGCGGGTCGCGGTGATCCCGGTCGGCACGCGGCCGTTCGGCGTCACGATCGACGCCGACGGCAAGCGGGCCTATTCCGCCAATGTCGGCTCGAACGACGTTTCGGTCGTCGATCTCGCGGCGCGCCGGGAGGTCGGCCGGGTCAAGGTCGGGGAGCGGCCCTACGCGGTAGCGCTCGCCCAGGGCCGCGCCTTCGTCACCGACCAGTATGGCGGCACGGTCAGCACCTTCGACACCGCCACCCTGGCGCCGGGGCCCCGCCTCGATGTCGGCGAGTACCCGGAGGGCATCCAGGCGAGCCCGGACGGCAGGACGCTCTACGTGGCGAACTGGGAATCGAACACCCTCACGGTGATCGATGCCGCGACCCTGACGGTGACCGGGCAGGTGAAGACCTCGGACGGGCCGCGGGCCTTCGGGCAATTCCTGCGCTGAGCCGCGGCGGGGCGACCCGCTCGCGGATCGGCACCGAGGGGTAGTTCGACGCGAACGGGTTGGTCACCAGCCCGCTCCCGGCCTGCGCCGGTGCGGCGAGGAGCCAAAGGAGCGCGGCGAGCGGCAGTCGCATCGGGGGCTGGCGAATCAGAGCCCGGCCGCCTTGCGCAGGGCGGCGTTGATGCGCTCCTGCCAGCCCGGCCCCGCCTCCTGGAAATGGTCGAGCACGTCGCGGTCGAGGCGCAGGGACACGGTCTCGCGCAGGCCCGGTACGGCGGGTTTCACAGTGGCCTTCTCGGGCGCCGGGCCTTCCGGCACCTTGCGGGTCACGGCCCGGAACGCGGCCTCGGCAGCTTGGCGCGGATCGCCGCCGCGGCGGGAGCGGTCTGATGACATCGGGGTCCTCCTGCGGATGGCCCTACCACGGCACAGGCTGCTCCCGAAACGACGAAGGCCCGCCGGCGCACCGACGAGCCTTAAGGGGCAGGGTCCACGTTTCAGGGTTTGCGGGTGGTCTCGCACGGTACCATGACGATGGCCGTCTCGGCCCGGTACCGTATTTCAGCCCGCCCTGAAGCCACTATCCCTGTCGATCGTAGTCCGGCGGCGTTTCCTGATCACCGGCATCGGTATGTGTCGCGTGAGGGCTGCAACCTTGAGAATTCATGGCCACCTCCTCGAGTTCGTCTCGACAAGGACTATGCTGCTCCTCCTCCGGGGGATGGTCAAGAGGGATTTGTAGCCGGCTGCTCTCGATCTTCGGCGAGGAACAGAAACCTAACGGCAGGTTAAGATGTGTCCGCATGCCCTCGCGTCGGGTTCCCGTCGCCGCGCGCGGGCGGTCATCCCCTGGCGATGGTGCCGCGCGCGGGTGCAGGCCCCTCGCCGATCGCGGTGGCCGAGCAGCGAGCCGGGCTGCGCAGGGCCGCAAAAACGACGCCGGAAAACAACGAAGGCCCGCCGGCGCACCGACGAGCCTTAAGCGGCAGGGTCCACGTTTCAGGGTGCGGGTGAGGTTGCACGGCACGATTGCGATGGCCGACTCGGCCCCGTACCGTATTCAATCCGCCCTGAAGCCACTATCCCTGTCGAAACTAGTCCGGTGGAGTGTCCTGATCACCGGCATCGGTATGTGTCGCGTGAGGGCTGCAACCTTGAGATCTCATGGCTACCTCCTCGAGTTCGACTCGACGATGACTATGCTGCCTCTCCGCGGAGGGATGGTCAAGGGGGATTTGTAGCCGACTTTTTTGAACTGCCGCGCTGGAACAAAACCTAACGACACGTTAATGGCGCCGAAGTCCGGCAGGGCCGTCGCATCGGGGCCGGACCGAGACCGGGGGATGCTCAGGCGACGTGCAAGGTCAGGCTACCAAGGTCAGGCTACGTGGAGGATGGCGTCCTTCACCACCCGTGCGACGATGTCGCAGTTGAGGGCGCTCGCGGCGCAGTGGGTCACCTGCCGGTCGAAATGGTCGTGGTCGAGGCGCGGGTCGCAGGCGCTGGCCAGGAAGTAGCCCGCATCGGTGATGCTCATCACGTAGACGTCCGAAGCCTGTCCCGTCTTCCGGTTGATCAGCATGAACTGGGTGTAGGCCTGCTCGAAATCGGGCCGGCCGCGCAGCGAGGGGCCCCGCTCGATCAGCACCCCGTGGGGGGCGAGCTGGCTGGCCGCCGCCTCCAGCACCTCGGCGGCGATGTCGCGCAGCAGCGCCACGCGCTGCGCGTCCTCGGCCGAGAGCGGCGCCTCGTCTTGCGGCTCCGGTGCGGCGTAAGCCTCGCGGCGGCGGCGCTGCTCCTCGAAGAAGGTTCCGAAATCCGACAGCACCACGTCCGGGCACCGGGGAACCGCCATGGTCTCCGTCATCGCGCCGCGCTCCCTACCGTCTGCGAGGTCGTTTCGACGACTCGCCCAAGCTTAACTCCGTCCACCGCCTGTCAGATCCGGATCGATGGCGGGAGCCGAGGCGCTCTCCCGCGTCTTCCTCTCGGACAGGGGCATCGCCGACCCTCGGGGACCCGCCGCGCGGCATTCAGGGAGCTGCCGCGAGGGCCGCCGCGATCATCGTGCAGGCGCGGTGGCCCGTGCCGGTGCCGAGGTCCGGCGCGACGGTCTGCTGCCAGACGAGGAAGCCGCCGGCGCCGAGGTTGAGGAAGGCCGAGCGCCCGGCCCGGGCCCGGCCTTCGGCGACGACGACGGAGAGCCGGAAGACCTGCCGCGGCGACGGGACCGGGCCGGCGGAGCCCGGCAGCGAGCGGATCGCCGACGGGTTCGCCCGCCGCACCAGGGCGGCGAGGTCGAAGCGGCCGCCCTCGTTGTAGACCGTCAGCACCGGCCGCAGGCGGGCCGCCAGGACCGGATTCATCGAGGGCAGGCGGTCGATCTCGTCGACGCTGGCGAAGGGCGCGTTGCGCGGCCCCCAGGGCAGGCTCCGGGTGCGGTATTGCGGCAGCTCCGCGCCGCCATTCGGCTCCGGCACGTCGTCCGGGTCGCGGTAATCGACGATTTCGGCGCCCAGCGTCAGCGCCTCCCGGTCCGGGACGCCGAGGAGCCGGAAAGCCTCCTCCATCGCCGGGCGCGGCGTGGCATTGAGGTCGATGAGCGTGCCCTGGTCCTGGAGCGACAGGAGGGCCGTGCGTCCCGGCGCCAGCGGGCAGGCGACCACGGTGCCGTCCTCGGGCAGGCCGGTGCCGGCCTGGCGGTAGGTCCGTCCCAGCTCCAGCTCGTAGGCGATCAGGCGGGCGATCCCGTCCGCCGCGCCCTGGAGCCGCACCGCCTCGGCCCGGGCCTGGGCGAGGCCGGTGGCGGAGCGCACCTGCAGGATCGCCGCCGCCAGGACCGCGCCGACCACGATGAGGATCGCCAGCACCGACAGGAGCACGAAGCCGGCCTCGCCCTCGTCGGACGGGCCCGGGTCGGGGCCGCTCATGGGGCCGGCCTTGGGGCCGCGCTCACGGGCCGGCATCGAGGGCGATCAGCAGGGGCGGCCATCGGCGGCGATCCGCGGGAGGAAAGGCGACCTGGATCTCGACGACGAGCGGCGGCCGGTCCGGCCGCGACCAGGCCGGGAGCCAGAGCGGCCGGGCGCCGTCGGCCGGGGCACCGTAATAGCGCAGCCCGAGCCCGGCGATCCGCCCGAGAATCGCCTCGCTGCGGGAGGGTGCCGGCAGCCCCGGCAGCGCCTCCGCCTCGCGGCGGCTCTCCAGGAGGTCGAAGGTGCCGTCCCGCCCGGGCACGCGTGCGAAGGTCACGGCGATCTCGGTCGGGCGCTCCAGCGTCTGGTCGGGGGCGAGCGCCGCCACGAGCCCGTCGGGCCCGCCGCGCAGGGTCGGCCGGCGGCCGTCGGGGCGCCTCTGCGCCAGGCTGCCGAGGGTGCGCCGCAGGTGGTCGCGGACCGACTGCACCTCCTCGGCCCCCGCCGCCCGGGCCGCCGCCGCCGAGGCGCCGCCGGCGATCCGCACGGCGTTGAGCAGCAGCACCCCGATCAGGCCCGCCAAGGCGAGGCATACCAGGGTCTCGACCAGGGTGAAGCCGGCCTGCCCGGCCGCATGATCGGGAGTCTCCCGGCTCATTCGCGCGTGCCCGGGATCAGCGTGGCGTAGATCGGCGCCGCGCCGCCGCGGGAGACCCGGACCTGCCAGAGCGGCGGCACGCGGCCGAGGCCGAGGACCGGGCGCAGGTCGGCGATGCTGAGCGTCCAGGGCGTGCCGTCCGAGAAGGCCCCCCGCACGAGGCCCGGCCGCAGCGGGCCCTCGGCGAGGCGGCGCAGGACGACCCCCTCGGCCTCGTCCGCGGCGACGCGGCTCGCCTCGATTCGCCGGACCGCGCCCGCCGCCGTGCCGGCGATCTGGACCGCCATGACGGTGGCGGCCGCGGCGATGCCGAACGCCACCAGGACCTCGACGGTGGTGAAGCCGTCCTCGTCGCGCCGGTCGGGGCGCCGGAGCATCCGAAGAAGCCGTGCCCTCACGGCCCGTCCTCCCGGCGCACCCGGCCGGTAAGGGCGCAGACCGCCAGGACCCGGCGCGCGCGCCCGGCGGCGAGGAGGATCCGCCCGCCGGTCGAGCTGCCGTCGGGCAGGAGCCGCAGCTCGCCGGGCACCGGCCGGCCGACCGGGCCGGGCTCGACCGCGACCGTGAGGCCGCCGACCGGGATCGGCGGCGCATCCGGGCGGGAACTGACGAAGCGGGCGCCCTGCGGCTCGAAGGCGAGGCGCCCGGCCCGGCCCGAGCGGATCGCCTCGGCCCGCAGGCGGCCGATCTCGGCGGCGATGGTCTCGGAGACGAGCAGGGCGCGCCGGTCGAGGGCGCCGGGGCCGAGCGACTGGAACGCGACCCCGGCGGCCAGCGCCAGGATCGCCATCGTCACCAGCATCTCGACGAGGGTGAAGCCCTCCTGCCCCTGGCCGTCCCCCATCAGCCCGGCACCCCGACGGCGAGGGCGACGTGGAGGCCGAGCGCCAGGAACGGGCCGAACGGCAGGGCGGTGTCGCGCCCGATCGCCCGCCCGGAGAGCGCCAGCATCCCGATGACCGCCAGCGCCGACAGGCTCGCGGCCAGGATCAGCACCGGCAGGCCGGCCAGCCCCGTCCAGGCGGCCGCGGCGGCGATGAACTTCACGTCGCCGAGCCCGAGCCCGATCCGGCCGCTGAGGCGGGCGTGCAGGGCGCGCAAGGTCCGGAACAGCGCGTAGGCGAGGCCCGCCTCGGCGAGGCCGAGCCCGGCCCCGGAGATCCCGTCCCGCCAGGCGGCGACGGCGAGCCCGAGGACGAGCAGCGCGAGGGTGAGCCCGTCCGGGATGATGCGGCGGCGCAGGTCGATCAGGCCCGCCGGCAGGGTCAGGGGCAGCGGCAGGAGGGCGGGCAGCACCGCGCCGGCGAGGAGGGCGGCGGACATCACGCGCGCCGGGTCGGGCGGGCCCGGGGCGCCGCCGGTCCGAGGGCGAGGATCCGGTCCGCGGGGATCCGCCCCGGGGAGGCCGGCTTCCGGATCTCCGGCCCGGCGGCCGCGGCCGCGGGCGCGGCCGGCTCGACCGGGGGCACAGGCTTCGTCACCTGCGCCGCAGGCGCCGTCGAGGGGACTGCAGGCTCTGTCAGGATCTCCGCGGGCGGAACCGCGGGCGCCGGCACGGCGGCGGGCTCCGGCGGTGCCGGCTCCCGGGCCGGCGCGAAGCGGGCTTGGCGCAGGCTCCACTCGCGCAGGTGCAGCCAGTAGAAATAGGCCGCCAGCGAGGCCACCACGACGCCGGCGAGCCACAGGGCCAGCAGCAGCCCGGCGGGCACGCGTCCGTTCAGCTCGCGCATCAGCCCGAGGGCGAAGGCCGTGTACCAGGACACGCCGGAGACCGCGCCGGAGACCAGGAAGACGCCGGTGCCCATGCCCGACACCCCGTCGAGCATCGGCCGGCGGATGTCGCGCAGCACCCCCGGCAGCACGACGGCGTGGATCAGGAGGCCGTTGATGGTGAGGGCCAGCACCACCACCAGCTTGGCCCAGAGCTTGGGGTTGTCGAACTTCTCCGGCGATTCCGCCGCGTAGACGGCGAGGAAGCCGAGCCCCGAGAGCCAGAGCAGGCCGAGGCCGACCGAGACGACCTTGCTGACGAACAGGAAGATGCGGGCGATCTCCGCCGGCAGGCTGCCCCAGCGCATCCAGCGCAGGATCCAGAAATCCAGCATCGTCGCGCCGCCGAGGCCGAAGGACAGGCCGACGAGGTGCAGGGCGACGAGGAGCGTCAGGACGCGGATCGGCGGGAACGGCGCCGGCAGCGGCAGCGCGAGCGGATCGGCCGCGAGAGTGCCACCGCCGAGGGCGAGCAGGCTCGCCAGCGCGAGCGCCGCAACCGCCAGGCCGCGCCGGCAGCCGCCCGAGTATCCGGCTGAGTATCCGGCTGAGCGGTCCATGCGTCTCCCCTGCCCTTTCCTGGAAGAACGGCGGCCTCGAACGGCCCTGCCCCAAGGCCTGACGGATCAGGGCCGGGCCGAGGCCGGATGATGGCCGGAATTGGATAACAAATCCCGACTCGCGCCGCGGGCGTCTCTCCGTCATCACAGTCGGAGATGGCTTCTTTACGAAGAGGCGGCACCCTGCGCGGCGATCTTCCGCCCGCTTCGAGGCCGCACGATGCTCACCATGACCACGACGGTTGGCCGGAGGCCGCAGGGGAAGCGGCTGGACGATCCGCAGGGGAGCCAGGCCGGCTTCTCGCTGGTCGAGTTGCTCGTCGTCCTGGCGATCATCGGCATGATCGCCACGATGGTGACGCCGCAGGTGCTGGGCTATCTCGGCCGTGCCAAGGGCGAGACCGCGCGCATCCAGGTCAAGAACATCGCCCAGGCGGTCGAGCTCTACTACCTCGATCTGGGCGCCTATCCGACGAGCCAGCAGGGATTGCAGGCGCTGGTGCAGCCCACCGGCCCGGGTTGGCGCGGCCCCTACGTGCGCGACGCCCGCGGCCTCACCGATCCGTGGGGCCACGCCTATCTCTACCGCTCGCCGGGCGCCGCCGGCACCCCGTTCGAGGTCTACAGCCTCGGTGCCGACGGCAAGGTCGGCGGCAGCGGCGACCAGGCCGACGTGGCGAGCAATTGAGGGCGAGCAATCGAGGGCGAGCAACTGAGCGGGTCCGGGCTGCCCCCGATCCCGCGCGAAGCCCGCATCCTCGTCCGCGCCGCGCGCCGCGCGGTCCGTGGGCCAGTCTTTCTCCGCAGGCCAGTCGTGGACCGCCCGTGTGTCTCGGTCGAGAGCCGGCCCTGCCTAGTCTCGCTCCGGTCGAAATCGACCTCCGCCGGTGCATGATCGATGGGCGTCCCTCCCTGCCGTGGTGCCGGGAGGTCGATCGAGGAGGAACCACTTGGAGATGTCGCACGGAGACGCTGTCTATCCGGCGGCGCACGAGAGCCTGGATCAGGCCGCCGCAGGGTCCTCAACGCCTCGTTAACCATAGCTCTCCTAACGTTCGCCCGGTCAGCGGGCGGGCGCGGGGACGGCGAGGTGATGACGAGACGAGCGCCTGTCCTCGCCCTGGCGCTCGCCTGCGGCTGGTCGCTGACCGCCTCGGGCGCGGAGCCGGTCAGGTCCGCGGGCTCGCGGGACACGGGCGCCCTCGTCCTGCGCGGCAACGACCGCCTGATCGGCGGCGAGGCGCCGGCCCCGGAGCCGATCCCGGGCGGGCCGGTGAGCCTCAACCTCGTCGGGGTGCCGCTGCCGGTGGCGGCGAAGGCGGTCTTCGCCGACACGCTCGGCTGGGGCTACAGCCTGGACGAGCGCGCCTCCGGCACCGTCACCCTCCAGACCGGCGGCCCGGTGAGCCGCGAGGCGCTGCTGCGGATGTTCGAGACCGCGCTGGCGAGCCGCGGCCTGTCCCTGCGCCGCCACGGCCGCAGCGTCCAGGTCGTGCCCGCGGGCACCCAAGCCGAGATCCGGCCGGTCCAGGGTCTGGGCGCCGAATCGGGCGCGGTCGCGGTGCCCCTGCGCTGGATCTCGGCCGCCGAGATGCAGGCGATCCTCGCCGCCGTGGCGCCGCGCGAGGTCGTGCTGCGGGCCGACCGGGCGCGCAACCTGCTGATCCTCTCCGGCGATGCCAACCAGATCCGGGTGCTGCGCCAGACCATCGCGGTGTTCGACGTCGACTGGATGCGGGGCATGTCGACCGCGATGGTGCCGGTGCGCAGCGCCAACCCCGTGGTGCTCGCCCGCGACCTGACCCAGATCTTCGGCGGCGAGACTGCCGGCACCGGCGACGTGATCCGCTTCATCCCCAACGAGGCGCTGAACGCGATCCTGGTGGTCAGCTCGCGCGCCATCTATCTGGACCGCGCCCGGGCGATGCTGGAGCAGCTGGAGACCCTCGCGGCCGACCGCGAGCGCCAGCTGTTCGTGTACCGGATCCAGAACCGCTCGGCCAAGGAACTCGCCGCCGTGCTGCAGGGCGTGGTCATGGCGGAGATGGGCGGCGTCTACGGCATGTCCGGCATGGGCGGCTACGGTGGCGGCTATGGGGGCGCGCCCGGCGGCTACGCCGCCATGGCGGGTGGTCTCGGGGGAATGGGGG
>NZ_LABZ01000089.1 GCF_001043955.1 Methylobacterium tarhaniae | reverse complement strand
TGGTCGTGGGTGACGTAGACCGTGGTGGTGCGCAGCCGCTGGTGCAGTTCCTTGATCTCGGCCCGCATCGCCACGCGCAGCTTGGCGTCGAGGTTCGACAGCGGCTCGTCGAAGAGGAAGACCTGCGGGTCGCGCACGATCGCCCGCCCCATGGCGACGCGCTGGCGCTGGCCGCCGGAGAGCTGGCGCGGATAGCGGTCGAGGAGCTTTTCGAGGCCTAAGATCGCCGCCGCGCGGCTGACCCGGCTCTCGATCTCCTCCTTGGCGGCCTTCCGGAGCTTGAGCGAGAAGGCCATGTTGTCCCGCACCGTCATGTGCGGGTAGAGCGCGTAGTTCTGGAACACCATGGCGATGTCGCGCTCCTTGGGCGGCACCGCGTTGACGACGCGCGAGCCGATCCGGATCTCGCCCGCCGTGATGTTCTCCAGTCCTGCGATCATGCGCAGGAGGGTCGATTTCCCGCAGCCCGAGGGGCCGACCAGGATCACGAATTCTCCGTCCTGAATGTCGATCGAGACGCCGTGCAGGATCGGGGTGGCCCCGAACGACTTGCGCACGTTCCTGATTTCCAGCCCGGCCATCGGCTCCTCGTAGTCGTGTCTATCGGAAAGAGGTCGCGCGCGGCGCGCGGACCGGAACGGCAGCGCTGCCACAGGCAGACGACGAATACACGACAGGCGGGCCCGCTTCGGGGCGGCTGGCGCTCATGGGGGTGTTTCCTCGACCCGTAGAACGGGGCGGCCTGACTTGCCGCCTCTCGTGTTGGCGGCCATCATCGGGCGCGCGGGGCGCAAGATCAAGCGTCCTCGCCATGCGCCCATCGTCGGATGCGCCAGAAACGACCGGGAGACAGGCTTGAAGTCCACAGATGTTCTGATCATGCGGCCGATGATGCCGCTCGTGACCGAGAGCCTGGAGAGGCATTTCACCCTCCACCGCGGGGATTTGGCGGAGGATAAGGAGCGCTTCCTCGACGAGGTCGGGCATCAGATCCGCGGCATGGCGGTGAGCCACGTCCACGTGAACGACGCGCTGCTCGACCGGCTGCCGAAGCTCGAGATCGTCGCCAATTTCGGCGTCGGCTACGACACGATCGACGCGGCGGCCTGCGGGCGGCGCGGCGTGATCGTCACCAACACGCCCGACGTGCTGACCGACGAGGTCGCGGATCTCGCCGTCGGCCTGCTCCTCGCGACCGTGCGGCAGATCCCGCAGGTCGACCGCTACCTGCGCCAGGGCAAGTGGCTGGAGAAGCCTTATCCGCTCACCGGGACCTTGCGCGGGCGCAAGGTCGGCATCCTCGGCCTCGGCCGCATCGGCCGGGCGATCGCGCATCGCCTCGTCGCCTTCGGTCTGCCGATCGCCTATCACGGCCGCACCAAGCAGGCGGACGTGCCCTACGAGTACTTCCCCTCGCTCCTCGAGATGGCGAAGGCCTGCGACGTGCTGATGGTGGTGGCGCCCGGCGGCCCCGAGACGAAGAACATCGTCGGCCGCGAGGTGCTGGAGGCCCTGGGGCCGCAGGGCGTGCTCGTCAACGTCGCCCGCGGCACGCTGGTGGACGAGGATGCGCTCGCCGCGGCGCTCGCCGACGGCACGATCCAGAGCGCCGGCCTCGACGTGTTCGCCGACGAGCCGAAGGTGCCCGACGCCCTGATCGCCCAGGAGCACGCGGTTCTGTTGCCCCATGTCGGCTCGGCCTCGATTCACACGCGCAACGCAATGGGCCAGCTCGTCGTTGATAACCTGACCTCCTGGTTCCAGGGCAACGGTCCGGTGACCCCCGTGGCCGAGACGCCCTGGAAGGCTTAAGACCTTCGAGAGACTCGTGCCATGTCCCTGCGCCGCCTCCTCCCGGTCCTCGGTCTCGCCGCTTCGGCGGCGATGGGGGTGGGGGGCGCGGCGGCGCAGGAGAGCGGTCCGCCCCGGGAGACCGGGGCGGCGGGGCCTTGGGAGCTCGCCCTCGACGGCAGCTTCCGCCGCTGCGGCCTGATGCTGGCGGCGGAGGCCGGCCCGGTCGGCCAGGCCCTGCGCTTCCCGGCCGGCTGCCGGCGCGCCCTGCCGGTCGTCAACGGCCTCGGTGGCTGGCGCCAGGAGGGCGACCTGATCCAGCTCCTCGACCGGGAGGGCCAGCCCCTGCTGGCCTTCGCGGCGCCGGAGGGCGAGGGGGCCCGCAGCGCGGAAAGCCCGAGCGGCGAGCGCTACAGCCTGGCCCAGGCCGGGGCGCGGCCCTCCGCCCCCGAGGCGCCGCTCATCACGCCGGCGGCGCTCTCGACGCTGCCGACCGCGCGGGAGGCCTCCCGCGACGGCCTCGCCGTCGCGCCCGCCACCGCCGCTGCGGTGACCGGGCTCTACACCCTCGATCGCTTCGTCGAGAAGGACGTCTGCCGCGTCGCGCTCAAGGCCGACGGCGCCCAGGTGCAGGAGGGCTGCCGCGACCCGGGCCTCGCCCTGTTCGATCCCACCGCCTGGCACTACGAGGCCGGCCGCCTCGTCCTCGTCGCGAGGCGCGGCCACAGCGTCGAGCTGATCCCGGTAGGGGAGGGGCGCTGGCGGCGCGACCCGGAGATCGGGACGACCTTCGTGCTGCGGCGCGTCGAGCCGTGAGCGGGCAGGGCCTGCGCGCCGGCCGCCGCGCGTGAGCCCGGGACGGCCTCTGCCGAAGTCCTTGCCGCCCAAACTCTTGCTGCCGAAGTCCTTGCCGCCTGCTGCCCCGCCGGAGTCGCCGCCCGTGACCGAGCCGTTCGACGTCGTGATCTACCACAACCCGGCCTGCGGCACGTCCCGCAACGCCCTGGCGATGATCCGCAACGCCGGGATCGAGCCGCACGTGGTCGAGTACCTGAAGACCCCGCCGAGCCGGGCGATGATCCGCACGCTCGCGCGGCGGGCCGGGATCCCCGTGCGGGCGCTGCTGCGCGAGAAGGGCACGCCTTTCGCCGAGCTGTCCCTGGGCGATCCGGCCCTGACCGACGACCGGTTGCTCGACGCCGTCGAGGCGCATCCGATCCTGCTCAACCGCCCGCTGGTGGTGAGCCCGAAGGGCGTGCGCCTGTGCCGGCCCTCGGAGGCCGTGCTGGATCTCCTGCCGGCGCAGCAGGGCGAGTTCGTCAAGGAGGACGGCGAGCGGGTCGTCGACGAGCACGGACGCCGCGTCGCCACGGCCTGAGCCTCGCTCTCGACCAGAACGAGATTCGCTCCCGATGCTCGCGGCCGGGCTTGTCGGCGATTGCCGCACCCGGCAGCCCGGTCCTTGCCAGGAGGCGGGCCGGCGTCGGACAACCGGGTGACCAGAGACAGCGACCGGATCACCCCATGCAGGCCTACCGCGCCCTCGAAGCCACCTTCGCCCGCATCAGCGCCCTCGAGGACGCCTCCGGCATCCTCGGCTGGGACGCGCAGACGCTGATGCCGGACGGGGCGGCCGAGGGGCGGGGCGACCAGATCGCGGTGTTGCGCGGCCTCGCCCACGACCTCCTGACCGATCCGGCCACCGCCGACCGGCTCGCGGCGGCGGCCGACGAGGACGGGCTCGATGCCTGGCAGCGGGCGAACCTCGCCGAGATGCGCCGGTCCTACACCCATGCCGCGGCGGTGCCGCGCGACCTCGTCGAGGCGAGCTCGCGGGCGGTGTCGCGGGCGGAGATGACCTGGCGCGAGGCGCGCCGGACCGCCGATTTCGCCCTGCTGCGGCCCGACCTCGCCGAGGTGCTGCGGCTCCAGCGCGAGATCGGCCGGGCGAAGGGCGAGGCCCTCGGTCTCGCGCCCTACGACGCCCTCCTCGACAGCTACGATCCGGGCCTGCGCCAAGCCGCCATCGACCCGCTCTTCGCGGTCCTGGAGGACGAACTGCCGGGCCTGATCGCCGGGGCGCGGGCGCGCCAGGACGCGGCGGGGCCGGCCCCGATCGCGGAGGGGCCGTTCCCGGTCGAGACCCAGCGCCAGGTCGGGCTCGCCCTGATGCGGGCGGCGGGGTTCGACTTCAAGAGAGGCCGCCTCGATGTCAGCCTGCACCCGTTCTGCGGCGGCGCCACCGACGACGTGCGCATCACCACCCGCTACGACGAGGCCGATTTCGCCCGCGCCCTGATGGGCGTGCTGCACGAGACCGGCCACGCCCTCTACGAGCAGGGCCGCCCCGCCGCCTGGCGCCGCCAGCCCGTGGGGGCGGCCCGCGGCATGAGCCTGCACGAGAGCCAGTCGCTCACCCTGGAGATGCAGGCCGGCCGCAGCCGCGAGTTCGTCGCCTATCTGGCGCCGCTGGTGCGGGAGGCCTTCGGCGGTACCGGACCGGCCTGGGAGACTGATGCCCTCTACCGGAACTACACCAGGGTCGCGCCGGGCTTCATCCGGGTCGATGCCGACGAGTGCACCTATCCGGCCCATATCCTGCTGCGCTACCGGCTGGAGCGGGCGCTGATCCGGGGCGAGATGGAGATCGGCGACCTGCCGGGCGCCTTCAACGAGGGGATGCAGCGGCTCCTCGGGCTCACCGTGCCGGACGATGCCCAGGGCTGCCTCCAGGACATCCACTGGCCCGGCGGCGCCTGGGGCTACTTCCCGACCTACACGCTCGGGGCGATGATGGCGGCCCAGCTCTTCGACGCCGCCTGCAAGGCCGAGCCCGACCTGCGCCCGGGCCTCGCGCGGGGCGACTTCGCGCCCCTCGTCGGCTGGCTGCGGGCGAACGTGCATGGCAAGGGCAGCGCATTCGGCACGCAGGAGATCCTCGCTGCCGCGACCGGGCAGCCGCTCTCGGCCGACATCTTCCTCGGCCACCTGCGCCGGCGCTACCTCGACGCCTGACGACCCCGTTCGACCGGGGATGAAGGACCATCGCCGCTGCGCTTGACGAGCGCAGCGACGATGTGGAACGAGAAGATTGTATTTTATTCAAATTTTCTGCACATTGATATTCATGACACAAAAGCTTCATAATATTCATTGGGCGGCTAAGTTTAATCTTGCATAAGCATTTGAGGGGCTAAGGGCGGACCAGCAAATCGTTTCCCGGTCCATCCATGCGCCTCACTCTCGGCAGGAAGCTCGGCGTCGTCGTCGGTCTTCCGATCCTGGTCGCCGCCGGCATCGCCGCCTTCGCGATCTCCCTCTCCCACAACGAGCAACGGCGTGCGGGCGCCGTGGAGGCGGCCTGGGAGGCGGCGCTCCACACCCGCACCCTGGCGCAAGGCATCGAGCACGTGGTGGTGACGGTGCAGGCCCTGGTGGCGGCCGGGGACGTCGCCGAGGCCAAGCAGAAGTTCGGGGCCCTGCGCAGCGCGCTCGAGGCCGTCGAGGCCGAGCGCACGGCCTTCTTCGCGGCGCTCCAGCCCTATCTCGACGAGGATGAGGCGCGGAAGCTGTCCCTGACCCTCCAGGAATTCATGGCCTATCAGCGCGACACGGCGGAGCTCGGCCAGACGCTCTCGCCGAAGGCCGCGCAGATCCAGGCCGCCGACGAGGCGACGATCAAGAGCCGCGAGCGGATGGTGGCGCGGATCCTCAAGCTCGGTGACGCGGTGCTCGAGCGCCTGCAGGAGCAGCGCGAGGCTGTGGCCCAGGCCCGCCGCCGGGAGGCGGTGGCCCTCGTCGCGGTGCCGACCCTCGGGCTCGTCGTCGCCATCGCGGGCGCGGTCTGGGTGAGCCTGACGCAGGTGCAGCGCCCGCTCGGCGCCCTGCGCCGCACGATGCAGTCCCTCACCGCCGGAGACCTGGCGGTGACGGTGCCGTTCACCCGGCGGCGCGACGAGATCGGCGAGATGGCGTCGGCCATCGCGGTGTTCCAGGGCGCCCTGCGCGAGCAGGCGGCGGCGCAGGCCCAGGAGCGGGCCCGGGCGGAGATCGAGCGGCGGCGGACCGAGCGGTTGGACGAGGCCTGCCGGGCATTCCAGGCCCGGGCCTCGCAGGCGGCCGGAGCGCTCGACGCCTCGACCCGCGAGATGGAGCTGACCGCCGACGTGCTGTCGCGGGCGGCGCACGAGGTCGAGCATCAATCCACCGCGGTCACCGGCGCCTCCGGCATCGCCACCGAGGCCGTCCGGGAGGTGGAGGGCGCGTTCCGGCACTTCTCGGAATCCGCCGCCGGCGTCAGCGACCGGGTCGGACGGGCGAGCGAGATGGCGAGCGCGACGCTGGTCCGCAGCCAGGCCACCGCCACGACGGTCGAGCGGCTGGTGAGCGCCTCGGGCGAGATCGGCGAGGCCGCCGACCTGATCCGCACCATCGCCGAGCAGACCAACCTGCTGGCGCTGAACGCCACCATCGAGGCGGCCCGGGCCGGGCCGGCGGGCCGCGGCTTCGCGGTCGTGGCCGGCGAGGTCAAGGCCCTCGCCGGCCAGACGGCGGCCGCCACCGACCGGATCGCCGCCCAGATCGCCGCGATCCAGGGCGCGACCCGGCACACCGCCCAGGAGATCGGCGCGATCATCGACGCCGTGGCGGAGACGAGCCGGCTGGCCGACGAGATCCGCGGCGCGATGCAGGACCAGGAGCAGACCAGCGCCGGCATCGGCCGCAACATCGACCGCGCCAGCGCCGAGGCCTGCAGCGTCGCGGCGAGCATCGACCAGGTCCGCACCGCCTCGCTGGCGAGCGCCGCCCAATCCGATCAGGTCCGGGCGGTGGCCGGGGTGCTGGCGCAGAACTCGACCCTCTTGGCCGAAGCGGTGACGGCGCTCCTGGGGGAGGTGCGGGCTGCGTGACAGCCTGTCGAGTCCTGAGCAGGTTTCGCAAAAGGGGTTGCCGGTTTTGCGGCGACTATCTGCGACACATCAAGAGGCCAGGCGGACGAAGCGTTGGCTTGCCAGGGCAAGGCTGCTTAGCCCGCAGCCGGGGTCGCGCGGCTGCCGGCGAGCCGGTCCAGGGGGAAGCGGGTATTGGCCAGGAAGCGCGCGCGCTGGCCCTCGGGCACCTTGCCGGAGGCCAGGGCGCGCAAGCTCGCCTCCAGGCTCCCGCGGTCGTCGCCGGCCCGGTAGGCGTTGACGGCGTACTCGTCCAGGGCGCCGTAATCGTAGATCCAGGGCTCCAGGAACAGGCCGTGCTCGGGCCGCGGCGTGCCGGCGGCGATGGCGCTGTAAAGGGTGGCGCGTGCGTAATCGGCGTGCAGCCGGCAGGAGCCGGCTCAGCGGCGCGTAAGGCACGTGGATCACCCCGGGCGGCAGGCTGGCCGGGATCTCGTCGGCCCGGCCGGCGAGCAGGATCGCACGCCGGCCGAGAGCCGGCACGCCGCGACGGCGGCGGCGAGGAAGGCGTGCGCGCCCGCCATCGCCGAGCCGTAGATGACGACGAGCGGCGCCGGTCCCACGCGCAGGAAAGCGGCGAGGTCGGGCGCGAGCTCCGCGGCCTCGCCGAAAGTGTCGGCGAGGGGAAAGCCGACCTGGACGAGCTGGGCCGGCCAGTCGGCCTGGGGCGGGGCGTACCAGTCGGGCACGGCGAGCAGGACGCGCTCGGGGCTGTGCCACCAGTAGCGCAGGCGTCGGACGGGGAGACGATACAAGATATCGTCGCGCTTCAGGCCGATCGTCGAAGCCACTTCGCATTCTCGTTTTATTCTCGACCGGTCGACCATGTTCGGGAGCGATGTCGAGAATGCATGACGAAACGATGCCGGCGTGTCGGGCTCGCCAGCCGCCTCTGCCGGCGCGACGGGGAGGCGGCCGCTTCTTCCTGTTGGATGGGCGTGCATTGAGGGATTATCGCTCGGCAGCGATGGGCAGGCCGGCGTATCTGCGCGCTTGCGTCGAACGGCGCAAGGCAAAACACCTCGGCGCGACGAGAATACTTGCTATAACAAAAAATTATTTATAGTATTTATAATGGGGAGATTGGTACGTTATTGCTGATCGAGCCGTCTTGGTGTGATGCTGGCAGAGCTGTCCGGGGAGAGGGAGAGCGCTGGATTTCCGCTCTCGCCGCGGGAAGTCGGGCTTGCCCGACTTCGTCCGTCGCTGGCAGAGCCCGGGATCGGTCGGGGCGAGGGGAAAACCCGCGCTCTTCTCGTCTCGAAAGACGGCCCCCGGCGGCGCTGCGAGGGCCGGGACGGATGACGGCTGGCGGCACCGCCAGCCGGGCCCTCAGGCCGCCGCCCGGAACCCCGTCTCCCCGGGCCCGACGACCTTCACCGGCTGGCCCGGGCGCGCCAGCAGCGTGCCGCCCTTCGGCACCTCGGCCCAGCCGGTGCGCAGTCCGTCGATCGGCTCGGAGACGACGGCGAGGCCGGTGCCGGTCTCGCGCCAGTACAGGCTCGGCGGGCGGCCGTCGCAGGCCCAGCGGAAGGCGGTGAGGCTCTCGCCGTCGGTGAGCACGGCGGTGAAGCGCAGGGGCTCGTCGATCCCCGCCTCGCGCATCAGGCCGCGGGCCGTCGACAGGCTCGCCGCCATGGCGCCGACCGGGTCCCGGTCGAGGCCGTGTGCGAGGGCGAGGAGGAACAAAGCCTCCGAATCGGTCGTGCCCTGGCGCGCGTCGTAGAGCCCGTCCGGGATCAGCGCCTCGAGCCGCCGGCGGATGCGCGCATAGCCGCCGATCTGGCCGTTATGCATGAACAGGTGGCGGCCATGGGCGAAGGGATGGCAGTTCGCCCGGGTCGTCGCGGTACCGGTCGAGGCCCGGACATGGGCGAAGAAGGTGCGGGCGCGGATCTGCCGGGAGAGGCTGCGCAGGTTCTCGTCGGACCAGGCCGGCCGCACGTCGCGGTACAGGCCCGGCTCCGGCCGCTCGCCGTACCAGCCGATGCCGAAGCCGTCGCCGTTGGTTTCGGTCTGGGCCTCCGCCGCGTGCAGCGATTGGTGCACGAGGGAATGGGTCGGCGCGCAGACCAGTTCGTCGAGATAGACCGGATCGCCGTGGTAGGCGAGGAAGCGGCACATCGGCTCTTCACCCCCCGCGGCGGGTGCCGGTCCCGCTCCGGGCCGTGCCTCGTCCGCCGCCGTCATCGAACGGTAACATTCCGCTCAAGTTGGTGAACAGCCCGTTAATGCGCCGCAGCATGCCCGAAGGTTCCCCTTATGCCCAAGTTACGGGCAATCGCCTCGGGTCAGGGCCTGACATGCGCGTCGCGCATCGGTTGCCCGGGTGAGGTAGACCTTTTGCCGGGATCAATGTCAGCATTGAGTCGTTGATGCTCGCGCAGGCGCGTTCGCGTCACGAACCTGCATCCATTGTTCCGGCGCGCGTTCCACGCCGGTCCCGATCCCCGTTCCGCCGTCTCCGCCCGCTCCCACCGTCGCGCATCGGGGGCAACGACGCGATTCTTCGGCACGTCGATCGCTCCGGCATCGATCCCGAGCACTCACGAGGACCCGGGACAATCAACACGCTCAACGACAAGACAGGAGGCTTCATGGGCAGAGCAGCACCCACCGCGCCGATCGCCGTCGTGGTGGAGGATGATGAATCCGTACGGGACTTCGCCGCGGCGATCCTGGAGGAGACCGACCTCGAGGTCATCGCCTGCGACAGCGCCGCCGACGCGCTGGCGGTGATGCGCGAGCACGGCTCCGAGGTCGCGCTGCTGTTCACGGAGATGCAGCTCTCCGGCGACATGGACGGGGCCACCCTCGCCCGCACGGTGGAGCGGGACTGGCCGGACGTGCGCCTGGTGGTGACCTCGCGGCCGGGCGCGACGCAGGCCGTGCCGGACCACGCCGTCTACATGCCGAAGCCCTGGCGGCCCTTCGACGTGCTGGTCGAGGCGGAGCGGGCCGCCTACGCCGCCGCGGCCTAGGGCCGACGAGAAGAGCCCGCACGCCTTGCGGCGTCGGGCTCGTCGGTTCGGAAAGTGCCCCGCCGGGTCGGCGGGGCGCAGCCGAGATCTTACGCGCTGGCGGCCGGAGCGGCGGCCGGGGCAGCGGCGGACGGGGCCGGGCCGGGACGGCGGGGAGCGCCGACGCGGGGCTTCGGCTTCGGCGCGGCGATCAGGCCCTCGCGGATGGCGGTCTTGCGGGCCTGCTTGCGGGCGCGGCGCACGGCCTCCGCCTTCTCGCGGGCCTTGCGCACCGACGGCTTCTCGTAAGCCTTGCGCTGCTTCATCTCGCGGAAGATGCCCTCACGCTGCATCTTCTTCTTGAGGACGCGGAGAGCCTGATCGACGTTGTTGTCCCGAACGAGTACCTGCAAGGGTGTATGTCCTCTCGTCTAAATCCAAAATCGTGGCCGACCTTGCGCGGAACGCGCCCGGATGGCTGCCTGCCCGGCCAACCGAAATGCGCCCCACGGCCCGGACCTGGAAGGGCCGGGAGGGGCTTAGGTCACATCGCGGTCGCACCGGAGCCCGGCGCAAGCTGTCGGCGCACGGTATGCGCCTGATCGGGGCCTTACACCACTCCGCTGCGACTTCCAACCGGGGAGTGGCGGCCTGACCGAAATTTGAGCGGCGGCGGGGTGGGAACGGGCCTCGCGCCGGACGCCGTCGCAGGTAGGCGACGGCGGGCCCGGGTCAAGCGTTGGCCTGGATGAAGTTGCGCACCAGCGGGTAGGTCTGGCTCTCCCACTTGCGGCCGGAGAAGACGCCGTAATGGCCGACGCCGGCCTGGAGGTGGTGGCGCTTGCGGAACGGCTTCAGGCCCGTGCAGAGGTCGTGCGCCGCCATGGTCTGGCCGACGGCGCAGATGTCGTCGCGCTCGCCCTCCACCGTCATCAGGGCGGTCCTGCGGATCGCCCGCATGTCGATGGGGGCGCCGCGGAAAGTCAGCTTGTTCTGCGCCAGCGTCGCGTCCTGGAACACGGTCTTGACCGTTTCGAGGTAGAATTCCGCCGCGAGGTCGAGCACGGCGAAGTACTCGTCGTAGAAGGTCTCGATCTGCGCCGCTTTCGCCTGAGCCTCCGTCGCGCGGGCATCTTGGGCGCCCTCGCCCTCGGCGAGGTGCCAGAACAGGTCGAGATGGCCGTGCATGTGGCGCGCGGCATTCATCGACATGAAGGCCCCGACCTGCATGAAGCCCGGATAGACCCGCCGCCCGGCCCCGGCATGGCGGCGCGGCACGGTGGCGATCAGGTTGCGCTCGAACCAGTCGATTGGCCGCGAGGTGGCGAGCTCGTTGACCTTGGTCGGGTTGATCCGCGTATCGACCGGGCCGGCCATCAGGGTCATGCTCGCCGGGTGCGCGGCGTTGCGGCTCTCGGCCATCACGGCGGCGGCCGCCAGCGCCTGCACGGCGGGCTGGCACACCGCCACGAGGTGGGCGCCCTCGCCGATCGTCTCCAGGAACTGCACCAGGTGGGCGACGTAGTCGTCGAAGCCGAAGCGGCCGGCGCTGAGCGGCACGTCGCGGGCATTGTGCCAGTCGGTGATGTAGACGTCGTGGTCGGCGAGCAGCGTGCGCACCGTGCCGCGCAAGAGCGTGCCGAAATGGCCCGACAGGGGCGCCACCACCAGCACCCGGGGCTGCTCGCTGACCATGTCCTTGCGAAAGCGCAGAAGCGTGCCGAAGGGCGTGGACAGCACCGGCTCCTCGGTCACCGGCACCTCGCGGTTGCCGATGCGCACCGCGTCGATCCCGTAGGAGGGCCGCGCATGGGTGAGGCCGGCCCGCATCATCATCCGGGCGGCGGCCGCGATCCAGGTCGCCGGCGCGCCGTAGCCGGCCCGCATCCACGGCGTCGTCCCGTCGTGCAGCACCCGCCCCCAGGTGCGGGCGGCGGTGGCGATATCGGACTGGACCTCGAAGGCATCGTAGAGCATCGGCCCGGGCACTCCCTCACGGACACGCGTGGGGTGCGGCCCGCCGGCAATCGTAAGGCACGGCTTTCCTCGCGCGCGACCGGACTTTCGGCGGAACGCAACGGCAGCCGTCCCCGAGCTTGCGGGATGCGACCCTCGTGCCAAATCGATTCTGCTTTGGTCGACTTGTGCGACGATGGCGCCTCTGACGGTCCCGATCGGCACGAGTCTTGGATCGCCGGTCCGGAAACTCAGGGGCAGACGGGCCGCGCGACGATGCCGGCCCGGGGGAGGACGCCATGGCCGAGGCGACGCTGACGATCTCAAGCCGCAACTATTCGTCCTGGTCGCTGCGGGGCTGGCTGCTCTGCCGCATGGCGGGGCTCGACCTCGACGTGGAGGTTCTGTCCGGCGATCCGGCGAGCCGGGCGGAGCTCCTGCACCTCTCGCCTTCGTTCCTGGTGCCGCGGCTGACCCACGGCGCGGTGCGGGTCTGGGACGTGCTCGCCATCGCCCAGTACCTCACCGAGGTGCGGCCGCAGGCCGGCCTCCTGCCCGACGACCTCGCCGCCCGCTCCTGGTCGCGCTCGATCTCGGGCGAGATGCATGGCGGCTTCATCAACCTGCGCTCGGCCTTGCCGATGAACCTGCGCGCCCGCTACACCGACTTCAAGCTCTGGGGCGGCGCCCAGGCCGACATCGCCCGGGTGGTCGAGATCTGGCAGGAGGCGCTCGAGGCCCACGGGGGTCCCTATCTGTTCGGCGCGCGGCCGGTGGTGGCGGACGCGATGTACGCCCCCGTCTGCACCCGCTTCGTCACCTACGGCGTCGACCTGCCGCCGGCTTGCGCCGCCTATCGCGACAGGATCATGGATTGGGACCTGATGCGCGACTGGATCGCCGCGGCGGCGGAGGAGCCTGAGGAGATCGAGGAGCTGGACATGGAGTTCTGAGCGCCGGTTCAGATCAGCCCCGCCAGCCGCAGCCCCATCCCCGCCGCCGCGCAAGCCGCGAGCACCGGGATCATCCCGGCCCGGAAGCGGAACACCGCCACGATTGCGGCGAGCGCCAGGACGAGCGCGTAGGGGTCGACGCTCGAGAGCACCGGCACGTCGAGCGTCAGCGGCCCGAAGGCCACCGGGCGCAAAGTCCGAAACAGCGTGTGGAGGGCGAACCAGACCGCCAGGTTGAGGATCACCCCCACCACCGCCGCGGTGATCGCCGAGAGCGCACCGGCGAGGGCCCGGTGGCCGCGCAGGCGCTCGATGGAGGGGGCGCCGACGAAGATCCACAGGAAGCAGGGCGCGAAGGTGACCCAGGTGGTGAGCAGCCCGCCGAGCGTGCCGGCGACGAGTGGCGGCAAGGCGCCCGGGCTGCGATAGGCGGCCAGGAAGCCGACGAACTGCGTCACCATGATCAACGGGCCGGGCGTCGTCTCGGCCATGCCGAGCCCGTCGAGCATCTCGCCGGGCCGCATCCAGCCATACTGTTCCACGGCGGCCTGCGCCACATAGGCGAGCGCCGCATAGGCGCCGCCGAAGGTCACCAGCGCCATCTTGGAGAAGAACACCGCGATGCGGGAAAAGACGTCCTCCGGACCCAGGGCCAGGAGGAGCGCGGCGACCGGGACGAGCCAGATCGCCGCCCAGGCGGCGAGGGTGGTGAGCGTCTCGCCCCAGGTCGTGCGCTCGCGCGGCAGCGCGTCGTCGCCGAACAGATAGGCGCCCTCCTCAGGCTTCACGGCGTGCCCGCCCCCGGGGCGGAAGGCCGGATGGCCGGCCCGGCCGCCGAGGAAGCCGACCACGCCCGCCGCCACGACGATGAGCGGGAACGGCACGTCGAGGACGAAAATGCCCACGAAGGCGGCGGCGGCGAGCCCGGTCATCACCCGCCCGCGCAGGGCCCGCCGGCCGATGCGCTGCACCGCCTCGAGCACGATGGCGAGCACCGCGGCCTTGAGGCCGAAGAACAGGCCGGCGACCGGGCCGGCCTCCCCGTAGAGGACGTAGATCCAGCTCAGGCCCATGATGGCCAGGAGCCCCGGCAGCACGAACAGCCCGCCGGCGAGAAGGCCGCCCCGGGCCCCGTGCATCAGCCAGCCGACGTAAGTGGCGAGCTGCTGCGCCTCCGGCCCGGGCAGCAGGGTGCAGAAGTTCAGGGCATGCAGGAAGCGGTTCTCGGAGATCCAGCGTTTCTCCTCGACCAGCACCCGGTGCATCACCGCGATCTGCCCGGCCGGCCCGCCGAAGGACAGGGCGGCGACCCGCAGCCAGACCGGCAGGGCCTCGGCCAGGGTGACGGGTCGCGGGGCTTCGCGCTCTGGCGCGGCGATGCCCGCCGCGGGATCCAGCGTCGTCACGGGGCGGGCTCTCCGGGCTTGAACGCGCCGCAGCGTAGCGCGATCGGTCGCGTTGTGCGACAGAGCCCAGAGATTACATCCGGCGAGCGGGGGCCGCCCGGGCGGGTGCCGCCGGCCTCGCGCCGCCGATCATGCATCCGTCAGGTCCCGCGTGAGCAAGCCCAACAAAGCCCTCCTCACCTCCGAGCGCCGCATGGACGATCTCGAAACCTCGATCCGGCCGCTCAGCCTCGCCGACTTCACCGGCCAGAGGGCGGCGCGCGCCAACCTCCAGGTGTTCATCGACGCGGCCAAGAAGACCGGCCAGGCGCTCGATCACGTCCTGTTCGTCGGGCCCCCCGGCCTCGGCAAGACCACGCTCGCCCAGATCGTCGCCCGCGAGCTCGGGGTGAATTTCCGCTCGACCTCCGGCCCGGTGATCGCCAAGGCCGGCGACTTGGCGGCGCAGCTCACCAACCTCGAAGAGCGCGACGTCCTGTTCATCGACGAGATCCACCGCCTCAACCCGGCGGTGGAAGAGATCCTCTATCCGGCAATGGAGGATTATCAGCTCGACCTCATCATCGGCGAGGGGCCGGCCGCCCGCTCGGTGAAGATCGAGCTGCCGAAATTCACGCTGGTGGCCGCCACCACGCGGGCCGGCCTTCTCACCACGCCTTTGCGCGACCGCTTCGGTATCCCGGTCCGGCTCGAATTCTACGATATCGACGAACTCGAGCTCATCGTCACCCGCGGCGCCCGGGTGCTCGGCATCGGCATGGCGCCGGACGGGGCCAACGAGATCGCCAAGCGCGCCCGCGGCACGCCGCGCATCGCCGGGCGGCTCTTACGGCGGGTGCGCGACTTCGCCATCGTGGAGGACGCGCCCACCATCACCCGCGCCATCGCCGACCGGGCGCTGCGGCTCCTCGACGTCGATCCCGCCGGCCTCGACACGATGGACCGGAAGTACCTCAACATCATCGCCCACTCGTTCAACGGCGGGCCGGTCGGGGTCGAGACGATCGCGGCGGCGCTCTCCGAGCCGCGGGACGCGATCGAGGAGATCATCGAGCCCTACCTGATCCAGAAGGGCTTCGTGCAGCGCACGCCGCGGGGCCGGGTGCTGACCGCCCACGCCTTCCGCCATCTCGGCCTGCCGGAACCGAACCGTGATCCCACCGTGCAGTTCGGGCTGTTCACCGGGGACGAGGATGCGTGAGGAGGGGAGGGGCTACCGCCTCTTCACCCGCCGCCGGCTGCTCCAGGGCGCGGGCGCCGTCGCGCTCTCGGGGGTGAGCACCGGCGCCTACGCCACCGGGATCGAACCCTTTCGCCAGGTCGTGACCCGTTACGCGATCAAGCCCAATCCCGCCGCGCCCTGGCCGGCGGGGCTGACCTTGCGTATCGCGGTGCTGACCGACATCCATGCCTGCGATCCCTGGATGAGCGTCGCGCGCATCGCCGGCATCGTCGAGGCCACCAACGCGTTGCAGGCCGACCTCGTGGTGCTGGTCGGCGATTTCGTGGCCGGCCAGCGCTACGTCACCCGCTATGTGCCAGCGGCCGAATGGGCGCCGGTGCTCGGCCGGCTCACGGCGCCGCTCGGCGTCTACGCGGTGCTCGGCAACCACGATTGGTGGGAGGACAAGACCGCTCAGAAGCGCGGCGCCGGGCCGACCATCGCCGGCACGGCGCTCACCGAGAACGGCATCCGGGTGCTGTCGAACGAGGCCGTGCCGCTCGCGACCCGGGCCGGCCCGGTCTGGCTCGCGGGGCTCGAGGACCAGCTCGCCCTGCTGCCGGTCCGCCGCCGCACCGGCCGCGGGCGGATCGGCCTGCACGATCTGCCCGCCACCCTGGCGGCGGTGCCCGACGGCGCCCCGATGATCCTGCTGGCGCACGAGCCCGACATCTTCGCCGAGGTGCCGGCCCGGGTGGCGCTGACCCTGTCGGGCCACACCCATGGCGGGCAGGTGCGGCTGTTCGGCTGGTCGCCGGTGGTGCCCTCGCGCTATCCCGGCCGCTACGCCTACGGCCATGTCCGCGAGGCGGGCGACCTCGTGATCTCCGGGGGACTGGGCCTGAGCATCGCGCCGATCCGCTTCGGGGTGCCGCCGGAGATCGTGGTGGTGGAACTGGGGGATGACGCCGTCGCCTGATTGAGAGCACGGCACACCGCGCAACCTGCTGTGTCGTGTACTGTGGACTGAGAGGACGGACCCCGCGTGACCGAGACCATGCCCCCGGACGCCCACGCCCTGCCCCTGCGCGTCTACTACGAGGACACGGATTTCTCCGGCTTCGTCTACCATGCGAGCTACCTGCGCTTCATGGAGCGGGGCCGCACCGAATTGCTGCGCGGGCTCGCCGGCGACCAGTCGGACCTGCACCGGGAGGCGGACGGCCTCGTCTTCGTGGTGCGGCGCATGAGCCTCGACTACCTCAAGCCCGCCCGCATGGACGACACCCTGACGGTGCTGACCGCGACCCGCGAGCTGCGCGGCGCCTCGATGCATCTCGACCAGGAGGTGCGCCGCGGCGACGAGACCCTGGTGCGGG
Organism: Methylobacterium tarhaniae; assembly: GCF_001043955.1. Taxonomy (GTDB): domain Bacteria; phylum Pseudomonadota; class Alphaproteobacteria; order Rhizobiales; family Beijerinckiaceae; genus Methylobacterium; species Methylobacterium tarhaniae. The sequence continues at coordinate 9,138 of NZ_LABZ01000089.1, read as the reverse complement.
CCGAGGTGGTGGTGGCCTGCGTGCGCGACGGCCGGGCGGTGCGCCTGCCGGAGGCCCTGCGCCGCACGCTGACCCGCCGTTGAGCGGTCGCGCTCACCAATCCTTAACCCTGTCGGGGGCTTAACTCGCGGCGGGCGAATGCTCCAGATGCGGAGCGGCGGCCCATACTTTCGACAGATTCGGGCGCGATCGAACCACCATACGAAAAGCCCCGATCCCGGTTGGAGTGCCCGAGGGCCGTTCATCGGCCCGGGACGCGAGGAAAGCCGCATGAATCCCGCCGACGCCGCCCAGGCGATGCCCGTGGCCGAGATCACGATGTTCGGCCTGTTCTGGCAGGCCCACTTCGTCGTCAAGGTGGTGATGCTCGGCCTGCTCGGCTCATCGATCTGGTGCTGGTCGATCATCATCGACAAGACGCTGCTCTTCCGCCGCACCAAGGCGGAGATGGACGCGTTCGAGGAGGAGTTCTGGTCCGGCCGGCCGCTGGAGGAACTCTACCGCGCCTATAACGACAAGCCGGCGACCGGCCTCGCGGCCCTGTTCGTCGCCGCGATGCGCGAGTGGCGCCGCTCCTACGAGGGCTCGGGCCGCTCGATCCGCAGCCTCGGCCAGCGCATCGACAAGGTGCTCGACGTGACGATCCAGCGCGAGGTCGAGCGGCTGGAATCGCGCCTGCTGTTCCTCGCCTCGATCGGTTCGGCCGGTCCCTATATCGGCCTGTTCGGCACGGTGTTCGGCATCATGACCGCCTTCACGTCGATCGCCGCCTCGAAGAACACCTCGCTCGCGGTCGTCGCGCCCGGCATCGCCGAGGCGCTGTTCGCCACCGCGATCGGCCTGTTCGCGGCGATTCCCGCGGTGCTCGCCTACAACAAGCTCCAGGCCTCGGTCGCCAAGGCGCAGGGCCGCCTCGAAGGCTTCGCCGACGAGTTCTCGGCCATCCTGTCGCGTCAGATCGACGAGCGCATGGCCCTCGCGGCCTGACCCCAGCCTTCAGACGGCAAGTTTCCAGGAAGGATTGAGCCAGATGGGCATGGCCTCCGGAGCGGCACAGGGCGGCGGGCGCCGTCGGCGCGGCCGGCGGGGCGGCGCGATCAACGAGATCAACATGACGCCGTTCATCGACGTCGTGCTGGTGCTCCTGATCATCTTCATGGTCGCCGCGCCGATGATGACGGTCGGCGTGCCCCTCGACCTGCCGCAGACCAAGGCCGCGCCGCTCAACCAGGATTCGAAGCCGATCACGCTCTCGATCCGGCAGACCGGCCAGGTCTTCCTCGGCGAGGACGAGCTGACCGACGACGCGATCGTCGCGAAGATCTCGGCCACCGCCAAGGACGGCTTCGAGGAGCGGGTCTTCGTGCGCGGCGACAAGCGGGTCGATTACGGCCGCGTCGCCCAGGTGATGGCGATCGTGACGAGCGGCGGCTTCAAGAAGGTCGCCCTCGTGACCGAGCCCGACCAGCGTTAGTAGGGCGGGGTTGTCCGTGCTGTTTCCCTTCGACAGGTCCGAACCCGGCGTCTGGGTCTCGGCCGGCGCGCATGTGGTGCTGATCGGCATGGCGCTGTTCGCCGCCGCCTCGCACGTGCTGCCGCAGGCCGACGAGGGCGTGCCGGTCGAGGTCATCACCGAGAACCAGTTCTCGGAGCTGACCAAGGGCCAGCGCGACGGCGAGGCCCCGGCCAAGAGCCCGCGGGCCGACCGGGTCGCCGACAAGCAGCAGGAGAACGACCCCGGCGAGGCCAAGGCCAACGTGCCGACGCCGCCGACGCGCCCGCCCGAGATCAAGGTCGCCAACGCCGAGGAGATGCCGACGCCGCCCCTGCGTCCGGCCCTCGAGCAGCCCGAACCCGCGCCGATGCCGCCGGCCCGCCCCGACACCGCCAAGGCCGATGCCGAGAAGGCCGCGGCGGCGGCCGCCGCAAAGGCCAAGGCGGAGGCCGAGGCGCGCGAGGCCAAGGCCGAAGCGGAGCGCGAGGCCAGGGAGGCGGCGAAGGAAGCCGCGAAGGAAGCGGCCCGCGAAGCCGCCAAGGAGGCTGCCAAGGAGGCTGCCAAGGAGGCCGCGAAGGCCGCTGCCAAGGCGGCGGCCGAGAAGGCCGAGGCCGAGGCGATCCGGCGCGAGGAGCTGGCCGAGGCCAAAGCCGCCGCCGAGAAGGCCGCGGCCGAGAAGGCTGCCGCCAAGGCCCGGGCCGAAGCGAAGGCCCGCGCCGAGGCCGAAGCGAAGGCGAGGGCGGAAGCCAAGGCGGAGGTCGAAGCCAAGGCTCAAGCCGAAGCCGAGGCGAAAGCCAAGGCCGTTGCAGAGGCCAAGGCGAAGGCCGAAGCGAAGGCGCGTGCCGAGGCCAAGGCCCAGGCGGAAGCCAAGGCCCAAGCGGAAGCCAAGGCCCAAGCGGAAGCCGAGGCGAAGGCACAGGCCAAGGCGGAGGCGGAAGCCAAGGCCCACGCCGCCGCGGAGGCGAAGGCGAAGGCCGAGGCTGCCGCGAAAGCCAAGGCCGTGGCCGAGGCGAAGGCCAAGGCGGCCGCCGAGGCCAAGGCCCGGCGTCAGGCCGAGCTCGCCGACAAGTTCAATTCGGGGTCGATCCGCGACGTGCTGGCGGCGCATGGGCCGTCGCACGCGACCGGTGCCACCGGCCGCGAGGTGCAGCGCACCGCCGCCCTGGGGGCCGCCACCGGCACGTCCCAGCGCCTGAACCCGAGCCAGCGCGACGCCCTGGTCGGCCTGTTGCAGCAGCAGATCGAGCGCTGCTACTCGGCGCCTCCCGGTGCCGCGCAGGGCATCGTGCTGCCGCAGCTCGACATCCGCCTGAACCCCGACGGGTCCCTCACCACCGATCCGCGCATCCTGCGTGCCGGCGGCAGCGCGATCGACCGTTCGATCGCCGAGGCCGCGGTGCGGGCGGTGCGCCGCTGCGCGCCCTTCCGCATCCCATCCCAGTTCGCTCCGTTCTACAACGACTGGCGGGTCATCAACGCGGAGTTCGAGCTGCCGCGGGCGTAAGAAACCCGCCGGCCGCCTGCCTCACCCACGACGGACGTCCCCTCCATGCACTCCCCCTCGCGATTGCGTTCCGCGCTCGCCGCCTTCCTGTGGCTGTGCCTCGCCACCGGCTTCGCCTCGGGCTTCGCATCGCCCGCGCAGGCCCAGCTCAACCTGCGGATCGGCCCCGGCGGCGCCTTCCAGCCGATGCCGATCGCCATCGCCGAGTTCTCCGGCGATCCGAGCCTCGGCCCGACCCTGTCGGGCATCGTGACCAACAACCTGAAGCGCTCCGGTTACTTCACGCCGGTCGAGAAGGCCCGCTTCCCCGAGAACCCGAACTTCGACGCCGCCCCGAATTTCTCGGCCTGGAAGGACATCGGCGTGCAGGGCCTGGTCACCGGCCGTGTCATCCGCGACGGGTCGGGCCGGCTCAAGGCCGAGTTCCGGCTCTGGGACGTGCTCTCGGGCCAGCAGATGATCGGCCAGCAATATGCGGGTGACGGCGCCAATGCCCGGCGCATGGGCCACCTGATCTCGGACGCGGTCTACACCAAGATCACCGGCATCGGCGGCTTCTTCGACACCCGCGTCGCCTTCGTCGACGAATCCGGCTCGAAGGAGCACCGCCGCAAGCGCCTCGCCATCATGGACCAGGACGGCGCCAACGTGCGCTATCTCACCAGCGGCGAGGCCTCGGTGGTGGCGCCGCGCTACTCGCCCTCGACCCAGGACATCACCTACATGTCCCAGGTCACCGGCCAGCAGCCGCGGGTGCAGGTGATCAATCTCTCGACCGGCTCCCGGCAGGTGATCCCGACCAATGCCGAGATGAGCACCAGCCCGCGCTTCTCGCCGGACGGGCGGCGCCTGGTGATGAGCGACCAGGACGGCGGCAATGCCAGCATCTACGTGATGGACCTCGCCTCCAAGGCGCAGACCCGGATCACCAACGCCAACGCCATCGACACCTCGCCGTCCTTCTCGCCGGACGGGCGCGAGATCGTGTTCGAATCCGACCGCGGCGGCCAGCAGCAGATCTACATCATGGGCGCCGACGGCTCGAACCCGCGCCGCCTGTCCTTCGGCGACGGCTCGGCCTCGCAGCCGGCCTGGTCGCCGCGGGGCGACTACATCGCCTTCACGCGCCAGCGGAAGGGCTCGTTCTCGATCTGCATCATGAAGCCCGACGGCACCGGCGAGCGGGTGCTGACGGAAGGGTTTCACAACGAGGGCGCGACCTGGGCGCCGAACGGCCAGTACCTGATCTTCTTCCGCGACCCCGGCGGCCAGGCCGGCGGCAAGCTCTACATGGTCGACATCACCGGCAAGGTCGAGCAGCCGGTTCCGACCCCGTCCTATGCCTCCGACCCGACCTGGTCGCCGCTGATCGACGCGCAGAAATGACGATGTCGCGCCGGTCACGGGCAGTGACCGGCCGACGAGGCTTCGCACCACCGATCGTCCCTACGATTCGTCCCATCCACGGCCTCACCCTGGAGTGCTGAGCGATTTTCGATCGCTCAGCCTCGAAGGACGGCTCCAGGAGCCTCTGCGGCGACGGGGCGCCTCCTTCGCGGTCAGCGATGGGAGGAATGCTCGTACGCCTTGACGTTTATCCCGGGTTCCGATGCGCAGCTCCGGGACTGGCGGTGGAGGATGGGGGCTGCCAACAGAGTAGCCCCGGATGGATGCGGCATCGCCACGAAGTCTGCTGGACCCTCGACAGCCCTGAGACTCCCCCTCGTCATGCCGAGGCCGCGCAGCGGAGCCCGGAATCCAGAACCGCAGGACAATCAGAATCAAGCGGAACGCTGACCGCTTCCTTCTGAACTACCTGAGTGTCTGGATTCCGGGCTCCGCTGCGCGGCCCCGGCATGACATGGAGGATGTTGCTTCGGTGAGGTCAGAATGAAGGGGCAATAAAGAAGCAGCGCGCGGCGGGTCGAAAACCCGCCGCGCGACGTTCGATTACTCCAGGCTCAACGCCACGAACCGCACCTCACCCTCCTTGTTGGAGACGAGGAGCAAGGCCGACTTGCGGCCGTCCTTCTTGATCTGGTCGATGCGGCGGGTGACGTCGGCCGGCGAGGTCACCGCCTCCTGGCCCACCTCGACGATCACGTCGCCGGGCTGGATGCGCTTGTCGGCGGCGTTGGAGTTCGGGTCGACCCGGGTGACCAGCACCCCCTTGACGCTCTCCTTCACCCCGAAGCGCTTGCGAGACTCGTCGGAGAGGCCCGAGAGGTTGAGGCCCAGCGCCTGGCGGGTGACGTCGGCCTCCGGCTGCGGCCGGTTGAGCGCCGCCTGCTGCTGCGGCTTGTCGCTGTCCTCGAGCCGGCCGAGGGTGACCTGCTTGGTCTGCTCCTGGCCCTTGCGGATCGTGGTGACGTCCACGACCTTGCCGACCGGGGTCGAGGCGACGACGCGGGGCAGGTCGCTCGAGCTCTTGACCTCGACGCCGTTGAACTTGGTGATCACGTCGCCGACCTCGAGGCCGGCGGTCTTGGCCGGGCCCTTCTCGTCGACGCCGGCGATCAGCGCGCCGCGGCCGCCGCCCTTCAGGCCGAGCGCCTCGGCGGTGGTGTCGTCGACGTTCTGGATCCGCACGCCGAGCCAGCCGCGGCGCACCTCGCCGAACTGGCGCAGCTGGTCGATGACCGGGCCGGCGGTGGCGGTCGGGACGGCAAAGCCGATGCCGACCGACCCACCGGTCGGCGACAGGATCGCGGTGTTGATGCCGATCACCTCGCCGTTCATGTTGAACAGCGGGCCGCCCGAATTGCCCTTGTTGATGGCCGCGTCGGTCTGGATGTAGTTGTCGTAGGGACCGGACTCGATGTTGCGGCCCCGGGCCGAGACGATGCCGGCCGAGACCGAGCCGCCGAGGCCGAACGGGTTGCCGATCGCGATCACCCAGTCGCCCGGCCGCATCTTCTCGGAGTCGCCGAGCGGCACCGCCTTCAGCGGCCGGTCCGGATCGGGCTTCACCCGCAGCACCGCGAGGTCGATCTTCGAATCCTTGCCGACGATCTCGGCCTTCAGCTTGCGGCCGTCATGCAGGATCACCTGGATGTCGTTGGCGTCGCCGATGACGTGGTTGTTGGTGACCACGATGCCCGACGAATCGATGATGAAGCCGGAGCCGAGCGAGTTCGAGCGGCGCGGCGCCCGCGGCTGGCTCTCGCCGCCGCCGCCCTGGCCGCGGCGGTTGAAGAACTCCTCGAACAGGTCCTCGAACGGGGTGCCCTGCGGCAGCTGCGGCAAGGTGCGGCCGCGGGCCTCGACGGTGGTGGAAGCCGAGATGTTCACCACCGCATCCGTCACCTGCGCGGCGAGGTCGGCCAGGGATTCGGGCCCCTTGGCCAGGGCGACGCTCGGCAGGGAGGCCGTGCCGACGGAGAGCGCGAGCAGGGCTCCCGCGAGCGCGGGCAGGCGCCGTCTCGCGAAAGCGGGGTTACGGCGCGAGGAAGCGGCCATCTGGAAACCTCGTTGGGCAGGGTCGTCGAGCGAAAAGCGTATCGGCCCGGCGCGACGCCGGGGAGGCGTCATCAGCCTCCGCGGCGGCACCCGGGCAGCCCCGGCGATCGGGCCGGAAGCGTCCCTTAAGATCGTTTCACGGCGGGCCGGTTCAAGGCCCGGGCTTCACCCGCGGGCGGCTCAACCGAGGAGCAGGCGCACGACGCCGACCACGACGACACCGGCGGCGGCCGAGAGGAGGCCGACGAGGCGCATCCGCTCCATCGGGGTCTGGGAGGCTTCCTGCATCGCCCGGCGCATCGCCGACGGGAAGGCGGCGCAGAGCAGGCCCTCGATGGCCAGGGCGAGGCCGAGGGCGGCAACGAGGTCTTTCACGGCAGGAGACCGCATGGCCGCCCGCGGGCGGTTCCCGGCGCCGTTCCTGTTCCCCCCTGCGGTCGCATCTTGTCGTTCTCCGCGATACGGCAGGCGTGCAGCCCGCCGTCACAAAAGCGCGCCCCGCCGGGGCGGGGCGCTCGGGTGTCGTCGCGTGTCGGCACCGCTGGGCGGGGGCGCCGGCCTACTGGCCGGCGGCCGGGGCCGCCGCGGGACGTGCCCGGCCCTGCGGGTCGTTGAAGTAGCGGAAGAATTCCGAGCCGGGGCTGATCACCAGCCTTGTGTCGGACCCGCTCAACCCCTTCTCGTAGGCCTGCATCGAGCGGTAGAAGGCGAAGAAGTCCGGGTCCTGCCCGAAGGCGTCGGCGAGGATGCGGTTGCGGTCCGCCTCGCCCTGGCCGCGGAGCTGGTCGGCCTTCTGGTTCGCCTCGGCGATGAGAACCGTCACGTCGCGATCGGCCCTGGCCTTGATGGTGACCGCCACCTGGGCGCCGTTGGCGCGCAGATCCGCCGCCTCGCGCTCGCGCTCGGTGCGCATGCGCTGGTAGACCGCCTGCGAGTTCGCCGCCGGCAGGTCGACGCGGGTCAGGCGCAGGTCGGCGATCTCGATGCCGAGATTCTTCGCCTGCCGGTTCACGTCCTCCTGGATGCGGTTCATCAGGGCCTCGCGCTGGGTCCGCACGATGGCGTCCCGCGAGGCGCTGGCGAGCACGTTGCGCATCGCCGCGTTGGTGAAGCTGCCCAGGCGCTGGTTGGCGACCTGGATGTTGTTCACCGCCTGGTAGAAGCGCAGCGGATCGGCGATCTTGTAGCGGGCGAAGGCATCGACCTCGAGGTTCTGCCGGTCGGCCGAGAGCACGGTCTGCACCGGCAGGTCGAGATCGAGCAGCCGCTTCTCGAACAGCACGACGCTCTCGAGGAACGGCACCTTGAAGTAGAGGCCGGGCTTGTCGGTGCCGGCCTGGTTCAGCACGGTGCGCACGCGGCCGAATTGCAGCACCAGGGCCTGCTGCGTCTGGCCCACGGTGAAGGCCGAGGCGTAGATCAGCACCAGGACGAGGGCGCCGAGGACGACGAGGCCGGTGCGAAGGGCGTTGCCGTTCATCGCGCGCTCCCCTGGGTCGAGACGCCGGGACGGGCGGCATTCGCGAAGTCCTGCAGCGGCAGCACCGGCAGCACGCCGGCCGCGGCGGCCCCGGCGCCGGCGGCGCCGCCCTGGTCGATGATCACCTTGTTCACGCCGCCCAGCACCTTCTCCATGGTGTCGAGGAACATGCGCTCGCGGGAGACCGCGGGCGCCAGCTTGTAGGATTCGTAGACCTCGCGGAAGCGCGCGGCCTGGCCGGTCGCCTCGGCGGTGGCCTGGGACTTGAAGGCCTCGGCCTGCTGCAGCATCTGCGCGGCGCGGCCGCGGGCCTCCGGCACCGTGCGGCTGGCATAGGTCTCGGCCTCGTTGCGGGCGCGGGCCGCGTCCTGCTGGGCCGCGTTCACGTCGACGAAGGCCTGGCGCACCTCGGGGGGCGGGCTCACGCCCTGGAGCTGGACCACGTTGATCAGCACGCCGGCGCCGTAGGAATCGAGCGCCTTCTGGATGATCTGCTGCACCTCCTGCGCCACGCTCGACTGCTCGGTGGTCAGGATCGCCTGGATCTGGCGCCGGCCCACCACCTCGCGCATCGCGCTCTCGGCCACCGACTTGATGGTGCCCTCGGGGTTCTGGAGGTTGAACACGAAGTCCTCGGCCTTGGCCGGGTTCACGCGCCACTGCACGTCGAAGTCGATGTCGACGATGTTGTCGTCGCCCGTCAGCATCAGGCTCTCCTCGGGCACGTCCCGGGAGCGCTGGGCGCCGGCGCCCGAGCGGTAGCCGACCTGGATGCTGCGCAGCTCGCCGACATTCGGCTTGACCACGGCGCCGACCGGGTAGGGGAAGTTGTAGCGCAGGCCCTCGCCGGATTGGCCGGTATAGCGGCCGAACACCGTGTTGATGCCGACCTGGCTCGGCAGCACCGTGTACCAGCCGGTCATCAGCCACAGGCCCAGCACGACCAGCACCGCCAGGACAGCGCCCTTGGTGCCGACCGAGCCGCCGCCGGGCATCAGGTTCTTGAGCCGGTCCTGGCTGCGGCGCAGCAGGTCCTCGAGGTCCGGCGGCTGGTTGCCGCCGCCCGAGCCTCCGCCGCCCCACGGGCCGCCGCCTCCGCCGCCGGAACCGCCGCCCCAGGGACCGCCGCTATTGCCGCCGCGATTGCCCCAGGGACCGCCCCCGTTACCGACGCCACCGACACTGCCGCCGCTCTGATTG
>NZ_LABZ01000088.1 GCF_001043955.1 Methylobacterium tarhaniae | reverse complement strand
GCCTGCACGATGCTGCGATAGGCCGGGCTCGCCCGCTCCTCCGCCAGCACCGCGTCGATGCGCGCCACCACCTCGCGGCCCCACGGCGTGCCGGCGCACATCACCCGGGCGAAGACCGGTTCGGGGCTCTCCGCGAAGGGCAGGCCCACGAAGGCGTCCGGCGCCCCGATCTGGCGGGCATTGTAGGCCGTGATGCTCGAGAAATCGACGAGGTAGTCGAGCCGGTCGCTCAGCAGCATGCGGTACGCCTCGATGAACCGGGCGTAGGTCTGCCCCGGCGGGTGCTCGCGGAACAGGGCATCGACCGCCGGTGCGATGGCACGGTCGCGCAGTATGCTGGTGCGCAAGGATTGGTGCTCGGTCAGCAGGCTGCGGAGGGAGAGCGGCCCGAGCGCCTCGAAGCGGGCGCGTTTCGAGGCATGCACGACGACGCGCAGCGGATAGAACATCGCCACCGGCCGCGAGAACACCGCGAAGGAGTCGCGCTCGGGCGTCTTCACGCCGCCGACGAAGCACCATTCCGCGCCGTTCTTCAGCTCGGTGACGATGCGCGGGAACGGCACCGTCACGCTCGTGATGCTGTAATCGGTCAGCCGTGAGGCCAGGAGCCGGCGGATCCGGTCGAAGATGCCGGTCTCGCGGTGCTCGCCCTCGGTGATCGTGAAGGGCGGCGCGTCGAAGACCGGCCAGGTGAGCGGCAAGCCCTCGGCCTGCGCCGGTCCGGGCACGAGGAGGCCGAGCGCGACGACCAGACCGGCGAGACCGCGCCACTTGACCATGATGGTTCCCGCCAATCTCGTTCGCTCACCAACGAATGGCCGTCGTCGCTTCAAGATCGGGTTAATCGCGTCCAGGCTCGCCGATGCAGAGTGTCTTATACCCCCGCGCCTTCGCATCGACGTGTCGATGCGAAGGTGTCCGGCGCACAAGCGCCGACGCCCGTTCGGGCTTGCCTCGCGCCTTCGAACAAGTCTGTTCGAAGGCGCGACGGTATTAGGGGAAAGGTGTCTCGGGGGAAGGGTGTCCTGATCAGCTCCCGGGAATGGTTCTTCGGCTGTGTGGCAGCGAGCCGGTGCTCTCGCCCTTTCCCGTCTTGTCCGCCGGCGGCACGATCCACGGCACCCGGCGCCAGCGCGTCTCGCGCAGGGTGCGGTCGGCATAGGTGCCGGCCACCGCCGCCCGACCGCCCTGGGCCGCGAGGTCGAGGACGAGGGCGCTGTGGATGAAGGCGAGATGGCTGAAGGCCTGGGGAAAGTTGCCCAGAAAGGTGCGGTCCTCCGCCACCTCCTCGGCGTAGAGGCCGAGGTCGTTCTGGAGCGCCCGCAAGGCGTCGAATCGGGTCTGCGCCTCCTCGATCCGGCCGAGCCAGGCCAGCGCATCGACGAGCCAGAAGGCGCAGATCAGGAAGGTGCCCTCGTGGCCCGGCAGCCCGTCGTCGTTGCGGTAGCGATAGACGAGCGGGCCGTGGCCGAGCCGCGCGATCACGACCTCGACCGTGCGGGCGAACACCGCCTCGTCGACGGGAAACCCCACCATCGGGGCGATCAGGAGCGCCGCGTCGGGGTCGTCGCCGCCGATATATTGCGGGTAGTAGCCCTCGCGCGGGTGCACCCCCTCGCCGTTGACCCGGGCCACGATCGCCTCCCGCGCCGCGCGCCAGTGCGGCCGCTCGCCGAACAGCCGGATGGCGCGGTCGATCGCGACCCAGTTCATGATCGCGGCGTGCAGGTAGTGCTGTTCGGGCTTGCGCGGCTCCCACAGGCCGGCATCCTTCTCGTGCCAGTGGGCGGCGGCGAAGTCGGCCAGCCGGATCGCCTGGCGCTCCATCGCCTCGGGGATCGTGCCGCCGAGGCTGCGATACAGGTGGATGAGGTCGAGCACCTGGCCGTAGGCGTCGCTCTGGTGCTGCTCGGCCGCCTCGTTGCCGTAGCGCACCGGGGCGCTGCCCCGCCAGCCCTCGAAATGGGCGGCCTCGTGCTCGGTGAGGTCGGTCTCGCCGGCGATGGCGTAGAGCGGGCGCAATCCCCCCTCGTCGCGCTCGGCCAGGGTGCCGACGAAGCGGAAGAACGCCTCCGCCTCCGCCACCATGCCGAACTTCTTCAGCACGTAGAACGACAGGCAGGCGTCGCGGATCCAGCAGAACCGGTAGTCCCAGTTGCGGATGCCGCCGATCTCCTCCGGCAGCGAGGTGGTGGCGGCCGCCACCATGGCGCCCGAGGGTGCGTAGGTCAGCGCCTTGAGGGTGAGCGCGCTGCGCAGGAGCTGGTCGGCGAGCGGCCCGTCATAGGCCGCCCCGACCGACCAGCCGGTCCAGGCCCGGCGCGCCGTCTCCATCAACTCGCGGGGGCGCAGGACGTCGCGTGTCGCCGCCCCGCCGGGATAGAGCGCGAAGGCCTGCTCGCCGCCATGCGCGATGGTGAACCGGACTACCGCGTCGGTCCCCTCGATCGCGACGGGACAATCGGCGATCAGGTCCGGCAGCCCCGCGGCGCCGGCGCCGCCCGGAACCGGGCCAAGCGTGGGGAAGGTCTCGGAGAAGCCCGCCAGCGGCCGGTAGACCGCGCGCATCGGCACCTCGCCGGACACGCCCGAGACCAGGCGCACCAGGCAGGGCAGCGCCCGGCCAGGCTCGGGAGCGAGCATGAAGTCGTGCACCGTCGCCGCCCCGGTGGCGCAGGTGAAGGTGGTCTCGAGGATGTTGGTGCCCGGGAGATAGAGCCGGGCGCTCTCGAAGCGCCCCTCGGGCGCGAGGGCGAAGAAGCCGCCGCGCCTGCGGTCGAGCAGGCGGGAGAAGACCGGGGGTGCATCGAACCGTTCGAGGCAGGCCCAGTCGATCGATCCGTCGCGGGCGACGAGGGCGCAGCCGTGGCAGTTGCTGATGAGCCCGTAGGCCTCGATGGGCTGGTAGGGCCGTGCGTCCGGGTCGTGCATCGGGAATCGGCTCGGGCGAGAGGGGGCCGGGTCACGCGCGCGGGACGGCGCCGGTCGATCCTGTCGCCCTTCCCCGCGCCGTCCGTGACCCTGCGGCATTCGGAACGAAGCGCCGAATCCGCTCCGTGTTCCCGGGAGACGGCGGAAATTTTTTCGCGGATGAAGGACCGGGCGAGACCCGTGGCCTCCCTGTCAGAGCCGCTCCAGGAACCGGCCCAGCTCCTCCCGCGCCAGCACCCGCGCGAGCGAATCCTCCGCCGGGCCGTCGACCGCCATCAGCAGGCCGCCGCAGACCGTGCCGCGGCCCGAGACCGTGTAGCGCAGGGTGCAGGCGGGTTCGAGGAGGCCGGGGCGGCCGACGACGAAGCCCTGCATGGTGCCGGGCCGGTCGCCGCGGCCGATCACGGCCTCGAGGCCCGCCACCCGGCCGGCGATCGCGAACGGCACCAGGCCGAGGCGCCGGCCGCCCTGGCGGGCCTGCACCCGGCGCGGCCCCTCGATGGCCGCCAGGGTCTCGGGTGCGAGCTGCGCGAAGGCCCGGAAGGTCAGGGGACCGCCCTCGTGCGAGGCGAAGCGGTCGATCACCGCGAGGCCCGACAGGTCGTGCGGCAGCACGAAGACCCGCAGGTGGCGGAAGCCCGGCCCGTGAATGGTGGTCTCGACCGCATGGGCGACGGCGCCCGGCAGCGCGAGGCTGCCGCGGTGGAAGCCGCGCCCGGCCACCGGCTCGTGCCCATCAACCACCGCGATGTTGTGGGCGCGGGCCGAGAGCAGGTAGTGGCGCGCCGCCCCGATCTCGACCTGCTCCGAGCCGCCGGCCTCGACGATCCAGCGCGTCGCACCCGCCGCATAGACGTAGGAGCTGCAATCGGCGTGGCCCTGGGGCGAGGTCTCGGCGAAGGTGCAGGCGAAGTGGGCCCAGCCCCGCCCGGCGGTCTCGTGGCGGGCGGACAGGCCATCGGGAAGGAGCGTCGAGGAGGCCGCGGCCGTCGACGTGGCGGCGGGGCGCTGCGCCACCAGCCCCGTGCTGCCGCGCAGCCGGCCGATCCAGCCGGCATCGTCGGTGCCGGAGAACACCTCGCCGAAGGGCGGCAGCCGCCCGCCCGGATCGATGAGGCCGGCGAGGTCCGACAGGGCCGCCTCCGTCCGGGCGGCGACGAGGGGGCCGGGCGCCGCCTCGCCGAGGGGCTCCCGCAGCGCCCGCCCGAGGGTGATGAGGTCGAGGCGCCGGTGGAGCGAGGAATCCGCGAAGTGCCCGTCCGCGGGAAGGAGGATCGGCACGCCGTCGCGCAGGCTCTCGCGGGCGAGCGCGTCCCAGTGGCTCGAGAGCGGCAGGCGCGGCAGGGCGCGGGCCAGCGCCAGGAGCGCGGCGGCGGCCTGGAGCTGGTGCAGGCTCTGCCCGAAGGTGTTCTGCCCGACGATCTCCGCCAGGGCGAAGCCGTGCCGTACCGCCTCCCCGGTCAGGACGGGCGCCGCCGCCCCCGCACCGGGAAGCGCCAGGAGCCCGATCCACACCTCGGCCCGTGCCGGCAGCGCTCCGGGATGCAGGCTCAGGGGATCGGCCGGCTGGCCCCAGGGATTGGCCCGCGACCAGGCCTGCGCGAGGGCGAGCGCCCGGGCCGGCACCGCCTCGGCGAGGGGCAGCAGCCAGGTCAGGGAGTGGTAGGCGAGGCGCCAGGGGATGGCGCGGGAGGGCATGGCGCGGAACGGGTCCTCGCGGAAATCCGGGGATTCCGGCAGGACCCAGTCCGGGCAGCCGGCGAGCCGCAAGGACAGGTTGCCATCGGGCCTCAAGCCGACCGGGCGCTCGGCCTCGGCCCGCAAGGACCGGGCGCGGGCGAGCGGCAGGGCGGCGGCGCCGGCTTCCCCGGGCCCGGGGATCCAGGCAGCCTCGGCGCCCGGGTCGCGATCGAGCCGGGCCGAGAGGCGGGCGAGGAAGCCCGGCGCGTCGAGGAGGTCGTCGCCGCACAGGCTCTCGAGCCGGAAGCGATCCTCGAGCGCCACTTCCGGCGGCCCGAGCAGCTCCACGACGGGCAGACGCTCGCCCTCCTCCTCCCAGGTGCAGAAGCCGAGATCGAGGGAGGTCGCGCCCGGCGGCGGCTCCAGGTCGAGGGTGAAGCGGCGCGCCTGCGGCTGGGCCGGCAGGTTGATCGCCGCGCCCAAGACCGGCCTCGCCCTTTCGCCCGGCCTCGCCCTTTCGCCCGGCCTCGCCCCTTCGCCCGGCTCCTCGGTACCCGGCTTCGCCCCCAGCCCCGGCACCGCGACGGTGCCCGGATAGGGCGGCGGGATCTCCGCCCCGTCGCGGTCGCGGTAGACGAGGCTGACCCGCGCGGCGTGCTCGTCGGGCCGCGCGGCGTGGATCTGCCCGCGCACCACGAGGCCGAGGCCCGGGACGAGGCCGTGGCGCAGGGGCTCGGGCTGCGGCCCGAGGCGGCGGCGGCGGAACGCGCCCGCTCCCAGCGGCGTACCGGGACGAAGGCGCGGTTCGGCGACCGTGACCCCTTCCGTGTTGCGCCAGGAGCGGAGCGTGAGCGAAAGGCCGCGCGCCTGGGGCGGCACCCCGAAGGCGATCCTTACCGGCGCCGCCCGGACGAACTCGCTGCCGGCGGGCTGGCAGGCCGGCCCGGCGATCCAGGCGCTGTGCGGATCGAGCAGGGAGCGGGCGAGGCCGGGCACGTGCTCGACATCGAGGCTCGACCCGTCGGCGGCCAGGAAGTCGAAGCCCGCGAGGAGGAAGTCGAGGGCCTGGCCCCCCTCCTCCTCGGCCGCCCAGGCGAGACGCACCTCCAGGCAGCACCAGGCCTCCGCCGGCAGGTGGCGGAAGGTGAGCTGCACCCGGGACCAGCGGTTGTTGGCGGTGATCGCGTGCTCGCCCTCGCGCGCGCCCGGCCCCGCGCCGCCCGCGTAGCGGGCCTGGACCGGGAGGAAGACCGGCTCGGAGGGCAGCAGGGCCGGAAGCATGGTGCGGAGGGAAGCCTGGGGCGGGTGCCCCGCGCCAGTGCCGGGGAGTGGCCGTCCCTGTCAAGGCGCAGGGATGGCCACTCCCCGGCCGGATCATCGCCGGGCGCGCCTCGCCGGAGGCCCGCCAGCTCCGCCAGCCTCGGGCAAGGTAGCGCTTCTAAACCCGCCGTTACGCGGCAGGGCCCGGGCGTCGGGTCGTTTCGGGACATAAGGAGTGACGGACATGGAGGGGTTCGCGTGACGGGAATCTACCTGTTCGATCTCGCCTCGCTGCACACCCGCTACCTGTCGGTGCGCCAGTCGGTGATCGCCGGCAACGTGGCGAATGCCAACACCCAGGGCTACAAGGCCCGGGACACCGGGGCCTTCGCCCAGGTGCTCGCCAGCGCTGCCAGCGATATGGCGACGACCGCGCAGGCGCATCTCCACGCCCCCGGCCTCGGCGTCCCGGTGCGGCCCGACAAGTCCGGCTGGGACGTGCTCGAGACCTCCAGCAGCGTGAGCCTGGAACAGGAGATGCTGAAGGCGAGCGAAGTGTCGCGCCAGCACAATCTCGATGTCGGGGTGGTGCGCAGCTTCGACCGCATGCTGAAGCTGGCCGTGAGGAGCGGATCGTGATCGACCCCCTGCTGGCCGCCTCCCGCCTCGCGAGCGCGGGCCTCGAGGCCCAGTCCCTGCGCATGCGGGTGGTGTCGGAGAACCTCGCCAACGTCCAGTCGACGGGCGACGCGCCCGGCGCCGACCCCTATTCGCGCAAGACCGTGACCTTCAAGGCCGAGCTCGACCGGGCGGTCGGCGCCGCCTCGGTCAAGGTCCGCGACATCGACACCGACAAGACCCCGTTCCGGGTCGAGTACGACCCGAGCAACCCGGCGGCGGACCAGAACGGCAACGTCAAGCTGCCGAACGTGAATTCCCTCATCGAGATGGCCGACATGCGCGAGGCCAACCGCTCCTACGAAGCCAATCTGCAGGTGATCAAGCAGGCCCGCGCCATGGTGGCCAGCGTGATCGACCTCCTGAGGACATGAGCATCCGATGATCGAGGCCCTCACCCTCTCGGCCTTCGACCGGGCCGCGGCATCCGCCCGTCCCGAGTCGGCCGCCTCCGTCCAGCGCGCCGCGCTGCCCCCGGTGACCGGCGCCGCGATGCCGGGCGCCGACGGCGCCGCGCCGGCCGATTTCGGGCAGATCATGGCGAGCTTCGCCTCGAACGTGCGCAACGACCTGCGCGCCGGCGAGGCCGCCTCGATCGCCGGCATCCAGGGCAAGGTCTCGACCCAGCAGGTCGTCGAGGCGGTGATGTCCGCCGAGCAGAGCCTGCAGACCGCGGTCGCCATCCGCGACAAGGTCGTGTCCGCCTATCTCGAACTGAGCCGCATGGCGATCTGAGGATTTCACGAAAGATGAGAGCGCTCGCCGTCGCCGCCACGGGCATGTCCGCCCAGCAGCTCAACCTCGAGGTCATCGCCAACAACATCGCCAACCTGAACACCACCGGGTTCAAGGGGGCACGCGCCGAGTTCACCGACCTGCTCTACCAGGCCGAGCGGCAGCAGGGCGTGCCCAACCAGGCCGGCCAGGAGGCGATCCCCGAGGGCGCGATGCTCGGCCTCGGCGTGCGCGCGGCGGCGATCCGCAACCTGCACCGCCAGGGCCAGCTCACGAATACGGCCAACCAGCTCGACCTCGCCATCAACGGCCGCGGCTATTTCCAGATCCAGAGCCCGAGCGGCGAGGTCAACTACACCCGCGCCGGCGCCTTCAACAAGAACGCCACCGGCCAGCTCGTCACGCTCGAGGGCTACACCGTCGACCCGGCGATCCTGATCCCGAACAACGCCACCGAGATCACCATCAACCAGTCGGGCCAGGTCTTCGCCAAGATCGAGGGCCAGGTGGCGCAGCAGAATATCGGCCAGCTCACCATCGCCAACTTCGCCAACGAGTCGGGTCTGGAGCCCCTCGGCAACGGCCTCTACCGCGAGACCCCGGCCTCGGGCGCGGCGGTGATCGGCAATCCCGGCGACGTGAGCTACGGCAAGATCCAGCAGGGCTACCTCGAAGGCTCGAACGTCGATCCCGTCAAGGAGATCACCAGCCTGATCACCGCCCAGCGCTCGTTCGAGATGAACTCCAAGGTGATCCAGGCCGTCGACGAGATGGCGGGCACGATCTCCAAGGGCATCCGGTAGGCCGGGCTTCCGGCCGGACCGGGCGTCGAAAGCCTGAATTCCGAAACCCCGACTTCGGTGAGACTGCCTCGTCGCCGGCCCCGGCGGCGCCCCTCCTCCCGGCGCGACACCCTCATGCGTTCCCTTCTCCGGCGCTTCCTCCTGCTTCTGGCGCTCCTCGGCCTCCCGGTCGCCTTCGGCCTGGCTCCCTCGCCCACCGCCCTGGCGGCAACGGACGAGATGCTGCTGCCGGTGCCGACCGTGACGATCTATCCGGGCGACACGATCAAGGAGTCGATGCTGCGGCTCCAGGCCTACCCGACGACCTACCGGGCCCGGGCCGCGGTGATCGATGCGCCGATGGCCATCGTCGGGCGCACCGCCCGCCGGATGCTGCTGCCGGGCGAGCCGGTGCCGGTCAACGCCGTCGACGATCCCCGCCTCGTCAGCCGCGGCACGCCGACCCAGATGGTGTTCGAGGAGAACGGCCTCGTCATCACGGCGGTCGGGGCGCCGTTGCAGAATGGCGGTCTCGGCGAGACCATCCGGGTGCGCAACACCGACACCAACCGCATCGTGCTGGGCACCGTGATGGCGGACGGCCGCATCAAGATCGGCGGCTTCTGATGCGCGCCGCCCTCCGCGTCGCGCTCGCCCTCGCCGTCGGCCTGGTGCCGGCCATCCCGACGCACGCCGCCGCGCCGGTGATCGCCACCGGCGGCTTCACCCGGATCAAGGACGTCGCCAGCCTCAAGGGCGTGCGCGACAACCAGATCGTCGGCTACGGCCTCGTCACCGGCCTGCAGGGCACCGGCGACACCCTGCGCAACGCCCAGTTCACCGAGCAGTCGCTCCAATCGATGCTCGACCGGATGGGCATCAACGTGCGCGACGCGCGCCTGCGCACCCGCAACGTCGCCGCCGTGATGGTGACGGCCGACCTGCCGCCCTATGTCGGCGCCGGCTCGCGCATCGACGTGACCGTGACCTCCCTCGGCGACGCGACCTCCTTGCGCGGCGGCACCCTCCTCATGACCCCGCTCTCGGGCGGCGACGGCAACGTCTACGCGGCCGCGCAGGGGCCGCTCGCCGTCTCGGGATTCTCCGCCCAGGGCCAGGCCGAGCAGCTGACGCAGGGCGTGCCGACCGCCGGGCGCATCCCCAACGGCGCGCTCATCGAGCGCGAGGTGCCCGGCGCCTTCCGCGACCTGCCCGAGCTGATCTTCGAGCTGAAGAACCCCGACTTCAAGACCGCCACCATGGTGGCCGACGCCATCAACGCCTACGCGATCGGCCGCTTCCGCCGCCGCATCGCCAGCCCGCGCGACCAGCGCTCGGTGGTGCTCCAGCGCCCCCGCGACATGATCCTGCCGCGCCTCGTCGCCGAGATCGGCGACCTGACGATCCAGCCCGACGTGCCGGCCCGGGTCGTGGTCGACCAGCGCACCGGGACGGTGGTGATCGGCCGCAACGTGCAGATCTCCACGGTGGCGGTCACCCACGGCAACCTCACGGTGCGAGTCACCGAGACGCCGGAGGTGTCGCAGCCCGCACCGTTCTCCAACGGCCAGACCACGGTGGTGCCGCGCACGGAAGTCACCGCCCGCGAGGAGCAGGGCCGGCTGGCCGTGATCGGCGGCTCGGACCTGCAGACGCTGGTGCGCGGCCTCAACCAGGTGGGCCTCAAGCCCACCGACATCATCGCGATCCTCCAGGCGGTGAAGACCGCCGGCGCCCTCCAGGCGGAGCTCGTCGTGCAATGACCCGGATCTGCCTCACGGCCCTCCTGCTGGCGTTCTCCCTGGCGTTCTCGGGCCCGGCGCTAGCGGCCGGCGACGGCCATGGCGGTGCGGCGAGCGACCCGGCCAAGGACGCGGCGCTGCGGGCCATCGCCGCCCGCGACGCCCCCAAGGAGCCGACCGCCCAGGACTTCGTCGCGAAGGAGGCGGGCAAGGACCCGGGCAAGACGGGCTACTGCGCCACCATCGCGGATGCGGCGGCCGATGCCCGCTTCGCCTGGCAGAAGGAGCAGCTCGCCGCGCTCGAGAAGCAGGTCGAGGAGCGCATCCGCCGCCTGGAGGAGAAGCGCGCCGAGTACGAGGCGGCGGTCCAGCGCCGCAAGGAGTTCCTGGCCAAGGCCGACGAGAGCGTCGTGGCGGTCTACGCCAAGATGCGGGCCGACGCGGCGGCGCTCCAGCTCACCAACATGCCCGAGGACAATGCCGCGGCGATCCTGGTGAAGCTCAACGCCCGCACGGCGAGCGCGGTGCTCGCCGAGATGGAGGCCTCCCGCGCCGCGTCGCTGGCCCGCAAGATGGCCGAGGCCGGCCGCCGCAAGGACAACGAGAGATCGTGATGACCCGCCCAGCTCCGGCCGCCCGCCTCCTCGCCGCCCGCCTTCTTCCCTTGGCCGTCGCAGGTCTCGCCCTCGCCGGCTGCCAGAGCAAGCTCGACGAGTTCGGCCGCCCGCCGGTCCTGACGCCGATCGGCACCGGGCTCGCCGCCCCGCGCGAGGCCCTGCCCTCGACCTTCGGCTCGCTCCAGAGCCGGCACAGCTACCACTCGACCTGGACGCCGGCGAGCGCAGACCTGTTCCAGGATCCCCGCGCCCGCAACATCGGCGACGTGCTGACGGTCAGCATCCTGATCAACGACAAGGCGCAGTTCGACAACGCCAGCGACCGCTCGCGCAGCCAGAAATCGAGCCTCGGCTTCGATTTCGGCTACGGCGTCTCGGGGCTGAAGGACTCGGCCACCGCCGATACCGGCATCCGCTCCGGCACCGAGACCAAGGGCCAGGGCACCATCGACCGCAAGGAGAACTTGAGCCTGTCGGTGGCCGCGGTGATCACCGAGGTGCTGCCGAACGGCAACCTGCTGATCAGCGGCTCGCAGGAGATCCGGGTCAACAACGAGGTCCGCGTGCTCAACGTCGCCGGCATCGTGCGACCGCGCGACATCTCGCGCCGGAACACCATCGACTACGACAAGATCGCCGAGGCCCGGGTCTCCTATGGCGGCCGCGGCCGGCTGACCGACGTGCAGGCGCCGACCCTCGGCCAGCAGATCTTCGAGACCGTCGCGCCGTTCTGACGGCGACATCCAGGAGCGCGCGATGGCGGACAAGAACGACGAGAAGACGGGCGGCGCCAAGGCCTGGATCGGCGCGCTCGCCCTCTGCACCCTGGTGGCGGTCGGCACCGGCGCGGGCCTCGGCCTGTACCTGATGACGAGCGTCGAGAAGGCGGTCGACCAGAAGACCCGCGAGGCGCAGGAGCACGAGAAGGCCGCCAAGGTGCTGAACTACACCGGCGACCTGACCCTGCGCAGCGTCGGCTCGGTGGTGACGAACCTCGCCGAGCCGGCCGATTCCTGGATCCGGCTCGAATCCTCGGTGGTGTTCAAGACCGGCAGCCTGCCGACCCCGGACATCACGGTGGCGGAGATCAAGGCCGACATCATCGCCTATCTGCGCACGCTCTCGACGGCGCAGATCGAGGGGGCGAGCGGCCTGCAGCACCTGCGCGAGGATCTGAACGAGCGCGTGTCCTTGCGCACCAAGGGGGCGATCCGCGAGCTGATCGTCGAGGCATTGGTGGTCCAGTGAGCCGGCGCCTCCCTCTCGTTCTCGGGGCGCTCGCCCTCCTGCTCCTCCCCGCCGGCGCCGCCCTGGCGCAGGGTGCGGCGGGCGGTGGCGGCGTCACCGGCATCCCGGGCCTCGACGCGCTCCTGCCGCCCGGCAACGGCGCGGCGAGCGGGCGCATCCTCCAGCTCGTCGCCCTGCTCACGGTGCTCTCCCTGGCGCCGGGGCTGCTCGTGATGGTGACGAGCTTCACCCGCTTCGCGGTGGCGTTCTCGTTCCTGCGCTCGGGTCTCGGCCTCCAGAGCACCCCGGCCAACCTCTTCCTCGTCAGCCTGTCGCTGTTCATGACCTTCTACGTCATGGCGCCGACCTTCGACCGGGCCTGGAGCGAGGGCGTGCGCCCGCTGCAGGAGAACCGGATCACCGAGGAGGAGGCCTTCACCCGCATCACCGACCCGTTCCGCGAGTTCATGTCGGCCCAGGTGCGGCCGAAGGACCTCCAGACCTTCCAGGATCTCGCCAGCCGCACCTTCCCGAAGCCTCAGGAGGGCGAGAAGATCGACCTGCGCATCCTGATCCCGGCCTTCATGATCTCCGAGCTGCGCCGCGGCTTCGAGATCGGCTTCCTCATCGCCCTGCCCTTCCTCGTCATCGACATGATCGTCTCCACGATCGTGATGTCGATGGGCATGATGATGCTGCCGCCGACGGTGATCTCGCTGCCGTTCAAGGTGCTGTTCTTCATCTTGATCGACGGGTGGAATCTGCTGGTGAGCGGGTTGGTCAGGTCGTTCTTCTAGGTTTGTTCAGGATCGGGCGCGCGTGAACCCTCCCCTGCAGAGGGGGGAGGGTTGTCGCGTGCGCCGCCAGTGATCGACGTCACCCCCTCCGGCCCCGCTAGCAGCCGGTCGCTCTCGTCCTTCAGCGCCACGCCGGTGAGTCGCCGGGTCAGCGCCTGGTCGATCAGCCAGTGCAGCTTGAACGCCGCCGGCTCGGGCTTGAGCCCCGCCGCCCGCACGTTCGACAGGCAGTTGCGCTCGGCGTCCGAGCGGCCGGGACGCGGGTCGAAGGTGAGATAGATCCCGAGGCTGTCCGGCGAGGACAGGCCGGGCCGCTCGCCGATCAGCACCGCGACGGCGCGGGCCTTGAGCAGGGCCCCGACGGCGTCGCCGAGCGCCACACGGGCTTGCACCGCCACCACCACCGGCGCGAGGCGCCAGCCGGATCCGGCCAGCGCCGGCTTCAGCGCCGTCAGCAGCGGCACCGCGCCCTCGTGCACCGCGCGGGCCGAGAGGCCGTCCGCCACCACCAAGGCGAGATCGACCGGATCGCCGGCCGCCGCGGCGAGCGCGACGGCCGAGGCCTCGTCGAGCCGGCGCCCGAGATCGGGCCGGCGCAGATAGGTCGCCCGGTCGGGTGCTGCCGAGGCCGCCATCAGGGGCGTGAAGCCGAGGGCCGCGATGCCGGCCTGCACCGCCTCCGCGTCGAGGGGCGTGTGCACCGCGTCCCGGGCCTGGGCATGGGCGAGGCCGAAGCGCAGCACCTCGCGGGTCGGCAGGCCGGCCCCGGCCCGACCCAGCGCGATGCGGGCCGGGGTCAGGGCGGCGAGGCGCTGCCAGGCCCCGGCCGGATCGTCCTCCCGGCTCACGCCGCGAGCCCCGGCGCGGCCGCGAGGAGCGGCGCCCCCCCGCCCGGCAGCAGCGCCCCGTCGGGACCGGTCAGGCCCATCCGGGCGAGCCACTCCGAAAATTCCGGCGCCCGCTTCAGGCCCATCACCTCGCGCAGGTAGAGCTGGTCGTGGAACGAGGTCGATTGGTAGTTCAGCATCACGTCGTCGGCCCCCGGCACGCCCATCACGTAGGTCACGCCGGCGGCGCCGAGCAGCGTCAGCAGCGTGTCCATGTCGTCCTGGTCGGCCTCGGCGTGGTTGGTGTAGCAGACATCGACCCCGAGCGGCACGCCCATCAGCTTGCCGCAGAAATGATCCTCCAGCCCGGCCCGGATGATCTCCTTGCCGTCGTAGAGGTATTCCGGGCCGATGAAGCCCACCACCGTGTTGACGAGGAGCGGCCGGAAGGCGCGGGCCACCGCGTAGGCCCGGGCCTCCAGGGTCTGCTGGTCGATGCCGTGATGCGCCTCCGCCGAGAGGGCCGAGCCCTGGCCGGTCTCGAAATACATCACGTTGTCGCCCACGGTCCCGCGCTTGAGCGCCAAAGCCGCCTCCTGCGCCTCCTTCAGCACCGACAGCGTGACGCCGAACGAGGCATTGGCTCCTTGCGTCCCCGCGATCGACTGGAAGACGAGGTCGACCGGCACGCCGCGGTTCATCGCCTCCAGCGTCGTGGTGACGTGGGTGAGGACGCAGCCTTGCGTGGGGATCGCGAAGCGGTCGATCAGCTCGGCGAGGAGGTGCAGCAGGCCGGTCAGCCCCTGGACCGAATCCGAGACCGGGTTGATGCCGATGCAGGCATCGCCGCAGCCGTAAGCCAAGCCGTCGAGGATCGCCGCGGTGATGCCGGCGGGATCGTCGCTCGGGTGGTTGGGCTGGAGCCGCACCGCCAGCGTGCCGGGCAGCCCGATCGTGTTGCGCAGGCGCGTGACCACCCGGGCCTTGCGGGCGACCAGGATCAGGTCCTGGTTTCGCATGATCTTCGACACCGCGGCTGCGATCTCCGGCGTCACCCCCGGGGCGATCACCGCCAGGGTCTCCGACGGGGCGGTGAGCAGGAACTCGCGGAAATCGCCGACGGTCAGGTGACTGACGCGCGCGAAGGCCGCCGCGTCGTGAGTGTCGAGGATCAGCCGGGTGACGTCGTCGGCTTCGTAAGGAATCAGCGGCCGGGCCAGGATCTCGCTGAGCGGCACCGCGGCGAGGCACCAGCGCGCCGCCACGCATTCCTCGGCGCTCCCCGCCGCGAGGCCGGCGAGCCGGTCGCCGGAGCGCGGCGGGCTCGCCTTCGCCATCAGCTCGGCGAGGTCGGCGAAGACGAAGGTCCGCGGTCCGACGACGTGACGATAGCTCATGCAGGGCCTCCAGGGAGACGAGCCTAAGCAGATTTCGCAAAAGTGGTAGCCGGTTTCGCGACAAAAATCTGCGACCGAACAAGAACTTGAGCGGACGAAGCGTTGGCTTGCCAACGCAAGTCTGCCTGGCGCAGGCCGTCCGTCGCGTCAGGCCCCTTCCCTGCCGTCGAGGACGCGCGACCGCACGCCCGCCCTCCAGGTTGACGATGATGCCGTCCAGATCTCGACGACATGACCTCGACCGCTCGGGCGACGCGACATCCGGACGTGTCGCGTACGGCTTGAGGCCCCTCCCGCCGGCGGGATAGGCTGAAGCGAGAGCCGCACCGAATCAGCGGGCGCGCCACCGAAGCGGCCCATGCTTTGCTTGACTTCGCTTAGCCTGCGTTAAGGCCGCAGGTCGCCGGGCCCGGCAAGACCAGGGCGAGCAGGGAGGACATGCCGTGCACCGCTACTTCTTCGACCTCGATGCCGGAACATGGGACGCCCGCGACACGATCGGGGTGGTTCTCTCCGATGCCGGCGCCGCCCGTGCCGAGGCCGTCCTGGCCCTGCGCTCCTGCGCCCTCGACGTGGCCCGGGCCGCCGGCGCGATCCTCGCCATGAACGTCCGCGACGAGACCGGGCGGACGGTGTTCCGGGTATCGCTGGCCGCCGCCGCATAGGGCCGAAGCGAGTTTCCCCACGCCGACATCGCCGCCCCGGAGCCTGACCCGGGGCAGCGTCCCGAACGATCAGATCATCGGCTTGCCGCCGGTCACCGCCACGGTGGCCCCCGAGACGTAGCTCGCCTCCTCGCTCGCCAGCATCACGTAGACGGGCGCGAGCTCGACCGGCTGGCCGGGGCGCTTCATCGGCACCTGGGAGCCGAACTGGCGCACCTTCTCCTCGGGCATGGTCGAGGGGATCAGCGGGGTCCAGACCGGCCCGGGGGCGACGCAGTTCACCCGGATCTCCTTCTCGGCCAGCAGCTGCGCCAGGCCGCCGGTGAAGTTCTGGATCGCCCCCTTGGTGGTGGCGTAGGCGAGGAGCTGCGGGCTCGGCGTATCGGCGTTGATCGAGGTGGTGTTGATGATCGCGCTGCCCGGCCGCATATGCGGCACCGCCGCCTTCGTCAGGTAGAACATCGCGTGGATGTTGGTGCGGAACGTGACGTCCCACTCCTCGTCGCTCATCTCCTCGATCGACTGCACGGTGGCCTGGTGGGCGGCATTGTTGACGAGCACGTCGACCCGCCCGAACGCCGCCACCGCCTTCTCGACGATGGCGCGGCAATGGGCCGGGTCCTTGATGTCGCCGGGCACCAGCACCGCCTTGCGGCCGGCGGCCTCGACGAGCCTGGCGGTGTCCCGGGCATCGTCGTGCTCGTCGTAATAGGCGATCAGCACGTCGGCGCCCTCGCGGGCGAAGGC